>NZ_JBEYJA010000011.1:0-193845 GCF_040703815.1 Streptomyces sp. NPDC006743 | reverse complement strand
CGACGCACCCGTGTCATACGACCGACGATCCGAACCCGAACCCGCCATCACACACCACTCCCCACCAAACCAACAACCAACCCAGAAAACCCGGAAGACAACCCGGCAGACAACCCGGAAAACCCGACACGCCCGAAAGAACACACAGAACGCACAGAACGCACAGAACGCACAGAGCAGAACAACAACTCAGCGGAAACGCGCCGCATCGAAATTCGCCGCACCCATCTGCTGCCGCGCATTCTCACCCTGCTCCTGATCACCCGAGGAAAACGCACCCTCCATCCCCGACTGACCACCCAAAATCGCCCCCAACGACGCATTCAACTCACGCGCGATCCCATCCGCACGCCCCTTGAACTCATCAAACATCCGACGGCCCGCACCATTGAACTTCCCCTCCAACGGCTCCACCGCCTGCACCAACTGCCGGATCAACGACCCCAGATCATCACTCGACCCACGCGAATCACGCATCAACGCCGACAACGTCTGCGCACCCATATCGAACTTCACGCCGAACTCGCCTCCCCCAGCGGAGGGTTGGCGCGAGGCTCAAGGCCGCCAACCCTCGGTGAACGTTTCTGCCCCACTATGTTCACCACCGGCGATCACACTCGCAACCGTCTTGCGTCACAGCCCTGGCACAGCCGCGTCCCGTGGTTGCCACATCCACAGATCGCGGCGTTCCGCAGGACGCGTAACGATTCGGTAACCCCCTCTTGCCACGCCTCGTGTAATCGATTCCAATCCCTCGTGTAATCGATTCCACGAGGAGGTGGAGCGGCGATGGCGAGCATCAAGGATGTCGCTGCCGGGGCGGGCGTGTCCGTCGCCACGGTCTCGCGCGTCCTGAACGACCATCCGTCGGTCAGCGCCGAGGCACGGGCGCGTGTGCTGGCCGCCGTCGAGGCGCTGGGCTACCGGCCGAACGCCGTCGCCCGTTCGCTGCGCACGGACCAGACCCGCACCCTGGGGCTCGTCATCAGCGACGTGCTCAACCCGTACTTCACCGAGCTGGCCCGCTCCGTCGAGGAGGAGGCCCGCGCGCTCGGGTACAGCGTGATCATCGGGAACGCCGACGAGCGGCCCGATCTCCAGGACCACCACGTGCGGACCCTGCTGGACCGGCGGATCGACGGCCTGCTCGTCTCCCCCACCGACGGTGGTTCGCCGCTGATGCTCGAGGCCGCGCGCTCGGGGACGCCGATGGTGTTCGTCGACCGGTGGATCAAGGGCGTGGACGTGCCCGTGGTGCGGGCCGACGGGCAGCAGGCGGTGCGGGACCTCGTCGCGCACCTGTACGGGCTCGGGCACCGGCGGCTCGCGATCATCGCGGGTCCCGCGGCCACCACGACCGGCAGTGAGCGGGTGCGGGCCTTCCGGGAGGCGCTGGCCGCCTACGGGCTCGACCTCCCCGAGGCCTACACCGGGCAGGGCGACTTCCAGGCCGAGAGCGGGCGGCGGGTCACCGAGGGGTTCCTCGACCTGCCCGAGCCGCCCGAGGTGGTCTTCGCGGCCGACAACCTGATGGCGCTCGGCGCGCTGGACGCGATCCGGGCGCGCGGGCTGCGGGTGCCGGACGACATCGCGCTGGCGGCGTTCGACGACATCCCGTGGTTCGTGCACACCGATCCGCCGATCACCGCCGTCGCCCAGCCCACGGGCGAGCTGGGGCGGGCGGCCGTACGGGCGCTGGTGGACCGTATCGAGGGCCGGGGGCCGGAGTCGGTGACGCTGCCCGCCCGGCTCGTCGTCCGCCGCTCGTGCGGCGAGGCCGCCGCCGGGCCGGCTCCCGCGCTCGCCGCCCGTGCCGCCACCGCGGACGGGGCGAGGACCGTCACCCCCGACGCCGGCGTCCCGGCCGGGAGCCGGGCGGCCGGTCCCCCGGCCACCGGCGCCCCCACCGTCCCCGAGTCCGTCGCAACGAACAGGAGCATGCCGTGAGCGACCCGGAGGAGTTGCTGCGCATCGAGGGCATCCGGAAGACCTTCCCGGGCGTGGTGGCGCTGGACAGCGTCGACTTCGACCTGCGCCGGGGCGAGGTGCACGTGCTGCTCGGGGAGAACGGCGCCGGCAAGAGCACGCTCATCAAGATGCTCTCCGGTGCCTACACCCCCGATGCCGGGCGGATCTGGGCCGCCGGCGAGGAGGTGCGCATCCACGGTGCGCAGGACTCCGAGCGGCTCGGGATCGCCACGATCTACCAGGAGTTCAACCTCGTACCCGATCTGACGGTCGCCGAGAACATCTTCCTGGGCCGCCAGCCGCGCCGCTTCGGGATGATCGACCGCAAGCGGATGGAGACCGAGGCCGCCGCCCTGCTCGAACGGGTGGGCGTCAGCGTGTCGCCCCGCGCACGGGTGCGCGAACTGGGCATCGCCCGGCTCCAGATGGTCGAGATCGCCAAGGCGCTGAGCCTGGACGCCCGCGTGCTGATCATGGACGAGCCGACCGCCGTACTCACCTCCGAGGAGGTCGAGAAGCTGTTCTCGATCGTGCGGACGCTGCGCGCCGACGGCGTCGGGATCGTGTTCATCACGCACCACCTGGAGGAGATCGCCGCCCTGGGCGACCGGGTCACGGTCATCCGGGACGGGCGCAGCGTGGGCCAGGTGCCCGCCTCGACGCCCGAGGACGAGCTGGTCCGGCTCATGGTGGGGCGCTCCATCGAGCAGCAGTACCCCAGGGAGCGGGCCGAGCGGGGCGAGCCGCTGCTCGCCGTCGAGGGGCTCACCCGGGACGGGGTCTTCCACGACGTCAGCTTCCAGGTGCACGCCGGTGAGGTCGTCGGCATCGCGGGGCTGGTGGGCGCGGGACGTACGGAGGTCGTGCGGGCCGTGTTCGGCGCGGACCCGTACGACCGGGGTGACGTCCGCGTCGCCGGTGCCCGGCTGCGGCGGCACGACGTGAACGCGGCCATGGCCGCCGGGATCGGGCTGGTGCCCGAGGACCGCAAGGGGCAGGGGCTGGTCCTCGACGCCTCGGTGGAGGAGAACCTCGGTCTGGTGACCCTGCGGTCGGCCTCGCGCGGCGGCCTCGTGGACCTCAAGGGGCAGCACCGGGAGGCCGAGCGGATCGCCGGGCAGCTCGGCGTGCGGATGGCCGGTCTCGGCCAGCACGTGCGGACCCTGTCGGGCGGCAACCAGCAGAAGGTCGTCATCGGCAAGTGGCTGCTGGCCGACACCAAGGTCCTCATCCTCGACGAGCCGACCCGGGGCATCGACGTCGGCGCCAAGGTCGAGATCTACCAGCTCATCAACGAACTGACGGCCGCCGGCGCCGCCGTCCTGATGATCTCCAGCGACCTGCCCGAGGTGCTCGGCATGAGCGACCGGGTGCTGGTGATGGCGCAGGGCCGGATCGCCGGGGAACTCCCGGCCGACGAGGCGACCCAGGACGCCGTGATGGCGCTCGCCGTCAGCACTCCTACGAACGGAACGACCGAAGTGGAGGCCCCCCGTGGCCACTGACACGCTCAAGAGCAAGGCGGGCGCGGGTGGCGCCTCCGGCGGCCTGCGCCGCCTGCTGCTCGACAACGGCGCGCTGACCGCGCTGATCGTCCTCGTCATCGCGCTGTCCGCGCTCTCCGGGGACTTCCTGACGACGGACAACCTGCTGAACATCGGTGTCCAGGCGGCGGTGACCGCCATCCTGGCCTTCGGTGTCACCTTCGTCATCGTCGCGGCGGGCATCGACCTGTCGGTCGGTTCGGTGGCGGCGCTGTCGGCGACGGTGCTCGCCTGGAGCGCGACCTCGCACGGGGTGCCGGTGGTCCTCGCGGTGGTCCTCGCCGTCGCCACGGGCATCGCGGCGGGCCTGGTCAACGGTTTCCTGATCTCCTACGGCAAGCTGCCGCCGTTCATCGCGACGCTGGCCATGCTGTCGGTGGGCCGCGGTCTGTCGCTGGTCATCTCGCAGGGCTCCCCGATCGCCCTGCCGGACTCGGTCTCGCACCTGGGTGACACGCTCGGCGGCTGGCTGCCGGTGCCCGTGCTCGTCATGGTCGTCATGGGCCTGATCACGGCGTTCGTGCTGGGACGTACGTACATCGGGCGTTCGATGTACGCGATCGGCGGCAACGAGGAGGCGGCCCGGCTCTCGGGGCTGCGGGTGAAGCGGCAGAAGCTCGCAATCTACGCCCTGTCGGGGCTGTTCGCCGCCGCGGCCGGCATCGTGCTCGCCGCCCGGCTCTCCTCCGCGCAGCCGCAGGCCGCCAACGGCTACGAGCTGGACGCGATCGCGGCGGTCGTCATCGGCGGCGCCTCGCTGGCGGGCGGCACGGGCAAGGCGTCCGGGACGCTGATCGGCGCGCTGATCCTCGCGGTGCTCAGGAACGGCCTCAACCTGCTGTCGGTGTCGGCGTTCTGGCAGCAGGTCGTCATCGGTGTCGTGATCGCGCTGGCGGTGCTGCTCGACACCGTGCGCCGCAAGGCCGGGGCGACCCCGCAGGCCGCGGGCACGGGCAGCGGCGGCGGCAAGGGCAAGCAGGCGGCGACGTACGGGCTGGCGGCGGTGGTGACCGTGGCGCTGGTGGCCGCGACCTCGCTGCTGCACACCGGGTCCGCTTCGACGACCCCGAAGATGGGTCTGTCGCTGTCCACCCTCAACAATCCGTTCTTCGTGCAGATCAAGTCGGGCGCGCAGGCCGAGGCGAAGAAGCTGGGCCTGGACCTGACCGTCACCGACGCGCAGAACGACGCCTCGCAGCAGGCCAACCAGCTCCAGAACTTCACCAGTTCGAGCCTGGGCGCGATCATCGTCAACCCGGTGGACTCGGACGCGGCCAGCAACTCCGTGAAGGCCGCCGGCAAGGCGGACATCCCCGTCATCGCCGTGGACCGCGGCGTCAACAACGCGAGGACGGCCGCGCTGGTCGCCTCCGACAACGTGGCCGGCGGCGAACTGGCCGCCAGGACCATCGCCGAGAAGCTGGGCGGGCACGGGAAGATCGTGATCCTCCAGGGGCAGGCGGGCACCTCCGCCGCCCGTGAGCGCGCCGCCGGTTTCGCCCAGGGTCTCAAGGCCTACCCGGGCATCCAGGTCCTCGCCCAGCAGCCCGCCGACTTCGACCGCACCAAGGGTCTCGACGTGATGTCGAACCTGCTCCAGGCCCACCCCGACGTGCAGGGCGTGATCGCCGCCAACGACGAGATGGCGCTCGGCGCGGTCAAGGCGCTCGGCTCCAAGGCCGGCAGGTCCGTGCAGGTCGTCGGCTTCGACGGCACCCCGGACGGCCTGACCGCCGTCAAGAACGGCACGCTGTACGCCTCGGTCGCGCAGCAGCCGAGCCAGCTCGGCCGGATCGCCGTGGACAACGCGCTCAAGGCGGTCCAGGGAAAGAAGGTCGCGCCGACGGTGAAGGTGCCGGTCAAGGTGGTAACGAAGGAGAACGTGGCCGGGTTCAGCGGCTGACCGGCGACCCGTTCCCGTAAGGAGACACTGCGCATGTACGACTACGACCTGCTGGTCGTGGGGTCGGCCAACGCCGACCTGGTGATCGGCGTCGAGCGCCGGCCCGCGGCCGGGGAGACGGTCCTCGGCTCCGACCTGGCCGTCCACCCCGGCGGCAAGGGCGCCAACCAGGCGGTCGCCGCGGCCCGGCTGGGGGCCCGCACGGCCCTGCTGGCCCGGGTCGGTGACGACGCGCACGGACGGCTGCTGCTGGACGCGCAGCGGTCGGCCGGGGTCGACCCGGCGGGTGTGCTGATCGGCGGCGCGCCGACCGGGGTCGCGCTGATCACGGTGGACCCGTCGGGAGACAACTCGATCGTGGTCTCGCCGGGTGCCAACGGCCGGCTGACCCCCGGGGACGTCCGTGCCGCGGCGGCTCTCGTCGGGTCCGCGCGGGTGGTGTCCGCGCAGTTGGAGGTCCCGCTGGAGACGGTCGTGGAGACCGTACGCCACCTGGCCGCGGGGAGCCGGTTCGTGCTCAACCCGTCGCCGCCGCGCCCGCTGCCGCCCCAGCTCCTGGAGGCGTGCGACCCGCTGATCGTCAACGAGCACGAGGCGAAGGTCATCCTGGGCGGGGCGGACGCCGGTGCCGGCCCGGAGGACTGGGCGCGGGCGCTGCTCGCGCGCGGCCCGCGTTCGGTGGTCGTCACCCTGGGCGGCGAGGGCGCGCTGGTGGCGTCCGCCGAGGGGACGGCCCGGGTGCCGTCCGTGAAGGTGGACGCCGTGGACACGACGGGCGCGGGCGACGCGTTCACCGCGGCGCTGGCCTGGCGGCTCGGCGCGGGCGCGTCCCTGGAGAAAGCGGCGGCGTACGCGGCCCGGGTGGGCGCGGCGGCCGTGACGAAGCGGGGTGCGCAGGAGTCGTACCCGACGGCGGCGGAGGTCGACGCCCTGTCCCCTGCCGTCCCGCAGGACGGTTCCGGGGCCCCCGGCCGGGACGGGGAGGACTCCTCCGGCGACCCGGCGCGAGGCGGCTCACGGTGAAGAAGGCGGGCATCCTCAACCGGCATCTGTCCGGTGCCCTGGCCGAGCTGGGGCACACCGACGAGGTGCTGGTGTGCGACGCGGGCATGCCGATACCGGCCGGGCCGCGGGTGGTCGACCTGGCGTTCCGTGCCGGGGTGCCGTCCTTCGCCGAGGTACTGGACGGGCTGCTGGCGGAGCTGGTGGTGGAGGGCGCGACGGCGGCGGCCGAGGTGCGCGGGGCCAATCCGGCGGCTGCCGCGCTGCTGGACGGCCGCTTCCCCGGGCTCGTCCTGGTCCCGCACGAGCGGCTCAAGGAGCTGTCGGCGGGTGCGCGTCTGGTCGTACGGACCGGGGAGGCGCGGCCGTACGCGAACGTGCTGCTGCGCTGCGGGGTGTTCTTCTAGGAGACCGGCCCGGACAGCTTCGAGGGGGCCCGGTCGTCGACCCGGCCCCCTCGGCTCTTCCCCTCCTGCGCCGGAACCCGTGGCTCCCCCCGAGCCTCCCCGGGTCTCCCCGGGCCCCCACCGGGGGTTCCGACGACAGATACGACATGCCGCGCGCCGGAAGGGTTGCACTGCGCGGCGATATTCTTCGCGGTATTTCCCGGCGGCCGGGAACGCCGCCGACGCCGACGGCCCCGCCCGGCGGTCAGCGCACGACGTGTTCCACGAACCGCGCCGCCGTCTCCTCCAGCACCTCCCGGCCGTCGCGCGCCCACAGAGCGTCGTTGAACAGTTCGACCTCGATGAGGCCGCTGTAGCCGGCGGCCTCCACGTACCCCTTCCACTCGCGCATGTCGATGGCGCCGTCGCCGATCTGGCCGCGGCCGTTGAGGACGCCCTCCGGCAGCGGGGTGGTCCAGTCGGCGAGCTGGAAGGTGTGGATGCGGCCGGACGCGCCCGCCCGGGCGATCTCGGCGGGCGCCCGGTCGTCCCACCAGATGTGGTAGGTGTCCACGGCCACGCCGACCTGGTCGGCGGGGAAGCGTTCGGCCAGGTCCAGGGCCTGCGTCAGGGTGGACACCACGCAGCGGTCGGCGGCGAACATGGGGTGCAGCGGCTCGATGGCCAGACGTACACCGCGTTCGGCCGCGTAGGGGCCGAGGACGGCGAGGGCGTCGGCGACGCGTTCGCGGGCGCCGTGCAGGTCCTTGTCCCCGGCGGGGAGTCCGCCGGAGACGAGGACCAGGGTGTCCGTGCCGAGCGCGGCGGCCTCGTCGACGGCCGCGTGGTTGTCGCGCAGCGCCTCCGCGCGTTCGACGGGGTCGGCCGCGGTGAGGAAGCCGCCCCGGCACAGGGTGGTGACGGTCAGGCCCGCCTCCCGGACGAGCTGGGCGGCGGCCTCCAGCCCGTAGGCCCGCACCGGTTCGCGCCACAGGCCGATGCCGCCGACGCCCAGTTCCGCGCAGGCGCCGACGAGTTCGGGCAGGGGGAGCTGCTTGACGGTCATCTGGTTGACGGAGAAACGGCTCAGGCCGGCGTGGGTCATCGGTTCACCCCGTGGAGGAGGAGCAGGCCGCGCATCCGTTCCTCGGCGAGCGCGGGGTCCGGGAACAGGCCCAGACCGTCGGCGAGTTCGTAGGCGCGGGCCAGGTGCGGCAGGGAACGGGCCGACTGCAGGCCGCCGACCATCGTGAAGTGCGACTGGTGCCCGGCCAGCCAGGCGAGCAGGACGACACCCGTCTTGTAGAAGCGGGTGGGGGCCTGGAAGAGGTGGCGGGAGAGGGCGACGGTGGGGTCGAGGAGGGCGCGGAAGCCGGCCGTGTCACCGGTGTCCAGGACGCGTACCGCCTCGGCGGCCAGCGGGCCCAGCGGGTCGAAGACGCCGAGCAGGGCGTGGCTGAACCCCTGGTCGTCGCCGGCGATCAGCTCCGGGTAGTGGAAGTCGTCGCCGGTGTAGCAGCGCACGCCCCGGGGCAGGCGGCGGCGCAGGTCGATCTCGCGCTGGGCGTCCAGCAGGGAGATCTTCACTCCGTCGACCTTGTCGGGGTGGGCGGCGATGACGTCCAGGAAGGTACCGGTGGCCGCGTCGAGGTCCGCGGAGCCCCAGTAGCCCTCCAGCGCCGGGTCGAACATGGGGCCGAGCCAGTGCAGGATCACCGGTTCGGCGGCCTGGCGCAGCAGGTGGCCGTAGACCTCCAGGTAGTCCTCCGGGCCCCGGGCGGTCGCGGCGAGGGCGCGGGAGGCCATGAGGATCGCCTGGGCGCCGGACTCCTCGACGACGGCGAGCTGTTCCTCGTAGGCGGCGCGGATGCCGGCGAGCGTGCCGCCGGTGATCTGGTCGGTGCCCACACCGCAGGCGATCTTGCCGCTCACCGACTTCGCCTCCGCCGCCGAGCGGCGGATCAGCTCGGCCGCGCCCGCCCAGTCCAGGCCCATGCCGCGCTGGGCGGTGTCCATGGCCTCGGCGACGCCCAGCCCGTGCGACCACAGGTGGCGGCGGAAGGCGAGGGTGGCGTCCCAGTCGACGGCCGCGGGCGAGTCGGGCGAGACGTCGGCGAACGGGTCCGCGACGACGTGGGCGGCGGAGAAGACCGTACGGGAGGTGAAGGGAGCGCCCGGGGCGGCGGCGAAGGGCTCGGTGCGCGGCTCGTAGGCCCGCAGCGTGCCGTCGGCGTCCGGCAGGTGGAGGGTCACAGCGCGATCTCCGGGACGTCGATGCGGCGGCCCTCGGCGGAGGACTTCAGGCCCAGTTCCGCGAGCTGGACGCCGCGGGCGCCGGCGAGCAGGTCCCAGTGGTAGGGGGCGTCGGCGTAGACGTGGCGCAGGAACAGCTCCCACTGGGCCTTGAAGCCGTTGTCGAAGTCGGTGTTATCGGGCACTTCCTGCCACTGGTCGCGGAAGACCTCGGTGGCCGGGACGTCGGGGTTCCAGACCGGCTTGGGGGTGGCGGAGCGGTGCTGGGCGCGGCAGCGGCGCAGGCCCGCCACGGCGGAGCCCTCCGTGCCGTCGACCTGGAACTCGACGAGTTCGTCGCGGTTGACGCGCACCGCCCAGGAGGAGTTGATCTGGGCGACCGCGCCGCCCTCCAGTTCGAAGATGCCGTAGGCGGCGTCGTCGGCGGTGGCGTCGTACGGCTTGCCGTTCTCGTCCCAGCGCTGGGGGATGTGGGTGGCGGTGAGGGCCTGGACGGAGGTGACGCGGCCGAACAGCTCGTGCAGCACGTACTCCCAGTGCGGGAACATGTCGACGACGATGCCGCCGCCGTCCTCGGCCCGGTAGTTCCACGACGGGCGCTGGGCCTCCTGCCAGTCGCCCTCGAAGACCCAGTAGCCGAACTCGCCGCGCACGGACAGGATGCGGCCGAAGAAGCCGCCGTCGATCAGCCGCTTCAGCTTCAGCAGGCCCGGCAGGAAGATCTTGTCCTGGACGACGCCGTGCCGGATGCCGGCCGCGTGGGCGAGGCGGGCCAGCTCCAGGGCGCCGTCGAGGCCGGTGGCGGTGGGCTTCTCGGTGTAGACGTGCTTGCCCGCGGCGATCGCCTTCTTGATCGCCTCCTCGCGGGCGGAGGTGACCTGGGCGTCGAAGTAGATGTCCACGGCCGGGTCGGCGAGGACCGCGTCCAGGTCGGTGGAGACGTGCTCCAGGCCGTGCCGGCCGGCAAGCGCCTTCAGCGCGTGCTCGCGGCGGCCGACCAGGACGGGTTCCGGCCACAGCACGGTGCCGTCGCCGAGGTCGAGTCCGCCCTGCTCGCGCAGGGCGAGGATCGAGCGGACCAGGTGCTGGCGGTAGCCCATGCGTCCGGTCACGCCGTTCATGGCGATCCGCACCGTCTTGCGTGTCACGTCGGTCCCAGTCCTTTCGTACGGCCGCTCGCGCCCGCTCTCCCGCGGCCGCTGTCGCGGACCCCTGTCCTCGCCGCGCCCGTCGCGGCCCTCTGTCCTCGCCGCTCGTCGCGGTCATGTGCCGTCGCCGCTCGTCACCGCCGCGTGTACGGTCACGCGTCACCGACGCGCGTACGGTCACCCGTCGCGGTGCTGCTCGTGCGGCCGCGGGTGCGGCGAGCGAGGACAGCAAGCGCTTTCTACGTCAGGAGAAGCTAGCCTCTGGACAGCGGTCCGGACAAGAGCGGGCACGGATCGTGTTGTCCGGGCGGACGGACACCGCGGTGTCCCGGCGGACGGGCACCGTGGCGTTCGAGCAGGCGAACAAGGGGGCGAATGGCCGTAAGGTCTGCACGACACCACGGCCCGCGGCAGCCGCCCGGACGGTGCCCGCTCACCCACGACGACACGCGCGACCGGAGGACGACGAGATGACGGTGACCCTGGCGGACGTGGCGGCCCGCGCCCAGGTCTCGCCCGCGACGGTGTCGCGCGTGCTGAACGGGAACTACCCGGTGGCCGCCTCCACCCGGGAGCGGGTCCTGAAGGCCGTCGACGAGCTGGACTACGTGCTCAACGGCCCCGCGAGCGCGCTCGCCGCCGCCACCTCCGACCTGGTCGGCATCCTCGTGAACGACATCGCCGACCCGTTCTTCGGGATCATGGCGAGCGCGATCCAGTCGGAGATCGGCGGTCCGGGCGGGCGGGCCGGCGGCGAACGGCTGGCGGTGGTCTGCAACACCGGCGGCTCGCCCGAACGGGAACTGACCTACCTGACGCTGCTCCAGCGGCAGCGGGCCGCCGCGGTCGTGCTCACCGGCGGTGCGGTGGAGAGCGCGCCGCACGCGGCGGCGGTCGCGGCGAAACTGCGCCGGCTGGCGGAGGCCGGGACCCGGGTGGTGCTGTGCGGACGGCCGCCGGTGCCGGACACCGAGGCGGTCGCGCTGGCCTTCGACAACCGCGGGGGCGCGCGGCAGCTGACCGAGCACCTGACGGGCCTGGGACACCGGCGGCTCGGCTACATCGCGGGCCCGCGGGAGCGCACCACCACCCGGCACCGCCTCGAAGGGCACCGCGAGGCGCTGGCGGCGGCGGGCGTCGAGGACGACCCGGACCGTACCGTGCACGGCCGGTTCGACCGCCGGTCCGGTTACGAGGCCACGCTGGAGCTGCTGCGCCGCGACCCCGCGCTCACGGCGGTCGTCGCCGCCAACGACTCCGTGGCGCTGGGCGCCTGCGCCGCGCTGCGCGAGTCCGGGCTGCGCATCCCGGGGGACGTCTCGGTGGCGGGCTTCGACGACCTGCCCTTCAGTGTCGACGCGGTGCCCTCCCTCACGACGGTCCGCCTGCCCCTCGCGGAGGCCGGCGCACGGGCGGGCCGCATCGCCATGGGCCGCGAGGAGCCCCCGCCCGGGGGCATCGCCACGGTCCGGGGAGAGCTGATGGTGCGGGGGTCCACGGGAGTGCCGCGCGGGTGAGACCGGGGCCGGGCGGCACAACGGAGGGCCGGCCGTGCCGTACGGGACGGTCAGTCGTACGGCGTCCGGCGGCGGGCCGGGCGGCGGGGCCCCGGGGGGCTGCCGTACGGTTCGGGTGCGGACGCGGGCCCCGGGCCGGTGCGGGCACCGATGAGTTCCGGCGCCGCTCGCGGTCTCCTCTGCCGTACCGACCGGCCAGGAAACGGAAGGCATTCCCATGCGTGTCGTCGTCACCGAGTTCATCAGCCTCGACGGAGTCGTGCAGGCGCCCGGCGGTCCGCAGGAGGACACCGACGGCGGCTTCGCGCACGGCGGCTGGTCGCACCCCTTCTTCGACCCCGAGGTGCTCGGCGGAGCGTTCGCCGCGGGCCTGGAGCAGGCCGAGGCGCTGCTCTACGGCCGCCGCACCTACCTGACGATGGCCGCGGCCTGGCCCGGGCGGGCCGGTGACCCCTTCGCCGACCGGATCAACTCCCTGCGCAAGTACGTCGTGTCGGACACCCTCGACGACTCCGCGCTGACCTGGGAGAACACCGTGCGCGTGCCCGGCGCCGAGGCGCTCGCGAAGGTACGGGAACTGCGGGCGGCCGGCGGCGGCGACCTCGCGATGATGGGCAGTCCCACGCTGGTGCGGGCGCTGCTGGCCGCGGACCTGGTGGACGAACTGCGGCTCGCCGTCATGCCGGTGCTCCTCGGCGGCGGCAAGTCGGTCTTCCCGGCGGACGGGGTGCTGCGGACATGGCGGCTGGTGTCGTCGCAGACCGCGAAGACGGGGGCGCAGCTCAACGTGTTCCGACCCGCCGGGCACGAGTAGGCACCGGGCGGTTCTGCCTGCTCGTCCAGGGGACGGAAGCGGTACGTGAACGCCCGCTTCACCGGCGCCGTGGTCATGCTCACAAACCAGTGTCATGACGGGTAAAGATGAAACCTGCTGCTCAGAGCACGGTCTTTCGCCCTGGGGGCGGAACCCCGCTCCTTGCCCTGCTCCGCAGGGGCCCGTTTCCTCTCCGTCCTGAAGGGCGGAGTATCCACGGAGGAATCCCATGAAGCTCGCGTTCTCCACTCTCGGTGTCCCCGGCCTGCCGATCCCGGAGGTCCTGGCGCTCGCGACCGCGCACGGCTACCACGGCGTCGAACTGCGCGCGCACCCCGAGGAACCGGTGCACCCCGGCCTCTCCCCCGCCGAACGCGCGGAGACCGCCGCCCTGTTCGAAGCGGCGGGGGTCGAGGTGCTGTGCGTGGCCGGGTACGCGCGCGTCGCCGCGCCCGGCGACGACGGCCCCGTCCTGGACGAGATCCGCGGGCTGCTGCGACTGGCGCACGACCTGGGCGCCCCGTTCGTCCGGGTCTTCCCCGGCGCCGACGCCGGCCGCCCCCGCGAGGAGTCCGACGCCACCGCCGCCCGGCGTCTGGGCGTCGTCGCCGAGGACGCCGCCGCGCTCGGGGTCCGTGTCCTGCTGGAGACCCACGACTCGCACCGCACCGGCGCCGACGCCATCCGCGTCCTCGGGCCGGTCGGGCACGGGCAGGTGGGCGCGCTGTGGGACGTGATGCACACCTGGCTGGGCGGTGAGCAGCCGTCACAGACGTACGCGGCGCTCGCCCCGCACCTCGGGTACGTGCAGGTCAAGGACATCGACTCGGCCGAGGACACCGTCCCCCTCGCGCTGGGCGCGGGTGTCCTGCCGCTCACCGAGTGCGTCGACGTCCTCACCCGCGCGGGCTGGGACGGCTGGCTGTGCTGGGAGTACGAGAAGCGGTGGTACGAGGCGGCACAGCCGCTGCCCGGACTCCTCGGCCCGGGACGGGAGTACCTGACCCGGCTGCTCAACGAGTCGGCGTAGTCCGCGTCTTTCCCCGGTCCTCCCGCAGGCCCGCCCGGGTCGACCGATCCTCCCGCCGGCCCGCCCGGCCTGCCTGAGATGGCCGGCCGGGCCGGACTCTCCGCCCGGGCCCGCGGCCCCTACCGCTCTTCCCGCCCGGCCGCCCTGCGCACCCGTGCCTCCAGCGCCGGGCGGCGCTCGGGCCACTCCTCGGCCGTGATCGAGTAGATCGCGGAGTCCCGCAGCCGGCCGTCCTCACCCGGCGCCCAGGAGCGGGACCAGTTGCGCAGGACGCCCTCGAAACGGGCGCCGACGCTCTCGATCGCGGCGCGTGAGCGGCTGTTGCGGGCGTCGGTCTTCAGGTCGACGCGGGAGACCCGCCACACCTCGAAGGCGTGCCGGAAGAGCAGGTACTTGGCCTCGGCGTTGATGCCGGTGCCCTGGGCGGAGCGGGCGAGCCAGGTGAAGCCCACCTCGACGGCGTCCAGCCGGTCCTCCGCGCGCCAGGAGCGTGGCTCCCAGTACGAGGTGGCGCCGACCGCCCGGCCGGTGGCGAGGGAGATCTGGGCGTAGGGGGCGAGGCGTCCGGTGGCCGCGCGGGCGAGCTGGGCGTCGATGTAGGCCTCGGTCTCGCCGGCCCGGGGCACCCAGGTGTAGGCGTACGAGTCCCGGTCCTCCTCCGCCGCCACCGCGAGGTCGGCGGCGTGCCGGTGTGCCAGCGGTTCCAGACGTACGAGGCCGCCCTCCAGGGCGGGCCCCTCCATGGTGATCGTCACGCGGGGAGTCTGACGTACGGCCCCGGCCGCGTCGACCCGGTTTCGGCCGGTCCGACGCCGGAGGCCGGGCGGCGCCGGAGTCAGTCCGGCCTCCGGAGGCCGGGCGGCCGGTGTCAGTCCGGCCGCCGGGCGGGGACGGCGACCCGGTCGCGTACGGGGGTGGGCGCCGGGCTCGCCGCCGGGGTCCCGGCGCGGGTCTTTCCCGCGGTCCTCACCGGGGCCAGTGACGTCAGCGCCACCCCGCCCACCAGCAGCGCCCCCGCGCACCAGCGCAGTCCGGTCACCGACTCGTGCAGGAAGAGCGCCGCCGCCGACATCCCGAAGACCGGGACCAGCAGGGAGAAGGGCGCCACGGTGGAGGCGGGGTGGCGGCGCAGCAGCCAGCCCCAGGCGCCGAAGCCGAAGACCGTGGTGACCCAGGCGACGTAGAGGACCGTGCCCGCGCCCTGCCAGTCGAGGCCGCGCAGCGCGGCCAGGTCCCGGGAGGGGCCTTCGGTCAGCAGGGAGAGGGCGAGGAGCGGCAGGACCGGAACGGTGCTGACCCAGACCATGAAGTTCAGGGCGTCCGGCGGGGCCGCCTTGCGGGTCAGGACGTTGGACACTCCCCAGCAGGCCGCCGCGACGACGACCAGCGCGAAGGCGCCGAGCGGGCCCGTGGTGCCCTCGTCCACGGCGGCGACGACGATCCCGGCGAGCGCCACGCCCATGCCCGCCAGCCGCAGCCGGGTGAGGCGTTCGCCGAGGGCCGCGAAGGCGAACAGGGCCGTGAACACCGCCTGGATCTGCAGCACCAGGGAGGACAGCCCGGCCGGCATCCCGTGGTCCATGCCCACGAACAGCAGGCCGAACTTGGCGACCCCGAGGACCAGTCCCACCGCCACGATCCACTTCCAGGCCACCTTGGGCCGGCCCACGAGGAGGACGGCGGGCAGCGCGGCGGCCAGGAAGCGCAGGGCGGAGAAGAGCAGCGGCGGGAAGTGACCGAGGCCGACCTCGATGACGGTGAAGTTGACGCCCCAGACGGCGGCGACGAGGACGGCGATCAGGACATGGGTGGGTCGCATGCGTCGAGGATCACTCGCCCCGACCGTGTAGCACCAGCGATGATTGCTGCACTGTTGGATGCAGCAACGCTAATCGTTCCCGACCGGCCCCTGGAGGAACCGTGCTCGATCTGCAGCGGCTGCGCGCCCTGCACGCCGTCTCCGTGCACGGCACCGTCGGCGCGGCGGCCACCGCGCTCGGCTACACCTCGTCGGCGGTGTCCCAGCAGATCGCCAAGCTGGAACGGGAGACCAGGACCGTCCTCCTGGAGCGCGCGGGGCGCGGGGTGCGGCTCACCGACGAGGCGCACCAGCTCGTGGCCACGGCCCAGGAGTTGCTGGCGATCGTCGAACGGGCGGAGACCGAGCTGGAGGAGCGGCGCGGGGTGCCCGCCGGGCGGCTGACCGTCGCCGCGTTCGCCTCGGCGGCGCGCGGGCTGCTGCCGGGCGTGCTGGCCGACCTGGCCCGGCGTCACCCCGCGCTGGACGCCCGGCTCAGCGAGGTCGACCCGCACCTGTCGGTGGACCTGGTCGCCAAGGGGGCCGTCGACCTCGCGGTCGCGCACGACTGGGACATCGCGCCGCTGCCCGCGCCGGCCGGGGTGGAGCAGGCGGCCATCGGGGACGACCTGTGCGACCTGCTGGTGCCGGCCGGGCATCCGTTCGCCGGGCGGGCCGCGGTGCGGCGCTCCGAGCTGGGCGGGGAGCGGTGGATCTGCCAGCCGCCGGGGCGGGTCTGCCACGACTGGCTGCTGCGCACCCTGCGCGCCGCCGGCCATGAGCCGGACGTCGTCCACCAGGCCGACGAGAACCCGACGCTGGTCGCACTGGTCGCCGCCGGTCTCGGCGTGGCCCTGATCCCGCGCCTGGGCCGCGGGCCGCTGCCCGAGGGGGTGGTCGAGGTCCCGCTGGATCCGGTGCCCGTACGGCACCTGTACGCGCTGTGGCGGGCGGGGGCGGCCCGCCGGCCGGCCATCGCCGAGACGGTGCGCACGCTGCGCGCGCACTGGCCGGCCGCATCGGCGCACACACCGCGGACGGCGGGGTGAGAGGCACCCGGCGCGCCGCCACGCACGGCCGGTCGGCTCCCTGAGCGGTCCGCCGCCACGCACCACCGGATGCGCCCTCCCCTGTCCGCCGCCACGCACCCGTCGGCTCCGCCCTACCCGGTCCGCCGCCCCGCACGGTGGTCCCGGTCGGTGGGCCGTGGGGGTGGTCGCCGCGTCCGCCGGTCCGGTGCGTGCGTTCCCTTGACTGGCAGAAACTTCCCGGATATTGGTGACTCCTCGGAAGTTTCCTTCAGCGGAACCCCTCCGGAAGGAGCGCACGTGCACGACACCACACGCCCCTCCACCCCCTCCTCCCCCCGCCCCTCCAGACGCGGCGTCCTCGCCGCCACCGCCACCCTCACGGCCGCCCTCGCCGTCGGCACCGGCACCGGCACCGCCGAGGCCGCCGCCCGTCCCGACGAGCGGCGGCTGCGCGCCCTCGTGTCGCGGATGACGCTCGAGGAGAAGGTCGGGCAGCTGTTCGTGATGCGGGTCTACGGCCACTCGGCCACCGACCCCGACCAGGCCGACATCGACGCCAACCTCCAGGAGATCGGTGTCCGCACCGCCGCCGAGCTGGTCGCGAAGTACCGCGTCGGCGGCATCATCTACTTCACCTGGGCCCACAACACCCGCGACCCGCAGCAGATCGCCGCCCTGTCCAACGGCATCCAGCGGGCCTCGCTCCAGCAGCCGCGCGGCCTGCCCGTGCTGGTCGCCACCGACCAGGAGCACGGCATCGTCTGCCGGGTCGGCAAGCCCGCCACCCTCTTCCCGGGCGCGATGGCCCTCGGTGCCTCCGGTTCCGTCCCCGACGCCCGCGCCCTCGGCCGGATCTCGGGCACCGAGCTGCGCGCGATGGGCATCAACCAGGACTACTCCCCCGACGCCGACGTGAACGTCAACCCGGCCAACCCGGTCATCGGCGTCCGCTCCTTCGGCGCCGACCCGGACGCGGTGGCCCGGCTGGTGGCGGCCGAGGTGAGGGGCTATCAGGGGGCGCGGGTCGCGGCGACCGCCAAGCACTTCCCCGGGCACGGCGACACCGCGGTGGACAGCCACTACGGCTTCCCGGTCATCACGCACACCCGGGAGGTGTGGGAGAAGCTGGACGCCGTGCCGTTCCGGGCGGCGATCAGGGCCGGCATCGACTCGATCATGACGGCGCACATCCAGTTCCCGGCGCTCGACGACTCCGGCGACCCGGCCACGCTGTCCCACCCGATCCTCACCGGCATCCTGCGCGGCGAGCTGGGCTACGACGGGGTGGTGATCACCGACTCGCTCGGCATGCAGGGGGTGCGCACCAAGTACGGTGACGACCGGGTGCCGGTGCTCGCGCTGAAAGCGGGCGTGGACCAGCTGCTCAACCCGCCCGACCTGGACGTCGCCTGGCACGCGGTCCTGGACGCCGTGCGCGGCGGCGAGCTGACCGAGGCCCGGCTCGATGAATCGATCCTGCGCATTCTGCGGATGAAGGCCCGCCGGGGCCTGTTCGAGGACCCGTACGTCTCCGAGCGCCAGGTGGCGCACCGGGTCGGCACCCCCGGGCATCTGGCGGAGGCCGACCGTATCGCCGAGCGGACGACGACCCTGCTGGTCAACGAGGCCCGGCTGCTGCCCCTGTCGCGCCGCAGCCACCGCACCCTCCTCGTGGTGGGCGCCGACCCGGCCTCACCGTCGGGCACCACGGGCCCGCCCACCGGGGTGCTCGCCGCCGCCCTCACCGAACTGGGCTTCAAGGCCACCGCCCTGTCCACCGGCACCGCCCCCTCGGCGGCCGCCATCGACCGGGCGGTCGCGGCGGCGGGCGACGTGGACGCGGTGGTCGTCGCGACGTACAACGTCACGGCGGGCAGCGCGCAGCGCACGCTGGTGGAGCGGCTGACGGCGACCGGGCGCCCGGTGGTCGCCCTGGCCGTCCGCAACCCCTACGACGTCGCCCAGCTCCCGTCCGTACCGGCGTACCTGGCGTCGTACTCCTGGACCGACGTGGAACTGCGCGCCGCCGCCCGCGTCATCGCCGGCCGGGTGCGGCCGCGCGGGAAGCTGCCGGTGCCGGTGCAGCGGGCGGACGATCCCTCGCGGGTGCTGTACCCCATCGGGTACGGCCTGTCGTACTGACCGGCCGGCGGGCCGCGCCCGGGGAGTGTGTCCCGGGGCGCGGTCCACCGCGGTTGCGGTGTGTGGTTCCTACGGTCTGAGCGCGGGCTCGCGTTCCACGTCCCGCACGTCCAGCTTCGCGTCGGGGCGGGCCAGCGGCCGGGCCGCCGACGGGTTCTCCCGCACCTCGGCGGGGGCGACGCCCGCCCAGTCGAGGATCCTGGCGGTGGCGAGCGCCTTCTGCCCGGGCACGAGGCCCGCGACGTTCGCACCGTGGTTCATGCCCGGTGCCGTGAAGACGTACGAGTCCCGGGCGCCGTGGCCGAGGCGGAACCGCTCCGAGCCCCAGGGGTCGTTCTGCCCGTAGACGAACATCATCCCGTCCGCGTGGTGGCGCACCCAGGTGTCGACGTCGCGCATGGCGTAGGGCTCGAAACGCATCGGGATGGAGCGGGGCACGAAGTTGCGCGGCGGCTGGTAGCCGTAGCGGATCAGCTTCTTCTCGATGTGCGGGAAGCGGATCGTGGGGGCGCCCAGCTGCGTGCCCGCCTGGTAGTAGTACGGCGTGTAGGTCTCCAGGCCCTGGTCGGTGTAGGCGGAGAAGCCGGAGATGGTGTCGACCGAGTCCCAGATCTGCTGGTCGGTGGCGGTGCGGGCGTCGGCGGGGATCGTGTCGCAGTCCTTCAGCAGGCTGTACTGCCAAAAGCCCCACACGTAGTCGAGGACGACCGCCTCGTAGGCCCGGTCCAGGCTGCCGATGGTGGTGAAGGTGTAGTGGTTGTCCGCGGCGTACTGGGCGTACTTCTCCTCCAGCGGCTCACGGCGCACCAGTGCCTCGCGCTGTACGGCGCCGAGCCGGTCGCGGCACTCCTTGGTGCCGACGGTCTCGAAGAAGCGGTCGTAGGCGGAGTCCTCGTCGTTGACGACGTCGTTGGGGGCGACGTAGGCGACGACGCCGTCCATGTCGCGCGGGTAGAACCGCTCGTAGTAGGTGGCCGTCATGCCGCCCTTGGAGCCGCCGGTGGCGATCCAGTTGTGCGTGTAGACCTGCTTGAGGGCGGTGAAGAGGCGGTGCTGGTCACTGGCCGCCTGCCAGATGTCGAGCTTGGACCAGTCGGCCGGGGCGGGCCGGGACGGGGTGAAGAAGCGGTACTCCAGGGAGACCTGGTTGCCGTCCACGATCTGGGTCGGCTCGCGGCGGCTCGGGGTGGTGGAGACGTTGTAGCCGCCGGTGTAGAACACCGTGGGGCGGTCGACTCCCTTGTGCAGCACGGTGATCCGCTGCTGGAAGGTGCCCTTGGACGGGTGCCGGTGGTCGACCGGCTGGGTGTAGTTCAGGACGAAGAAGCGGTAGCCGGTGTAGGGCTTCTCCTCGATCAGGCTCATGCCCGGTATGGACAGCAGCCGGTCCTTGATGTCGGTGCCGGTGGCCCGGGTCTGGGCGGCGGTGGCCGCCCCGGCCGTGCTGACGGTGCCCACGAGCACCACCAGCGCCAGCAGCCATCTGAGCGCCTTGCGCATGCACACTCCCCTGTGAGACAGATGTGCGCCGGAAGCTATCGGAGCAACTCGGGTGCACACCAGGGGAGTCGGCGAATCGGCCCTGCCGGGGCCGCCGTCGGGCCACTCGGCGGCTCGGCGAGGCGGCGGCCGGGGCGGAGGCCGGCGGGACGGCCCGCCGGGCGCCGGCCCCGGCGGCAGCCGTCAGCCGTGGGGGCGTCAGCCGTCAGCCGTCAGCCGTCAGCCGTCAGCCGTCAGCCGTCAGCCGTCAGCACAGGATCCAGCCGCTGCCGGCCGACCGCGAGCCGACCGAACCGCTGACGCGCACGCAGCGGTGTCCGGCGTGGACGGTGACCGGGCCGGCCCGGTAGGAGTAGCGGCCCTTGTCGGTGACCGGGCGGTTGCCGCGGGCCTGCACGGTCACCGACATCGTCTGCACGCGGCCGGGGCGGTCGGAGACCGTGACCGCGCAGACGTAGCCGTCGCGCTTGTAGACGTGCACGGAGCCGGTGGCGAACGACAGCGTCCGGACCTCGCGGCCCCGGCACGAGGACGGGCCCGAGGCCGCCTGGGCGGCGCCGGGCACCGCCAGCGACAGCAGTCCGGATCCGGTCAGCACGGCCAGGCCGAGGGCCAGCGGGCGGCGCAGCGCAGCGCGGTCCACGGTCACCCCTCCCCTTGCGGCAGGCACATCGACGTACAGGTGTACGGACGCCGTACGTACCCCGGATGGTTGCCCCCGCCGCCTCACCGGGACGCGCTGACGGGCTGCCCGGGCTCGCCCGCGCCGATGAAGGTGCGCCACAGGCGCGCGTACCGGCCGTCGCGGGCCAGGAGTTCGTCGTGCATGCCGTCCTCGACGACACGGCCGTGGTCCATCACGACCACGCGGTCCGCGCGGGCGGCCGTGGTCAGCCGGTGGGCGACCACGAGCGTGGTGCGGCGGCCCGCCAGCCGGTCGGTGGCCTGGTTCACCTGGGCCTCGGTGGCCAGGTCCAGGGCGGCGGTGGCCTCGTCGAGCAGCAGGACGTCCGGGTCGACGAGTTCGGCGCGGGCCAGCGCGATGAGCTGGCGCTGCCCGGCCGACAGGTTGCGGCCGCGTTCGGCGACCTCGTGCAGGTAGCCGCCCTCCAGGGTGGCGATCATCTCGTGCGCGCCGACCGCGCGGGCCGCGGCCTCCACCTCGGCGT
Source organism: Streptomyces sp. NPDC006743 (assembly GCF_040703815.1). Classification (NCBI taxonomy): domain Bacteria; kingdom Bacillati; phylum Actinomycetota; class Actinomycetes; order Kitasatosporales; family Streptomycetaceae; genus Streptomyces; species Streptomyces sp. NPDC006743. The sequence continues at coordinate 172,640 of NZ_JBEYJA010000011.1, read as the reverse complement.
CGGCCGCGTCCGGGCGGCCGTAGGCGATGGCGTCGCGGACGGTGCCCGGGAAGAGGTACGCCTCCTGCGGGACGACGCCGAGCCGGTGGCGGTAGGCCGTGATGTCCAGCTCGCGCAGGTCGGTGCCGTCGACGGTGACCCGGCCGCCGGTCGGGTCGTAGAACCGGGCGACCAGCTTGACCAGGGTCGACTTGCCCGCGCCGGTCTCGCCGACGAACGCGACGGTCTGTCCGGCGGGGATGCGCAGGTCGATCCCGGTCAGGGCCTCCTCCTCGTCGCCGTAGGCGAAGCGCACGTCCTCGAAGGCGATCTCGCCGCGCAGGGCGGGCACCTCGCGGGGGTCGGCGGCGGGCTCGGTGGACGCCGGCTCCTGGAGCAGTTCCTGGATCCGGCCGAGGGAGACGGTGGCCTGCTGGTAGCCGTCGAAGACCTGGGAGAGCTGCTGGACGGGCGCGAAGAACAGGTCGATGTAGAGCAGGTACGCCACCAGGGCGCCCGTGGTCAGCGTCGCCGCCTCCACCCGGCCCGCGCCCGCGATCAGCACGGAGGCCGCCGCGACCGAGGACAGGAGCTGGACGAAGGGGAAGTAGACGGAGATCAGCCACTGGCCGCGTATGCGGGCCCGGCGGTAGCTGTCGCTGCGCTCGGTGAACCGCCGTCCGCCGTCCTCCTCGCGCCGGAACGCCTGCACGATGCGCAGCCCGGCCACCGACTCCTGGAGGTCGGCGTTGACCACCGAGACCCGCTCGCGGGCGAGCTGGTAGGCCTTGACGCTGGCCCGGCGGAAGAAGAACGTGGCGACGATCAGCGGGGGCAGGGTCGCGAAGACGACCAGGGCCAGTCCGACGTCGATCACCAGCAGGGCGACCATGATCCCGAAGAAGGTGACCACGGAGACGAAGGCCGTGACCAGACCGGTCTGCAGGAACGTCGACAGGGCGTCGACGTCCGTGGTCATCCGCGTCATGATCCGGCCGGTCAGCTCGCGCTCGTAGTAGTCGAGACCGAGCCGCTGGAGCTGGGCGAAGATCTTCAGGCGCAGCGTGTACAGGACGCGCTCGCCGGTGCGGCCGGTCATCCGGGTCTCGCCGGTCTGCGCCGCCCACTGCACGAGCACGGCGAGCAGGCCGAGCAGGGAAGCGGTCCAGACGGCGCCGAGCGCCATCCTGGTGACGCCCTGGTCGATGCCGTGCCGGATCAGGACGGGCAGCAGCAGACCCATCCCGGCGTCCACGGCGACGAGGCCGAGGCTGGCCAGCAGGGGCAGCCCGAAGCCGTGCAGCAGGCGGCGCAGGCCGTAGGAGGCCTCGGGGCGCACGGCGCGGGCCTCGTCGACGTCCGGGGTGTCGGTGGCCGGCGGCAGGGCCTCCACCTGGGCGAGCAGCTCCGGGGTGGCGGGCATGCCGGCCGTCGCCGCGTCGCGCGGCTCGCGCTCGCCCGCCCACAGAGCCGGGGTGATGCCCCGCTCGGCGTCGAACTCGGCGTCCAGTTCCTCGCGGACCGAGGTGTCCTCCGGGGGCACGGCGGGCAGGGCGTGGCCCGGGGAGACGCCGCCGAGTTCGTCGGGGTCGGTGAGCAGGCGCCGGTAGAGCGCGCAGCGTTCCTGGAGTTCGTCGTGGGTGCCGATGTCGGCGAGCCGGCCGCCGTCGAGGACGGCGATGCGGTCGGCGAGGCCGAGGGTGGAGCGGCGGTGCGCGATGAGCAGGGTGGTGCGGCCCCGCATGACCTGGCCGAGCGCCTCGTGGATCTCGTGCTCGACGCGGGCGTCGACGGCGGAGGTGGCGTCGTCCAGGACGAGCAGGCGCGGGTCGGTGAGGATGGCGCGGGCCAGGGCGACGCGCTGGCGCTGGCCGCCGGACAGGGTCAGGCCCTGCTCGCCGACCTTGGTGTCGTAGCCGTCGGGCAGCTCGGCGATGAAACGGTCCGCCTGGGCGGCGCGCGCGGCGGCGGTGATCTCCTCGTCGGTGGCGTCGGGGCGGCCGTAGGCGATGTTGGCGCGGACGGTGTCGGAGAAGAGGAAGGAGTCCTCGGGGACCAGGCCGATCGCGGCCCTGAGCGAGTCGAGCGTCAGCTCGCGCACGTCGTGGCCGCCGATCAGGACGGCGCCGTGCGTGACGTCGTAGAAGCGCGGCAGGAGCAGGGAGACGGTGGACTTGCCGGAGCCGGAGGAGCCGACGACGGCGAGGGTCTCGCCGGGGCGGATCTCGAAGGACAGGCCCTTGAGGACGGGGCGGCCGTCGGTGTAGGCGAAGGACACGTCGTCGAACTCGACGGTGGCGGGGGCGTCGGCCGGCAGTTCCCTGGTGCCCTCGGTGAGCGTGGGCTCGGTGTCGATCAGTTCCAGGACGCGTTCGGTGCCGGCGCGGGCCTGCTGGCCGACCGTGAGGACCACCGCGAGCATGCGGACCGGGCCGACGAGCTGGGCGAGGTAGGTGGAGAAGGCGACGAACGTGCCGAGGGTGATGTGCCCCTTCACCGCCAGCCAGCCGCCGAGCGCCAGCATGGCGACCTGGCCGAGCGCGGGGACCGACTGGAGGGCCGGGGTGAACTTCGCGTTCAGCCGGATCGTGCGCAGCCGCCCCGCGAACAGCCGGCGGCCGACCGCGCGCAGCTTGGCGGTCTCCTGCTCCTCCTGCCCGAAGCCCTTCACCACGCGGACGCCGCTGACCGCGCCGTCCACCACACCGGCGACGGCCGCCGCCTGCGCCTGCGCGTACCAGGTGGCCGGGTGGAGTCTGCTGCGGCTGCGCTTGGCGATCCAGCCGAGCGCGGGGGCGACGGCCAGGGCGACCAGGGTCAGCGGCAGCGACAGCCAGGCCATGATCACCAGGGAGATCACGAAGAGCAGGACGTTGCCGATGGTCATCGGCAGCATGAACAACAGGCCCTGGATGAGCTGGAGGTCGCTGGTGGCGCGGCCGATGACCTGGCCGGTGGAGAGGTCGTCCTGGCGGCGGCCGTCCAGCTTCGTGATCGACCCGTACATCTCGGTGCGCAGGTCGTGCTGGACGTCGAGGGCGAGCCGGCCGCCGTAGTAGCGGCGGACGTAGGTGGCGGCGTACACGAGGAGCGCGGCGCCGATCAGGGCGCCTGCCCAGGGGGCCATGGCGCGGCTGTGGTCACCTATGACGTCGTCGATGACGACCTTGGTGATCAGCGGGACGACGGCCATGACCGCCATCCCGGCGAGGGAGGAGCCGAGAGCGAGGACGACGTCCCTGGGATGGCGCCACGCGTACGAGGCGAGCCTGCGCACCCACCCTCGTGTCTCCCCCGGTTGCGCTGCCACGTCGGTGCCTCCCTGACGGCCTGATCTTCCGGAAGGCACCAACAAGGACGGCGGCGGATTTCATCCCTCCGCAACATTCGCCGGGCGCGGCGGGGCCGCCCGGGAAGGGGACGGAGGGCCGGAAGGCGGCCGGGAAGGGTTCGAAAGGGCTCAAGGAGGTCAGAAGGGGTGAAAAGTGGCGTAAGGCGCTCCGGAGGCGGTCAGATCTGTACCCGCAGGGAGTAGAAGCGGGTCGTCTGCGCCGGGTTCGCGTTGTCGTCGCTGACCAGGAGGACGCGCAGGCGGCCCCGGGTGTCGTGGCCGGTGACCGTCATGCCCTCGATGTTGTCCAGGAGCGGGTTGGGCTGCGGCTGCCTGGCGGTGGCACCGAGCGTGGGGCAGGCGGCGACGTCCGTGAGGAGGGTCTTCCTGATCAGGCGGACACCCGGCTGCCCGGTCAGCTTCTCGGTGCCGCTGGTGTCGGTGGCGCCGCGCGGGTCGGCGAGGTAGAGGCGGACGGTGTTGCCCACGCCGGCGGTGAAGCCGCGCTCCAGGACGAGCAGCCGCCCGTCGGGCGTGGCCTGGACCTCCGGCACGCCGAGGCTCGCGTCGTCGGTGCGGTAGGCGTACTGCGCGGCGAGCCGGAAGGGTCCGTCGCCGCTGCGCCGCCAGGTCTGGAAGCGGACGGTGCGGGCGTCGTCGCCGCTGAGCGCGTACTCCATGGAGGCGAGCAGGGTGCGGCCGCCGGGCAGCAGGGTCAGGCCCTCGAAGGTCTGGTTGGCGGCGGCCCGGCCGGCGGGGGCCACGCGCAGCGCGGCGGGCACCGGCAGCCGGTCCAGGACGCGGCCGTCGCGGGAGTAGCGGCGTACGGACGGCTCGGTCTCCGAGGTGACCAGGCGGGTGCCGTCCCGGTCGACGGCCAGGCCCTCGGAGTCGAGCGGCGCGCCGCTCTCGTCGGCGAGCCGGACCACGCCCGTCGGCTTGAGCGTGCGCCGGTCCAGGGTGAACAGCTCGGAGCGGTCGGAGAGCGCGGCCAGGTCGCCGTGCCGGTCGCGCGCGAGCGCGGAGAAGTTGCCGGCGTAGGAGCCCTGGTACGTCGTCTTGTCGAGCGCGTCGGTGAAGCGGTCCAGGGAGACGGACGGGGAGCAGGCGTGGTCCCGGCCCACCGGGGCGGCAAGGACGGCGGGGGCGGTCGAGGCGGCGGCCGGAGCGGCGGTCAGGCAGCTGGCCGCCGCCAGTGCGGCGGTGACGGTCGCGAGTACGGTTCTCAGACGCATGACCGTCACCGTAGGGCTCCCGGGTGACGGGCGGGCCACCGCGTCGTGAAGCGTCAGCCGGTCGGCGGCACCGGGACGGTCGCCTCCGCGGGCCGGGGCGCGGGCTCCACGCGCTTGACCCACCGCGCGGTGGGCGCGAGGTCCTTGTGGACGGCCCGGGCGATGTTCTGGATGGTGGTGACGCCGTAGTCCATGGTGCTGTTGTCCTGGGTCAGCACCGTGATGGTGTAGTCGTGGCCGCCGCCGTTGAAGGTGCCGACGCTGTGCACCCGCCAGCCGTGGGTGGCGCGCTGCAGCCAGCCGTTCTTGACGTGCCAGGCGACGTTGGAGGGCGCACCGGCGGGGGTGCCCCAGCGCTGGGAGGACACGACCTGGCCCATCAGCTTGAGGATGTAGGCGCGGGAGTTGTCGCTCAGGAGGGAGTTCTTCCCCGTGACGAGGGCGAGCAGCTTCTGCTCGTCGCGCACGGTGATCTGGGTCAGGCCCCAGTAGCCGTCGGCGCCCGGCTTGGTCTGGGTCATGCCGGCGGCGCTCAGGAATCCCTTGACCTTGCTCACGCCGAGCTGCTTCCACAGGGCGGACGTCGAGTCGTTGTCCGACTGGGTGATCATCGCCTTGGCGAGGTCGGCCTCGCGGTCGGTGAGCTTGCGGTTCGTCTTCTTGGCGTCCCACAGCAGGGTGGCGAGGACGGTCACCTTGACCACGCTCGCGGAGTCGTAGGCGCTCGACTCCCGGAAGGTGCAGGTGGTGTCGGTGCCGCGGTCGCGCACACCGACGGCGATGGAGCCCTTGCGGCCCGCCATGGCGGCGGTGATGTCCTTCTGCAGCTTGGCGGCCAGGCCGGCCCTGCCGGAGGTGCAGCTGACCTTCGGTGCGGCGGCCGCCGCGGGCGTCGCGGCGGCCACGCAGGGAACGAGCATCCCGGCGCCCGCGCCGATCGCCGCGAGCACCCTGACGCGTCGTGATATCCAGTGAGTCATACCCAGTGGACGCACAGATTCACGGGAATGGTTGTACGAACGCGACAACTTCCGCACGGGTGACCGGATCACGCCCCTCACCGGCGCCGGGTGAGCGTCACCGCGGTGGGTAGGAAGAGCGCGTGGCGGAACAGAGGCACGGCGAGCACCACTTGTCCGGACGGCTCCTCGCGGCGCTGTGGACGATACGTCTGCTGGCCGGGGAGACGGGACGGCCGCCGCGGCGGGAGGACCTCCTGGTGAAGGAGAAGCCCTCGGACTTCCTCGAAACGGCCATGGCGTCCCTGCTGGACCACCTCATGGCGGCCAAGCGCCGCGGCGGGGAGCACTGGAGAGCGGCCGCCGAGGTCTACGGCGCGATTCCCGGCCTGCTGCCGCTGAGGCAGGTACCGGCCCACACCATGGGCCCCGGCCCGCAACGCGCCTTCGCGGACGGGTACGCAGAACAGCGCGCGGCGCACGCGGAGAAGTACGGGCGGCTCGTGGAGGGTTGACCGCAGCGCGCCCCTGGCCGCCGGCGGTCACGCCTCCCGCGCCGCCGGTCGGTCCAGGTGCGTGGGCGCGAACATCCGCAGCACCGCCGGGAGGACGACCACCGACGGTCCGGGTGTCGCCAGGGCCCGCGCCAGGTCGGCCTCCAGCGTGTCGGGGGACGTGCGCACGCCCGGTACGCCGAAGGACTCGGCGAGGGCGACGTAGTCGGGGCGGGTGAGTTCCGTGGCCGTGGCCCGGCCGAAGGCGTCGGTCATGTACTCGCGCAGGATGCCGTAGCCGCCGTCGTCGACGATCAGCCAGGTGACGTCCAGGCCGTACTGGCGGGCCGTGGCCAGTTCGGCGATCGAGTACAGGGCGCCGCCGTCGCCGGAGACGGCGAGCACCGGGCGGGTCGGGTCGGCCACGGCCGCGCCGAGCGCCGCCGGGAAGCCGTAGCCGAGGCCGCCGGCGCCCTGGGCGGAGTGCATGGTGTTGGGTGCCTGGGCGTCGAAGGCCGACCACGCCCAGTACGCCAGGATCGTCATGTCCCAGAAGGACGGCGATCGGGCGGGCAGAGCGCGGCGCACCGACGCCAGGACGTCCTGCTCCAGGGTGAGGTCCTGGGCGGCGATGCGGTCGCGGACCTTGGCGAGGAGGTCGCGTACGCGGCCGGCCGCGGTGTCGTCCGTCCGTTCGTCCACCGTCTCCAGGAGGGCCTGGAGGGCGAGCCGGGCGTCGGCGTGGATGCCGAGGGCGGGGTGGTTGGCCTCCAGCTTGCCGGGGTCGGCCTCGATCTGGATCACCCGGCCGCGCGGGGCGAACGTGTGGTAGTTCGAGGAGAGTTCACCGAGGCCGGAGCCGACGACGAGCAGGACGTCGGCGTCCTCCAGGAAGTCGGTGGTGTGCCGGTCCTCCAGCCAGGACTGGAGGGAGAGCGGGTGGTTCCAGGGGAACGCGCCCTTGCCGCCGAAGGTGGTGACGACGGGGGCGTCCAGCCTCTCCGCCAGGGCACGCAGCTTCCCGGAGGCGTCCGCGCGGACGACGCCGCCGCCCGCGATGATCGCCGGGCGGGCCGCCGTGGACAGCAAGTGGGCGCCCACGGCGGTGAGTTCGGGGCGCGGCAGCAGGTCCTGCGGGGTCGCGTCCATCGCGGTCACCACCGGCAGGGCGGTCCGCGCGAGCAGGACGTCCTGCGGGATCTCCACCCAGACCGGGCCGTGCGGGGCGGTGAGCGCCGACTGCCAGGCAGCGGCGATCGCGGACGGGATCTGGGAGGGGGCGCGGACCGTGTGGACGGACTTCACCACCCCGCGGAACGAGGCCGCCTGGTCGGGCAGTTCGTGCAGGTAGCCGTGGCGGCCGCCGCCGAGCCCGGCGGTGGGCACCTGGCTGCTGATCGCGAGGACGGGCGCGGAGGCCGCCGCCGCCTCCTGGAGGGCGGCCAGGGAGGTGAGGGCCCCCGGGCCGGTCGACAGGAGCAGCGGGGCGGCCTCGCCGGTGACCCGGCCGTAGGCGTCGGCGGCGAAGCCCGCGTTGTTCTCCACCCGCAGGCCGACGTAGCGCAGGCCGGAGCGGCGCAGGGCGTCGAACACGCCGAGGGCGTGCTGGCCGGGCAGGCCGAAGACGGTGGTCGCGCCGAGCCCGGCCAGGGTCTCCACGACCAGGTCTCCGCCGGTGCGGCCGGGGGGAGGGTTCAGGGCGGCCTCCGCCTGGGCGGGCGTCGGGCGGAGTACCAGGTCGTGGTCGTGCGTCACTTGGGCTCGGTCTCCTCAGCGCGTCATGCGGTGCGGGCCGCCGCGATCTGGCGGCTCATGATGGTGGTCAGTTCGTACGCCGTGTGGGAGGCGGCGACGGAGGTGATCTCGGCGTGGTCGTAGGCCGGGGCGACCTCGACGACGTCGGCGGAGACCAGGTTGCAGGAGGCCAGGCCGCGCAGGATCTCCAGGAGTTCGCGGGAGGTCATGCCGCCGGCCTCGGGGGTGCCGGTGCCGGGCGCGTGGGCCGGGTCGAGGCAGTCGATGTCGATGGAGATGTACAGCGGGCGGTCGCCGATGCGCCCGCGCAGCTGGTCGGCGACCTCGTCGGCGCCGCGGCGGTACACGTCCGCGGAGGTGACGATGCCGAAGCCCATCTTCTCGTCGTCGGTGAGGTCCTGCTTGCCGTACAGCGGGCCGCGGGTGCCGACGTGGGAGAGGGCGGAGGTGTCGAGGATGCCCTCCTCCACCGCGCGCCGGAAGGGGGTGCCGTGGGTGTACTCGGCGCCGAAGTAGGTGTCCCAGGTGTCGAGGTGGGCGTCGAAGTGGAGCAGGGCGACCGGGCCGTGCTTCTTGGCGACGGACCTGAGCAGCGGCAGGGCGATGGTGTGGTCGCCGCCGAGCGTCATCAGGCGGGCGCCGGTGCCGAGCAGGTCGTCGGCGGCGGCCTCGATCGTGTCGACGGCCTCGTTGATGTTGAACGGGTTGACCGCGATGTCGCCGCCGTCGGCGACCTGGGCGAGGGCGAACGGGGAGGCGTCCTGCGCCGGGTTGTAGGGGCGCAGCAGCCGGGACGCCTCGCGGATGGCGTTACCGCCGAAGCGGGCGCCCGGCCGGTAGGAGACGCCGGAGTCGAACGGCACGCCCACGACGGCGACGTCGGCGCGGCCGACCTCGTCGAGGCGGGGCAGCCGGGCGAAGGTGGCGGGACCGGCGTAGCGCGGAACGCGGGAGGAGTCGACGGGGCCGCGGGGCGTCTCGGTGCTGCTCATGATGAAATGCCTTCTTTCCTGCGCTTCGTCGCGCATGTACTGCTTCCCTGGCGACTCTACGGGTGCGCCGGGACCGGTTCGGACGCGGGTTCGGGGGTGCGGCCGGCGAGGCGTTCGCGCCAGACGGCGAGGACGGACTCGTCGGTGGGCCGGGTGGCCAGGGACACGGCGACGTAGGCGACCAGCGAGGACAGCAGGCCGTAGTAGACGGGCTCGTTGGCGAGGATGCCGAAGCCCGCCATCAGGCCGATGACCGCGAGGCCGCCGACGATCACGGAGGCGAGGGCGCCGGGCGCGGTGCCGCGCTTCCACAGCAGCCCGCCGAGGATCGGCACGAGCAGGCCGCCGACGAGCAGGTTGTAGGCCACGGTCAGCGCCTCGACGACGTTGTTCAGCGCGATCGCGGTGCCGATGACGCCGACGCCCATGATGAGGATGAAGGCCCGGTTGCCCCTGACCTCGTCGTGCGCCTCGCCGTGGCCGTCGCCCCGCGCCTCGCCGCCGCGGCGCACCGCGCCGCGCAGCCGGGACCAGATGTCGTTGTTGGCGACGGTGGCGCAGGCGATCAGCGCGCCGGAGGAGGTCGACATCACGGCGGCCAGCGCGGCGGCCAGCACCAGGCCGCGCACGCCGACGGGCAGTTCGTCCTTGACGATGGTGGCGAACGCGTCGTCGGCGCTGCCCAGGTGCGGGTAGAGGACCTTGGCGGCGGTGCCGATGACGGCGCCGGCCAGGGCGTAGACCAGGCAGTAGGTGCCGGCGACGGTGCCGCCGTGGCGGGCGACCCTGTCACTGCGGGCGGTGAACACGCGCTGCCAGATGTCCTGCCCGATGAGCATGCCGAAGGTGTAGATCAGCACGTAGGTGAAGATCGTCTCGCCGCCGATGCCCAGCGGGTCGAAGTACGAGGTCGGCAGCTTGGCCCGCATCGCGCCGAAGCCGCCCGCCTTGACCACGGCGATGGGCAGCAGCAGGAGCAGTACGCCGATCGTCTTGACGACGAACTGCACCATGTCGGTGAGCGTGATGGACCACATGCCGCCGAGGGTGGAGTACGCGACGACGATCGCGCCGCCGATGACGATGGCGACCGTGCGGTTCAGGTCGAACAGCACGTCGAAGATCGTGGCGTAGGCGATGGTCGAGGTCACGGCGAGCATGAGGGTGTACGCCCACATGACCACGCCGGAGATGATGCCCGCCTTGCCGCCGTAGCGCAGGTCGAGCATCTCGGAGACGGTGTAGACCTTCAGCCGGGCGATGCGGGCGGAGAAGAACACGGAGAGGGCGAGGATGCCGAGGCCGATGGTGAAGACCATCCACGCGCCGGACAGGCCGTACTTGTAGCCGAGGCCCACACCGCCGATGGTGGACGCGCCGCCGAGGACGATCGCCGCCATGGTGCCGGAGTACATCGCGGGCCCCAGGCGGCGGCCCGCCACCAGGAACTCGCTCTTGGACTTGGCGCGGCGCATGCCCCACCAGCCCATGGCCAGCATGCCGGCCAGATAGAGAACGATCACCGTGTAGTCGACGGCCATGTGGGGCCCTCCTTCGCGCACTGTCCGGTGGCGGGTCGTGCAAAGACGTGTGGATTTCCTGGGGTCCCCCGGAAAGGGGGCGCCGGCAGTGGCACGCGGGGACATCCGCCCGTACCCGCGGCCGCCGGGTCTGGAACGACATTAGGTGGCCGGAAAGCGACTGCGAAGTGTACTTTTCATCCATTCGAGGGGGCAGGGATGGAGGAAGCGCACACCATGCCGGACACGCCTGCCCCAGCGGGCCCCCTCACCCAGGTGGTCCCGCCGACCCCACCGGTCCCGCTGGCCGCGCTCATGGCCCGCGACGACCTCGCCCTGCGCCAGCTCGCCGGGCCCGCCGGGCCGGACGTCGTCATCCAGTGGGCGCACGCCTCGGAGATGGCCGACCCCTACCCGTACCTGCTGGGCGGCGAGCTGCTGCTGACGGCGGGCGTGCACATCCCGCGGAACGCGCCGGCCGGGTACTTCGACGACTACGTCGCGCGGATCGTCGCGGCGGGCGGCGCGGCCCTCGGGTTCGGTGTGGCGCCGCTGCACGACACGGTCCCGCCCGCGCTGAGCGCCGCCTGCGAGGCCCGGGGACTGCCGCTGCTGGAGGTGCCGCCCCGGACGACGTTCGCCAAGGTCGCCCGGGCCGTGTGGCAACTGGTCGCCCAGTCCCGGACGGCCGAGCTGCGCCGGGTCACCGAGGCCCAGCAGAGCCTGGCCGCCGCCGCGTCCCGCCCCGACCCCGTCCCCTCGGTGCTGCGCCAGCTCGCCCAGCGGCTGACCGGCCTGGCCGTCCTCTACGGCCCCGACGGCACCCGCATCGCCGCCGCGGGCCGGGAGCCCGCCCAGGAGGTGGGAGCGGCCCTGGCCGGCCTGGCCGCGGTGGTGCGGCCGGGGCCCGCAGGACGGGCGGTTCCCCAGGGACGGACGGGGGCGGGGGCACCGCCGGGCCCCGGGGCGGGGGCGGGGGCGGGGGCCGGCGGGCCGTACGCACCCAGTTCGGCCGCCGACACCGTCGCCGGCAGCCACCTCGCCGCCTACGCCCTCGGCGCGGGCCACGGCTTCGTCCTCGCGGTGGCCTCCCCGCGGCGCGAGCAGGGGGACCACACCATCGCCTCCGTGGCCGCCGTGCTGCTGTCCCTGCTGACCGGCGAGCACCAGAGCGGCACCTCGGCGGCCCGCTCCGCCGCGCTCGTCCGGATGCTGCTGGGGGCGTCCGCCGAGGACGTGGCAGCGCTGCTCGGGCAGGGGCCGTGGACCGTCGTGCACGGCCGCCCCGAGCACCGGCCGGCGGACGCCGTCGCCGCCTCCGCGCTGGGCGCCGCCCTGGGCTCGGCGCTGGTCGACCTGACCGAAGGTTCCGGGACCGTACGGGTGCTGCTGCCGGCCGAGCGGGAAGCGGTACGGCAGCCGGGCTGGACCCTCGGGGCCAGCGCGGCCGTCCCGCCCCGGGAGTGGCCGGCCGCCGACACCCAGGCGGCGCGCGCCCTGGCCCGCGCCCGCGCCACCCGGGCCCCGCTGGTCCGCCACGGCGACCGGCCCGGCCTCGGCGACCTGGTCCCGGCCGAGGAGGCCGCCGCCCACGCCCGCGCCGTCCTCGCCCCCCTCGCCGCGCACCCCGCGCTGACCGAGACCCTGCGCGCCTGGCTCTCCCTGCACGGCAGCTGGGACCGGACCGCGGTGGCGCTGGCCGTGCACCGCAACACCGTGCGGCAGCGCATCGCCCGCTGCGCCGCCCTGCTGGCGGCCGACCTCGACGACCCGGACGTCCGCATGGAACTGTGGTTCGCGCTGAGACACGGGGAGTGACCCGCGTCCCAGCCCGTGGCGCGCGGCGGACTCGCGCAGCGGGCTGCCCCACAATGGGAGCCATGCCGATACCCGGGACACCCAGCCGCGCCGAACTCGTCGACCATCTCGTGAGGACCCGTATCGCGGGGGACGTCGCCACGCCCCGCGAGAACAACCTCTCGCACTACCGCAAGCTGGCCAACGGCGACCGCGGCTTCTGGCTCGGTCTGGAACTCGGCGACCGCTGGAGCGACGAGCAGGACGTGCTCGCGGTGATGGCCGAAAGGGTCGGCGTCAACGACGACCCCGAGTACCGGCAGGGCCAGGACACCATCGACCCGGATCTGACCGTCGACGGCCTGGAGCGGCTGGCCGGCCGGCTGCGCAAGGCGGCCGCGGGCAGGCAGCGGGTGCTGTTCGCCACCGGCCACCCCGGCGGCCTGCTGGACGTGCACCGCGCGACGGCCGCCGCGCTGCGCGCCGCCGGCTGCGAGATCGTCGTCATCCCGGAGGGACTGCGGACGGACGAGGGGTACGTCGTGCAGTTCGCGGACGTGGCGGTCCTCGAACACGGCGCCACCCTGTGGCACACCCACTCCGGCGAGCCGATGCGCGCCGTCCTCACCGGCCTGGACAGCGCGGGCCGCCCGCTGCCCGACCTCGTCGTCGCCGACCACGGCTGGGCGGGGTGCGCCGGCCAGCTCGGCGTCGACTCCGTGGGCTACGCCGACTGCAACGACCCGGCCCTCTTCCTCGCCGAGGCCGAGGGCACCCTCCAGGTGGCGGTCCCCCTCGACGACCACGTGGTCAGCCCCCGCTTCTACGACCCGATGACCGCGTACCTGCTCGACCGGGCGGGCCTGTCCGCCTGACCGCGCCCGGGCCCACCGCGTCCCGTCACGGCCACGGGTTGAGACCCTCCGAGCGGCGCTGCGCGAATCCCGGCGTCGGGTCCAGGTAGACCCGGCTGACGACGGGGAGCGCCTCGCGCAGCCGCTGCTCGGCCTGCTCGCAGGCCCACTCGATCTGCGCCGCGCTCGACACGTCCCGGAAGTCGACCTTCGCCGCCACCAGGGCCTCCCTGGGCCCCTGCACGAGCGTCGTCAGCTCCAGTACGGCCTCGATGTGCTCCACCGCCAGCAGTTCCGCCCGGATCCGCTCCCGGGTGGCGCGGGGCAGCGGACGGCCGATGAGCAGTTCCACGTTCGAGCGGCCCAGCACCCAGGCCACGTACAGGAGCAGCGCGCCGATGCACAGCGAGGCGACGCCGTCCCAGACCCCGGACCCGGTGAGCTGTCCGCCGAGCAGGCCGCCGGCGGCGAGCAGCAGACCGACCAGGGCGGCGGAGTCCTCCATGACCACGGCCTTGACGGCGGTGTCGGCGGTCCGCCGGAAGTAGCGGCCGAAGGGCACTTTCAGGCGGGCGGCCTCACCGCGGGCCTGGCGCAGCCCCGTGCGCAGCGAGAAGCCCTCCAGCAGGAAGGCGACGGCGAGCACGATGTACGACACCAGCGGGTCGCCGAGTTCCTCCCCCGACAGGAGCGTGTGGAGGCCGTCGTAGAGGGAGAAGACCGCGCCGCCGACGAACGTGGCGACGGCCGCGAGCAGCGCCCAGATGTAGCGCTCGGGGCCGTAGCCGAGCGGGTGGTCCTCGTCGGCGGGGCGCTCGCTGCGTTTGAGCGCGGTGAGCAGCAGGACCTCGGTGACCGTGTCGGCCACCGAGTGCGCGGCCTCCGAGAGCATCGCGCTGGATCCGCTGATCACCCCGGCCACCGCCTTGGCCAGCGCGATCCCGAGGTTGGCCAGGGCGGCGACGATCACCGTGAAGGTGCTCTCGCCGCCGCCCGGCCCCTGTGCTGTCGACTCTCCTGCGGTGTCCGCCATGCCCCTCAGTGTTCCCGGGGAACGCGGACCACGCCTTCCTGGATCACCGTGACGGCCAGCCGGCCGTCCCGCGTGTGGATGCGGGCCTGCCCGAGACCGCGCCCGCCGGACGCCGAGGGCGACTCCTGGTCGTACAGCAGCCACTCGTCGGCGCGGAAGGGCCGGTGGAACCACATGGCGTGGTCCAGGGAGGCGCCGACGACGTCCCCGACCGCCCAGCCGCCGCGCCCGTGGGCGAGCAGCACCGAGTCGAGCAGGGTCATGTCGGAGACGTAGGTGGCGAGGACGACGTGCAGGAGGGGCTCGTCGACGGCGCCGTCGAGCTTGCCGTTGGTGCGGAACCAGACCTGGGAGTGCGGCTCGCGGGGCGCGCCGAACTCCCCGTACGGGGGCTCGCCGACGTAGCGCAGGTCGACGGCCTCGCGGGTCTCCAGGAACCGCTCGACCACCTCGGGCGCCAGGTGGCCGTAGCCGCGCAGCCGTTCCGCGGAGGTGGGCAGGGTCTCCGGGTCCGGTGCGGACGGCATGGGCACCTGGTGGTCCAGCCCCTCCTCGTACGTCTGGAAGGACGCCGAGAGGTGGAAGACCGGCTGCCCGTGCTGGACGGCGACGACCCGGCGGGTGGTGAAGGAGCGGCCGTCGCGGATGCGGTCCACCGTGTAGACGATGGGCGCGCCGGGGTCGCCGGGGCGCAGGAAGTAGGCGTGCAGCGAGTGCGCGTGCCGGTCGGCGGGGACCGTGCGCCCGGCGGCGACCATCGCCTGCGCGGCGACCTGTCCGCCGAAGACGCGCGGGACGACGGCGGAGCGGGACCGGCCGCGGAAGATGTCCCGCTCGATCCGCTCCAGGTCGAGCAGATCGAGCAGGGACTCCAGTGCCGTGCTCACGGGTCCTACAGGCCCATGTTCTTGGCGATGATCGTCTTCATGATCTCGCTGGTGCCGCCGTAGATGCGGTTCACGCGGTTGTCGGCGTACAGACGGGCGATCGGGTACTCGTTCATGTAGCCGTAGCCGCCGTGCAACTGGAGGCAGCGGTCGATGACGCGGTGCGCGACCTCGGTGCAGAACAGCTTGGCGGAGGCGGCCTCGGCGGGGGTCAGCTCGCCGGCGTCCAGGGCCTCGGTGGCGCGGTCGGCGACGGCCTCGGCGGCGTCGACCTCGGCCTGGCAGGCGGCCAGCTCGAACTTGGTGTTCTGGAAGTGGGCGACGGGCTTGCCGAAGACGGTGCGCTCCTGCACGTACTGCTTGGCGAACCGGACGGCGGCCTTGGCCTGCGCGTAGGCGCCGAAGGCGATGCCCCAGCGCTCGGAGGCGAGGTTGTGGCCGAGGTAGGAGAAGCCCTTGTTCTCCTCGCCGAGCAGGTCCTCGACCGGGACCTTGACGTCGACGAAGGCCAGTTCGGCGGTGTCGGAGGTGCGCAGGCCCAGCTTGTCGAGCTTGCGGCCGATGGAGTAGCCCTCGGACTTGGTGTCCACGGCGAACAGGGAGATGCCGTGGCGGCGGTCCTCGGCGGTCGGCGCGGCGGTGCGGGCGCAGACGATGACGCGGTCGGCGTGGACGCCGCCGGTGATGAAGGTCTTGGCGCCGTTGAGGACGTAGTGCGTGCCGTCCTCGGAGAGCTTGGCGGTGGACTTCATGCCCGCGAGGTCGGAACCGGTGCCCGGCTCCGTCATCGCGATGGCCCACATCTCCTCGCCGGTGACGAACTTCGGCAGGTAGCGCTTCTTCTGCTCGTCGGTGGCCAGCATCTTGATGTACGGCAGGGCGAGCAGCACGTGCACGCCGGAGCCGCCGAAGCTGACGCCCGCGCGGGCGGTCTCCTCGTACAGGACGGCCTCGAACTTGTGGCTGTCCAGGCCGGCGCCGCCGAACTCCTCGGGCACGTTGATGCCGAAGATGCCCAGCTCACCGAGCTTGTAGTAGAACTCGCGCGGGGCCTGGCCGGCCGCGAACCATTCGTCGTACACGGGTACGACCTCGGCCTCTATGAAGGCGCGAAGGGTCTCCCGGAACGCCTCGTGATCCTCGTTGAACACCGTACGGCGCACGCCGCCCACCTCCGCGACCTCGACTCTCTAAGCGCTTGCTCATACAAACGTACCGGCGAGTACGGGGCCAGTAAAGAGCGGAGCCGGTAACGCTGGTCACGTGGAGCGCCCTTCAGGGCGCGGGTGTGCCCTTCGCGGGCGGGTGCGCGTGTGCTGTGGCCGGTCGCACAGTTCCCCCACCCGGTGGGCGCCCCGGGGCGCGGGGCGAAGCCCCGCAAGCCCCTCCCCGCTCAGCCCGCCGCAGGCGCCCCCGCCGAGGCGAACGCCCCCCGGGCCATCCGGTGCAGCAGCTCCGCCGTGGCCCCCCGCCCCGGCAGGACCCCGCGGCGCCCCAGGTGGGGCGTCGAGTTCAGCAGCCCGAACACCGAGTGCACCGCCGACCGCGCGGCCGGCTCGGCCAGCTCCGGGTGCACCTGGCGGACCACGTCCACCCACAGTTCGACGTACTGCCGCTGGAGCTGCCGCACGAGCTTGCGGTCGCTGTCCCGCAGGCGGTCCAGCTCGCGGTCGTGCAAGGTGATGAGGGACCGGTCGTCGAGCGCGAAGTCGATGTGCCCCTCGATGAGCGAGTCGAGGACCGCGTCCGGACCCGCCGTCCCGTCCGCCTCCGCCAGGCGCCGCTTCGCCCCGGTCAGCAGCCGGCCGCTGATGCCGACCAGCAGCTCCGCGAGCATGGCGTCCTTGCCGGGGAAGTGCCGGTACAGGCCCGGTCCGCTGATGCCCACGGCGGCGCCTATCTCGTCGACGCCGACGCCGTGGAAGCCGCGTTCGGCGAAGAGCCGCGCGGCTTCCTTGAGGATCTGCTCGCGGCGGGTGGGGGCGTCGGTTCGCATGGCCATGAGAACAATTCTAGACAGCGGCGTTAGCGCTCGTTAACCTGGAGGAAATGGGTTAACGCTCATTAACAGTGGACCACTGGGTGAGGGGACCGCGAGGATGCAGGAGGCACCGGAGCTGACGAGCGCGGCCGATCCCGCGTCGGAGGCCTGGAGGGCCAACGAACAGGCGCACCGGGCGCTCGTCGAGGAACTGCGCGGCAAGCTGGCCGCCGCCCGGCTCGGCGGCGGCGAGCGGGCACGGGCCCGCCACACCGCGCGCGGGAAGCTGCTGCCGCGCGAGCGCGTGGACGCCCTTCTCGACGCGGGCTCGCCGTTCCTGGAGCTGGCCCCGCTGGCCGCCGAGGGGATGTACGACGGGCAGGCCCCGGCCGCCGGGGTGATCGCGGGGATCGGGCGGGTGAGCGGGCGCGAGTGCGTGATCGTCGCCAACGACGCCACCGTCAAGGGCGGCACGTACTACCCGATGACGGTGAAGAAGCACTTGAGGGCCCAGGAGGTGGCCCTGGAGAACCGGCTGCCGTGCCTGTACCTGGTCGACTCGGGCGGCGCGTTCCTGCCGATGCAGGACGAGGTCTTCCCCGACCGGGAGCACTTCGGCCGGATCTTCTACAACCAGGCCCGCATGTCCGGCGCCGGGATCCCGCAGATCGCCGCGGTGCTCGGCTCGTGCACGGCGGGCGGGGCGTACGTCCCGGCGATGAGCGACGAGGCGGTGATCGTCCGGGGCCAGGGCACCATCTTCCTGGGCGGTCCGCCGCTGGTGAAGGCGGCCACCGGGGAGGTCGTGACCGCCGAGGAGCTGGGCGGCGGCGAGGTGCACTCCCGCACCTCCGGCGTCACCGACCACCTCGCCGAGGACGACGCGCACGCGCTGCGGATCGTGCGCACCATCGTCTCCACCCTCCCCGCGCGCGGGACCCTGCCCTGGGACGTCACCGCGGCCGTGGAACCGAAGGTCGACCCCTACGGGCTGTACGGCGCGGTGCCGGTGGACTCCCGCACCCCCTACGACGTGCGGGAGATCATCGCGCGCGTGGTGGACGGCTCCCGCTTCGCCGAGTTCAAGGCGGAGTTCGGGCAGACCCTGGTCACCGGCTTCGCCCGGATCCACGGCCACCCGGTGGGGATCGTCGGCAACAACGGCATCCTGTTCTCCGAGTCCGCCCAGAAGGGCGCCCACTTCATCGAGCTGTGCGACCAGCGCGGCATCCCGCTGCTGTTCCTGCAGAACATCTCCGGCTTCATGGTGGGCCGGGACTACGAGGCGGGCGGCATCGCCAAGCACGGCGCGAAGATGGTCACGGCGGTGGCCTGCACGCGCGTGCCCAAGCTGACGGTCGTCGTCGGCGGCTCCTACGGCGCGGGCAACTACTCGATGTGCGGCCGGGCCTACTCCCCCCGCTTCCTGTGGATGTGGCCCAACGCGAAGATCTCCGTCATGGGCGGCGAGCAGGCCGCCTCCGTGCTCGCCACGGTCAAGCGCGACCAGCTCGAGGCGCGCGGCGAGGAGTGGTCCGTGGAGGACGAGGAGTCCTTCAAGGCTCCGGTCCGCGCGCAGTACGAGCGCCAGGGCAGCGCCTACTACGCCACCGCGCGGCTGTGGGACGACGGGGTGATCGATCCGCTGGAGACCCGGCAGGTGCTGGGCCTGGCCCTGACCGCGTGCGCCAACGCTCCGCTGGGCGACCCCCAGTTCGGCGTTTTCCGGATGTGAGGGGGACTTCGTAAACATGTTCGACACAGTTCTGGTGGCCAACCGCGGCGAGATCGCCGTCCGGGTCATCCGCACCCTGCGGGCGCTGGGCGTGCGCTCGGTGGCGGTCTTCTCCGACGCCGACGCGGACGCCCGCCACGTCCGGGAGGCCGACGCGGCGGTACGGATCGGCCCGGCGCCCGCGGCCGAGAGCTACCTGTCCATCGACCGGCTGCTGGAGGCCGCCGCCCGCACCGGCGCGCAGGCCGTCCACCCCGGGTACGGCTTCCTCGCCGAGAACGCGGACTTCGCACGCGCCTGCGAGGGGGCCGGCCTGGTCTTCATCGGCCCGCCGGCGGACGCGATCGCCCTCATGGGCGACAAGATCCGCGCCAAGGAGACGGTTGCGGCGGCCGGGGTGCCGGTCGTCCCCGGCTCCAGCGGCTCCGGCCTGAGCGACGAGCAGCTCGCCGAGGCCGCCCGCGCCATCGGCATGCCGGTGCTGCTCAAGCCGTCGGCGGGCGGCGGCGGCAAGGGCATGCGGCTGGTGCGCGCCCCGGAGGCGCTCGCGGACGAGATCGCCGCCGCCCGCCGCGAGGCCCGCGCCTCCTTCGGCGACGACACCCTGCTGGTCGAGCGCTGGGTGGACACCCCCCGGCACATCGAGATCCAGGTCCTGGCCGACGGCCACGGCCACGTGATCCACCTGGGCGAGCGCGAGTGCTCCCTGCAGCGCCGCCACCAGAAGATCATCGAGGAGGCGCCCAGCGTGCTCCTCGACGAGGGGATCCGGGCCGCGATGGGCGAGGCCGCGGTGCAGGCGGCCCGCTCCTGCGGCTACCGGGGCGCGGGCACGGTGGAGTTCATCGTCCCCGGCGGCGACCCGTCGTCGTACTACTTCATGGAGATGAACACCCGCCTCCAGGTGGAGCACCCGGTCACCGAACTGGTCACCGGCCTCGACCTGGTGGAGTGGCAGCTGCGGGTCGCGGCCGGCGAGCACCTGCCGTACGCGCAGGAGGACGTCACCCTCACCGGTCACGCGGTGGAGGCCCGGCTGTGCGCGGAGGACCCCGCGCGCGGGTTCCTGCCCTCCGGCGGCACCGTGCTCAGGCTGCGCGAGCCGCAGGGCGAGGGGGTGCGCACCGACTCCGGTCTCACCGAGGGCACCGAGATCGGCAGCCTCTACGACCCGATGCTCTCCAAGGTCATCGCCTACGGCCCCGACCGCGCGACCGCGCTGCGCAAGCTGCGCGCGGCCCTCGCCGGGACGGTCACGCTGGGCGTGCAGACCAACGCCGGGTTCCTGCGCCGGCTGCTGGCCCATCCGGCGGTCGTGGCGGGTGACCTGGACACCGGTCTGGTCGAGCGGGTGGTGGACGAGCTGGTCCCCGCCGACGTTCCGGAGGAGGTCTACGAGGCCGCGGCGGCCCTCCGCCTGGACGCGCTGCGCCCGAAGGCGGAGGGCTGGACCGATCCGTTCTCCGTGCCGAGCGGCTGGCGGCTGGGCGGCGAGCCGAGGCCGGTGGCCTTCCCGCTGCGGGTGACCGACCCCGTGGAGTACACCCCGCGCGGCACGCACACCGTCACCGAGGACACGGTCTCCGTCACCCTCGACGGCGTCCGCCACACCTTCCACCGCGCCGCCGACTGGCTGGGCCGCGACGGCGACGCCTGGCACGTGCGCGACCACGACCCGGTGGCCGCCTCCCTCACCCGGTCGGCCCACTCCGGCGCGGACTCGCTCACCGCCCCCATGCCCGGCACGGTCACGGTGGTGAAGGTCGCCGTCGGCGACGAGGTGAGCGCGGGCGAGAGCCTGCTGGTGGTCGAGGCGATGAAGATGGAACACGTCATCTCCGCCCCGCACGCCGGCACGGTCACCGAGCTGGACGTCACCCCCGGCACGACGGTCGCCATGGACCAGGTCCTCGCGGTCGTCGCACCGCACGACGAGGAAGGAACGGCGCGGCCATGACCCCCGAAGCCCTGCCCATGACCGTCCCCGCCCCCGACCTGCCCGCCCGGGTCCGGATCCACGAGGTCGGCCCGCGCGACGGCCTGCAGAACGAGAAGGCGACGGTCCCGACCGAGATCAAGGCGAAGTTCATCCGCCGCCTGGCCGAGGCGGGCCTGACGACCATCGAGGCCACCAGCTTCGTCCACCCCAAGTGGGTGCCGCAGCTCGCCGACGCGGAAGACCTGTTCCCCCTCGTCAGCGACCTCCCGGTGGACCTCCCGGTCCTCGTGCCGAACGAGCGCGGCCTGGACCGCGCCCTGGCCCGGCACGCCGACCGCGTCGCCGTCTTCGCCAGCGCCACCGAGTCCTTCGCCAAGGCCAACCTCAACCGGACGGTCGACGAGGCCCTGGCCATGTTCGAGCCCGTGGTGCGGCGCGCCAAGGACGCGGGCGCGCACGTGCGCGGCTACCTGTCGATGTGCTTCGGCGACCCGTGGGAGGGCGCGGTCCCCGTCCACCAGGTGGTCCGGGTCTGCCGCGCCCTGCTGGACATGGGCTGCGACGAGCTGAGCCTCGGCGACACGATCGGCGTCGCCACCCCCGGGCACGTCCTGGAGCTGCTGTCCGCGCTCAGCGAGCAGCGGGTGCCGGTCTCGGCGCTCGGCGTGCACTTCCACGACACCTACGGCCAGGCGCTCGCCAACACCCTGGCCGCCCTCCAGCACGGCGTCACCACCGTCGACGCCTCCGCGGGCGGCCTGGGCGGCTGCCCCTACGCCCGGTCCGCCACCGGCAACCTCGCCACCGAGGACCTGGTGTGGATGCTGCGGGGCCTCGGCATCGACACCGGAGTGGACCTCGGCCGCCTCGTCGCCACGAGCGAGTGGATGGCCGCGCACCTGGGCCGCCCCAGCCCCTCCCGAACCCTCCGCGCCCTCTCCCACAAGGAGCAGTGATGAACCACCGTCTGACCCCCGAACTGGAGGAACTCCGCCGCACGGTGGAGGAGTTCGCGCACGACGTCGTGGCGCCGAAGATCGGCGACTTCTACGAGCGGCACGAGTTCCCGTACGAGATCGTGCGCGAGATGGGCCGCATGGGCCTGTTCGGGCTGCCGTTCCCCGAGGAGTACGGCGGCATGGGCGGCGACTACCTGGCGCTCGGCATCGCCCTGGAGGAGCTGGCACGGGTGGACTCCTCGGTCGCCATCACCCTGGAGGCCGGCGTCTCCCTGGGCGCCATGCCGCTGCACCTGTTCGGTACCGAGGAGCAGAAGCGCGAGTGGCTGCCCCGTCTGTGCGCGGGCGAGATCCTGGGCGCCTTCGGCCTGACGGAGCCGGACGGCGGCTCGGACGCGGGCGCGACCCGGACGACGGCCCGCCTGGACGCGGCCACCGGCGAGTGGGTGATCAACGGCAGCAAGTGCTTCATCACCAACTCGGGCACGGACATCACCGGCCTGGTGACGGTCACGGCGGTGACCGGCCACAAGCCCGACGGCAAGCCGCTCATCTCCGCGATCATCGTCCCGTCCGGCACGCCCGGCTTCACCGTCGCCCCCGCCTACTCCAAGGTCGGCTGGAACGCCTCGGACACCCGCGAGCTGTCCTTCCAGGACGTCCGGGTCCCGGCCGCCAACCTGCTCGGCCAGGAGGGCCGCGGCTACGCGCAGTTCCTGCGCATCCTCGACGAGGGCCGCATCGCCATCGCGGCGCTGGCGACCGGTCTGGCCCAGGGCTGCGTGGACGAGTCGGTGAAGTACGCCAGGGAACGCCACTCCTTCGGCCGCCCGATCGGCGCCAACCAGGCGATCCAGTTCAAGATCGCCGACATGGAGATGAAGGCCCACACCTCGCGCCTGGCGTGGCGGGACGCGGCCTACCGCCTGGTCGCGGGCGAGCCCTTCAAGAAGGAGGCGGCCCTGGCCAAGCTGTACTCCTCCACGATCGCCGTCGACAACGCCCGCGACGCCACGCAGATCCACGGCGGCTACGGCTTCATGAACGAGTACCCGGTCGCCCGCATGTGGCGCGACTCCAAGATCCTGGAGATCGGCGAGGGCACGAGCGAGGTCCAGCGCATGCTGATCGCCCGGGAGCTGGGGCTGACGAGCTGAGGCGGTGCCGCCCCTGACCGGCCCGGCGGACGATGCGCACCGGGCCCGTCAGGGCGTTCACGCCCGCCATGACGAGAAGCAGGCGAGAGCGGACGAGAGCCCGCTCCCCCCGTCATGGCGGGCGTACCGTGGCGGCGTGGCGAACGAGGAGCTGGGACGGACCCTGCGCCGCTTGCGGGAACTGGCCTCCCTGACTCAAGAAGAACTGGCCGAGCGCTCCGGTGTGTCCGTCGATGTGATCCGCCATCTGGAACAGGGGCGGAAACACTCGGCACGTCTTCCCACGCTGCACGCGCTGGCGAACGGTCTCGGCGTGGAGCTGACCACGCTCCTGGGTGATCCGCCTGCGGTCTCCTCCACAGGGGAGAACGACGGACCGCGCTTCGTCGCCGTGCGGCGGGCCATCATGCCGGCGCTGTGGGGTGCGGAGCCCGTGCCGCCGGGGCCCGACTTCTCGCCGGGCCGCCTGCGTGAGCAGATCGCGGACGGCTGGACGCAGTACCACTCCGCCGAGTTCGACGCGGTGATGAAGGCACTGCCGGACCTGATCTCGGATGCGCGCGCCGCCACGGCCTCGGACAGCGAGGACGACCGCAGGGCCGGTTTCGCAGCCCTGGCAAAGGCACTTCAGCTCGCCGGGCACGTCGCCGTGCGGATGGGGAAGACGGACCTCGCCCTCATCAGCCTGGAACGCGCCATAGACGCCGCGGGACAGTCCTGCGATCCGCTGCTCGTGCCGGTGATCGTCAACTCCACGGCATGGACCTACCAGCGGCAGGGACGCCTGGAGGACGCGTTGGGCATCGCGCTCCGTACCGCCGACGACATGGCGGGCGCGGGCCGGACCGACACGGCCGACGGCCTCAAGGTCTGGGGCGCGCTGACCATGAGCGCCGCCACCTCGGCGGCACGGAGCGGCGACTACGAGCGCGCCGCGGCGATGATGGAGACGGCCGAGAAGGAAGCCGCCCGTGTCGCAAAACTGCCCGACGTCGGAGACAACCGCATGGTCAGCGTCTTCAGCCCGTCGTCGGTCCGCATCGAGCGCGTACGGCTCGCCGTCCAGTACGGACACCCGCAGGACGCCTTGGCACTGGCCAAAGGAATGCGGCTGAGCAAGGACACGCCGCCTTCCTGGCGGACGTGGCTCCTGTTGGACGTGGCACGAGCCCATACGGACACCGGTGACGCGGCCGGTGCGGTGAAAACCCTGGAGTCCCTGCGTCGTGTGGCGCCCACGTGGATGCAGCACCACACGTTGGCCGTGGCCATCGTGCGTGATCTGTGGGCGCTCCCCAACCATCCACCGGGTCTGCGGCCGTTGGCGGAGTTCCTGGGGGTCGGCGAATAGCGTGCGGAAAGTGGGACGTTGCGTCCCTGCCGATGCTCCTGGCGTAACGCTTTCATGAGCGGACAGCGCCCCGGCGGCCGTGTGACCGGCCCCGGGGCTCGGCCGATCTGAGAGAGCAGACCGACATGCCGCGACCTACAACCCGGGCCGGACCCGGGTGGACTCCCGCCGGGCATGCTGGACTGCGTTGGTCACCAACTCGGAGACGACCAGGGCCCCCTCGTCGACCAAGTCGTCCAGGCCCCAGGCGGCCAGCGCGTCACGCACCAGACGCCGGGCGGTCGCGGCGCTCTCGGGCGCGCACGGCAGGGTCTGGTTGTACCCCGGGTGCCCGGTGGACGTACGCGGCGGTACCACGTGGGTGCTGCGGCCGGAATACGGGCCGGACCGGTGGACCTCGCGACGACGGGACCGGCTGCGGGTGGTCAAGACCCGTGAAGAGAGACTGCGGGAGCGGGGCGCCTGAAGGCAGAAGCCCCGGCCGGTGAACACCACCGGCCGGGGCTTCTGCGATGGCGGCCTATGCGACGGCCGGCAAGGCGAATCGCACCCCCGTCAGCTGTTCCGACAGGTCCCCCAGGCGGCGGCCGGTCGCCGGGACGGTGGCGGACGGGGACAGGGACACCCGCGTCGGCGCGCCGCGCAGTTCTCCGGGGCCGTCCGGGCCGACGAACTCGCCGCCGGTCACGTCCGGGGCGGTCGCCGCGTACAACTGCGGCAGGGCGCCCCGATCGGCGGGCTGGGCGAGCGGGCGCAGCTCGACGGGGCGTTCGCCGTGGTCGCGCCCGCGCTGGATGCCGCAGTCACTCTCGCCCCGGACACCCCGGTCGCGCCCCGCCCCCTGGACAGCGACTGAGGTTAGGCTAACCTACCTTCGAACCTGTCCGGCGGTGCTCCGCCCCGTTCGAAAGCAGCCATACCCATGTCCAACGCCCGTGCCACCACCCTCTCCCGCCGCGGCATCCTGGCCGCGGGCGGCGCCCTCGGTCTCGGGGCCGCGCTCGCGGCCTGCGGCACCGACGACGGGAAAAGCGGGGGGTCGGGCAGCGGCGCGGCGGGGGCGAAGTCCGGGCCGTGGACGTTCGAGGACGACCGCGGGCAGACGGTCAAGGCCGGCAGGACACCCTCGGCCATCGTCGCGTTCGTCGGCGTCGCCGCCGCCCTCCACGACTACGGCGTCCCGGTCAAGGGCGTCTTCGGTCCGACGACCACCAAGGACGGCAAGCCCGACGTGCAGGCCGGCGACCTGGACGTCACCAAGGTGGTGAGCCTCGGCAACGAGTGGGGCCAGTTCAACATCGAGAAGTACGCGGCCCTCGCCCCCGACCTCCTCGTCTCCACGATGTTCGACGCCGCCGGCACCCTCTGGTACGTCCCGGAGGAGCAGAAGAAGAAGATCCTCGGCGTGGGCGCCCCCACCGTCGGCATCTCCGTCTACGACCGGCAGCTGACCCGGCCGCTGGAGCGCATGCTCGCGCTCGCCAGGTCGCTCGGCGGCGACGTGACCGGCGACAAGGTCACGCAGGCCAAGAAGCGCTTCGAGGACGCCGCCGCCCGGCTGCGCGCCGCCGCCAAGGCCAAGCCGGAGATCAAGGTGATGGTCGGCTCCGCCAGCCAGGACCTGTTCTACGTCTCCGGCACCAACCTCTCCATCGACCTGGAGTACTTCAAGGCCCTCGGTGTGAACTTCGTCGAGCCCCCGGAGAGCGCCAAGAAGCAGGGCGGCGGCTGGTACGAGTCGCTGAGCTGGGAGAACATCGACAAGTACCCGGCCGACATCATCATGATGGACAACCGCACCTCGGCCATCCAGCCGGCCGCGATCACCCAGGCCACCTGGAAGAAGCTGCCCGCCGTCAAGGCCGGCCAGGTCATCGCGCGCAACCCCGAGCCGATCCTGTCCTACGACAAGTGCGTGCCGCTCCTCGACGACCTGGCGAAGGCCATCGAGACGGCGAAGAAGGTCTCCTGACCCCAGGCCCCTTCACCACCCCCTGACGGCGAACCGACGACGACGCAGGAGCACTCATGACGACGGCCGTGGCCGCCCCGTTCCGGTTCTTCTCCCTCCAGGTCACCGGCACGAGGCGGCTCGGTCCGTCGCTCGTCCGGATCGGCTTCGCCGGTCCCGGCCTGCACGCCTTCGCCTCCCACGGACGCGACCAGTCCCTCTCCCTGTTCCTGCCGCACCCCGGCCAGGACGAGCCCGCCGTGCCGCTGGAGCTGGGCGAGGGCTGGTGGCAGGGCTGGCGCGAACTGCCCGACGATGTACGGGCGGTGATGCGCTCGTACACCCTGCGCGCGCTGCACCGGGACGCCGTCGGCCGGCCCACCGGCATCGACATCGACTTCGCCCTGCACGGCATGGATCCCGGCGCCCCCTCCCCCGCGGGGCCCGCCTCCCGCTGGGCCGCCCGCGCCCGGCCCGGTGACCGCGTCCTGCTGCTCGGCCCGGCCGTCGCGGACAACCGGGCGATCCGCTTCCGCCCGCCCGAGGACACCGACCTGGTGGTGATGTGGGGCGACGAGACGGCCGTACCGGCCGCGACCGCGATCCTGGAGTCCCTCCCGGCCGGCACCCGGGTACGCGCCTGGCTGGAGGTGCGCCACGCCGGGGACGTCCAGGACGTGGCGTGCGCCGCCGACGCCGAGATCACCTGGCTGGTGAACGACGGCAGCGGCGCCGAGGGCTCCCCCATGGCCCTCGGCGCGCTGCGCGCCGCCCGCCTCCCCGCGGCCGAACGCCCCTACGTCTGGCTCGCCGGCGAGTCCGGCTGCGTGCGGGCGCTGCGCCGGCACTGCGTCGGCGAGCGCGGGATCGACAAGCGGCGCGTCACCTTCGTCGGCTACTGGCGGCGCGGTCTGACGGAGGAGCAGTTGCGCGCCCAGGAGTAAGAGCTGCGGACAGAAGCGGGTTCCGATCAGCGGGCGGTGTCCGGTGCGTGCGATCGCAAGGCGCCGGAAGGTCCTTCCGCCGGGGCCCGCTTCTGTCCGCGGCTCTGAGACCGGTCGCCGCGCGCGGCGCACCGGCTCGCGCTGACACGGCACAGCAGTGACGCCGGTCACGCAGGGGCGGAGTTTGAGCGATACAAAGTTAGGTTAGGCTTACCTAAGTTGATCGTGAGGCTCCGCCCTTCGTCACGTCCTGCCCCGGACCGTCCCCACCCCCGGAGGACCCCCATGCGCTCGCACCTGCTCAATGACCTCACCGCGGAGCACTACCGCCGTTCCGTGACCGAAGGAGTCGAGCGGGTGGCCGCCCGGATCGCCGCCACCGACCGTCCGTTCACCGGTGTCACCCCCGGCGCCCTGGCCCCCCGCGTCGACGGCATCGACCTCGACCGGCCGCTGGGCGACACCGCCGCCGTCCTCGACGAACTCGACGAGGTCTACCTGCGGGACGCGGTCTACTTCCACCACCCCCGCTACGTCGCCCACCTCAACTGCCCGGTCGTCATCCCGGCGGTGCTCGGCGAGGCGGTCCTGTCCGCCGTCAACTCCTCCCTGGACACCTGGGACCAGTCGGCCGGCGCCACCCTCATCGAGCGCAAGCTCGTCGGCTGGACGGCCACCCGGATCGGCCTGGGTCCCGCCGCCGACGGCGTGTTCACCTCCGGCGGCTCCCAGTCCAACCTCCAGGCGCTGCTGCTGGCCCGCGAGGAGGCCAAGACCGACGACCCGGCCCGGCTGCGCGTCCTCGCCTCCGAGGCAGGCCACTTCAGCGTCCAGAAATCGGCGAAACTGCTCGGCCTCGGCCCCGACGCGGTGATCCCCGTCCCCGTCGACCGCGACAAGCGGATGCGGACGGTCGCGCTCGCCCGTGAACTGGAGCGCTGCCGCGCCGAGGGCCTGGTGCCCATGGCCGTGGTCGCCACCGCCGGCACCACCGACTACGGCTCCATCGACCCGCTGCCCGAGACCGCCGAGCTGTGCGCGCGCTACGGCACCTGGCTGCACGTGGACGCCGCCTACGGCTGCGGCCTGCTGGTCTCCCCCACCCGGCGCCACCTGCTCGCCGGCATCGAGCGCGCCGACTCGGTCACCGTCGACTTCCACAAGTCCTTCTTCCAGCCGGTGAGTTCGTCGGCCCTGCTGGTCCGTGACGCGGCGACCCTGCGGCACGCCACCTTCCACGCCGACTACCTCAACCCCCGCCGCGCTCTCGCCGAACGCATCCCCAACCAGGTCGACAAGTCCCTGCAGACCACCCGCCGCTTCGACGCGCTCAAGCTGTGGACGACGCTGCGCGTGATGGGCGCCGACGGCGTCGGCCGGCTCTTCGACGAGGTCTGCGACCTGGCCGCCGAGGGCTGGCGGATGCTCACCGCGGACCCCCGCTACGAGGTCGTCGTCGAACCGGCGCTGTCCACCCTGGTCTTCCGCTACGTCCCCGCCGCCGTCACCGACCCGGCCGCCGTCGACCGCGCCAACCTGCACGCCCGCAAGGCGCTGTTCGCCTCCGGCGAGGCCGTGGTCGCGGGCACCAAGGCGGGCGGCCGCCACTACCTGAAGTTCACCCTGCTCAACCCGGAGACGACGAGGGACGACCTCGCCGCCGTCCTCGACCTGATCGCCGGCCACGCCGAGCAGTACCTGGGGGAGTCCCTTGACCGCGCGTCCTGAAGCCGCACCCGCCGCCACGACCGGCACGTCCGCCACGACCACCACGGTCCACGACTTCGTGGGGATCGGGCTCGGCCCCTTCAACCTCGGCCTCGCCTGCCTCACCGAGCCGATCGACGGGCTCGACGGGGTCTTCCTGGAGTCCAAGCCCGACTTCAGCTGGCACCCGGGCATGTTCCTGGACGGCGCCCACCTGCAGACCCCGTTCATGTCGGACCTGGTCACCCTGGCCGACCCCACGTCCCCGTACTCCTTCCTCAACTACCTGAAGGAGAAGGGACGGCTGTACTCCTTCTACATCCGGGAGAACTTCTACCCGCTGCGCGTCGAGTACGACGACTACTGCCGCTGGGCGGCGAACCGGCTGAGCAGCGTCCGCTTCGGCACGACGGTCACCGAGGTGACGTACGAGGAGGACGACGGGCTCTACACGGTCCGGACGGACACCGGGGCCGCGTACCGGGCGCCCCGGCTGGTCCTCGGCACCGGCACCCCGCCGCACCTGCCCGACGCCTGCCGGGGCCTCGGCGGCGACTTCCTGCACAACTCCCGCTACCTGGAGCACAAGGCGGACCTCCAGCGCAAGAAGTCGATCACGCTGGTCGGCAGCGGCCAGTCCGCCGCCGAGATCTACCTCGACCTGCTCGGCGAGATCGACGTCCACGGCTACCGGCTGAACTGGGTGACCCGCTCCCCGCGCTTCTTCCCCCTCGAATACACCAAGCTCACCCTGGAGATGACCTCACCGGAGTACGTCGACTACTACCACGCGCTGCCCGAAGCCACCCGCTACCGCCTCACCGAGCAGCACAAGGGCCTGTTCAAGGGCATCGACGGCGACCTGATCGACGAGATCTTCGACCTGCTCTACCGGAAGAACCTCAGCGGCCCCGTCCCCACCCGCCTGCTCACCAACTGCGCCCTGCACAGCGCCTCCTACGACCCGGACAGCGGCTCCTACACCCTCGGCTTCCGCCAGGAGGAGCAGGGCAAGGAATTCGAGCTGCGCAGCGAGGGCCTGGTCCTGGCCACCGGCTACCGCTACACCGAACCGGAGTTCCTCGCGCCCGTCCGCCACCGGCTGCGCCGCGACACGCGCGGCAACCACGCCATCGGCCGCAACTACGCCATCGACGTGACCGGCCGGGGCGTCTTCCTCCAGAACGCGGGCGTGCACGCCCACAGCATCACCAGCCCCGACCTGGGCATGGGTGCCTACCGCAACAGCTGCATCATCCGCGAGCTGCTCGGCACCGAGTACTACCCCGTCGAGAAGTCGATCGCATTCCAGGAGTTCGCCGTATGACCTTCACGATCCGCCCGCTCGACCCGCTGAAGGACGCCGAGCTGCTGCACGGCTGGGTCACCCACCCCAAGGCGGTGTTCTGGATGATGCAGGACGCGAGGCTCCAGGACGTCGAACGCGCCTACATGGAGATCGCGGCCGACGAGCACCACGACGCCTTCCTCGGCCTCCACGACGGCGAACCCGTCTTCCTGATGGAGCGGTACGACCCCGCCCGCCGCGAGCTGACCGGGCTGTACGAGGCCGAGCCGGGCGACGTCGGCATGCACTTCCTGGTCGCCCCCACCGGCACACCCGTGCACGGCTTCACCCGGGCCGTGATCACCGCCGTGCTGCGGTACCTGTTCGAGGACCCGGCCGTCCGGCGGATCGTGGTCGAGCCGGACATACGCAACACCGCCGTGCACGCCCTGAACGAGGCCGTCGGGTTCGTCCCGGAACGGGAGATCCGCAAACCGGAGAAGAAGGCGCTGCTGAGCTTCTGCACCCGCGAGCGGTTCGAGAAGGCGGTGGCCGCGTGAGCCTCGCCGACGCCGTCTCCCACCTCTCCCCCGCGCGCTGGGAACGGGCCAACCGCCTGCTGATCCGCAAGGCGCTCGCCGAGTTCGCCCACGAGCGGCTGATCGCGCCCGAGCCGGACGGCGACGGCTACGCGGTGCGCAGCGACGACGGGCTGACCCGCTACCGCTTCACGGCCACCCGCCGCGCCCTGGACCACTGGCAGGTCGACCCGGACTCCCTCACCCGCCACCGCGACGGCACGGAGGTACCGCTCGCGGCGCTGGACTTCTTCGTCGAGCTGAGGGAGACCCTCGGCCTGAGCGAGGACATCCTGCCGGTCTACCTGGAGGAGATCTCCTCCACCCTCTCCAGCACCTGCTACAAGCTCACCAAGCCCCAGGTCACCTCCGCCGAACTGGCGAAGGGCTCCTTCCAGGACATCGAGACCGGCATGACCGAGGGCCACCCGTGCTTCGTGGCCAACAACGGACGGCTCGGCTTCGGCGTGCACGAGTACCTGTCCTACGCGCCCGAGACCGCGAGCCCGCTGCGGCTGGTGTGGCTGGCCGCGCACCGCTCACGGGCGGCGTTCACCGCCGGCGCCGGCATCGAGTACGAGACGTTCCTGCGCGCGGAACTGGGCGAGGAGACGATCCGTCGCTTCCACGGCGTGCTCACCTCCCAGGGCCTGGACCCCGCCGACTACCTCTTCCTCCCCGTCCACCCCTGGCAGTGGTGGAACAAACTGTCCGTCACCTTCGCCGCCGAGATCGCCCGCCGCCACCTGGTGTGCCTGGGCGAGGGCGACGACGAGTACCTGGCCCAGCAGTCCGTGCGGACCTTCTTCAACGCCTCCCACCCCGAGAAGCACTATGTGAAGACGGCCCTGTCCGTCCTCAACATGGGCTTCATGCGCGGCCTGTCCGCCGCATACATGGAGGCCACCCCGGCCATCAACGACTGGCTGGCCCGGCTGATCGAGGGCGACCCGGTCCTGAAGGACACGGGCCTGAGCATCATCCGGGAGCGGGCGGCGGCCGGCTACCGGCACCTGGAGTACGAGGCCGCCACGGACCGCCACTCGCCGTACCGCAAGATGCTGGCCGCGCTGTGGCGGGAGAGCCCGGTGCCCTCGCTGCGCGGCGGGGAGTCCCTGGCGACGATGGCCTCGCTGCTGCACGTCGACCACGAGGGCGCCTCCTTCGCGGGCGCGCTGATCGCCCGCTCAGGGCTGCCGCCCCGGCAGTGGCTGCGCGCCTACCTGCGCGCCTACCTGGTGCCGCTGCTGCACAGCTTCTACGCCTACGACCTGGTGTTCATGCCGCACGGCGAGAACGTGATCCTGGTCCTGGAGGACGGTGCGGTGCGCCGGGCGGTGTTCAAGGACATCGCCGAGGAGATCGCGGTGATGGACCCGGACGCGGTGCTGCCGCCCGAGGTGCGCCGGATCCGGGTGGAGGTCCCGGAGGACCACAAGCTGCTGTCCCTCTTCACCGACGTCTTCGACTGCTTCTTCCGCTTCCTGGCGGCGATCCTGGCCGAGGAGGGCGTGCTGGAGGAGGACGGTTTCTGGGCGACGGTCGCCGAGGTCGTGCGCGCCTACCAGGAGTCGGTGCCCTCCCTCGCCGACCGGTTTTGCCGGTACGACCTGTTCGCCCCCGAGTTCGCGCTGTCCTGCCTCAACCGGCTCCAGTTGCGCAACAACCGGCAGATGGTGGACCTCGCCGACCCGTCGGGCGCCCTGCAGCTGGCGGGCACCCTGCGCAACCCCCTGGCCGGGCTGTAGAGCGGCCCCGAAGACGTGCGGGCGCCCCGGAGTACGGTCCTCCGGGGCGCCCGCCGGCCCGTCCGTGCCGGTCAGCCGTTCGTCCAGGGCACCTGCGGCGAGCGGTAGTAGCCGATGCCCAGGGCGTCCCAGCGCGGTGCCTGCGCGGCGAGCCGGACCTTGTAGGTGTCCCAGTCGTGCGTGGCCGCGGGCGACCAGCCGAGTTCGGCGGCGCCCGGCAGCCGCGGGAAGGCCATCGTGTCGAGCTGGGCCGAGGTGGACAGCGTCTCCGACCACAGCGGCGCCTCGACGCCCCGCACCGCGGACGCGGGCGCCCCCGGCAGATAGGCGGCGGGGTCCCAGTCGTAGGAGCGCCGCACCTCCACGTACCCGGCCCAGGACAGGCCGAGCGGGGTGTCCTTGGTGTACTTCATGTCGAGGTAGACCCGGTCGGCCGGGGAGAGGATCAGCCCGGTGCCGTGCTGCGCGGCCCGGGCGACCTGGGCCTTCTCGGCGGCACTGGTGGAGTCCATGCCCCAGTACTGGGCGAGGGCGCCCTCGGCGGGGGCGGCGCCGGTCAGCTGGTGCCAGCCGATGACCGTCTTGCCGTACTTCGCGACGATCGGCTGCACCCGGTCCATGAAGGTGACGTAGTCCTCGTGGCTGGTGGAGTGCGCCTCGTCGCCGCCGATGTGCAGGTAGCGGCCGGGGGTGAGGGCGGCCAGCTCGCGGATCACGTCGTCCGCGAAGTCGTACGTCCTCTCCTTGGGCGCGCACAGCGAGCTGAAGCCGACCTTGGTGCCGGTGTAGAGCGGGGGCGCCACGCCGTCGCAGTTCAGCTCGGCGTAGGAGGCGAGGGCCGCGTTGGTGTGGCCGGGCATGTCGATCTCGGGCACGACCTCCAGGTAGCGGGAGGCCGCGTAGCGCACGATCTCGCGGTAGTCGGCCTTGGTGTAGAACCCGCCCGGTCCGCCGCCGACCTGGGTGGAACCGCCGTAGGCGGCCAGGCGCGGCCAGGAGTCCACGGCGATGCGCCAGCCCTGGTCGTCGCTGAGGTGCAGGTGCAGCTCGTTGATCTTGTAGAGGGCGAGTTCGTCGATGTAACGCTTGACCTGGCCGACGGTGAAGAAGTGCCGGGAGACGTCGAGCATGGCGCCCCGGTAGGCGTAGCGCGGGCTGTCCTGGACGGTGCCGCCCGCGACCAGCCAGGGGCCGCGCTGCACGGACTTCTTCTCGACGGCGGCGGGCAGCAGCTGACGCAGCGTCTGCACGCCGTGGAAGAGGCCGGCCGGCTTCCCGGCGGTGATCGTCACGCCCCGGGGGCCGCTGTCGAGGCGGTAGCCCTCGGCGCCGAACGGGCCCTCGCCCAGGCGGAGCCGGATGCCCGCCCGGCCGTGCGTGGTCAGCGGCAGGCGGTAGCCGGTGGCGGGGCGCAGGAGGTCCGCCAGGTAGGCGCCGACCTGCCGGGCCTCGCGGGAGCCGTCGACGCCGATACGGGTGCCGGGCGTGATCCGGTACGGGGATCCGCCCGCCGTGACGGAGGCCGGGGCGGGGATCACCTGGCTCAGCGGGGTCAGCGCGCCTGCCCGGCCGGTGGGGGCCTGCCCGGCGGGTGCGGCGCCGACCGCGAAGGCCCCGGCCGCCGCCACCAGCAGCAGGGCGCCCAGGACCCGCGGGGCGCGGGCGGGGTGGCGGGACGGGGCGGGCCGGTCCGGCCGGCCGGTCCGGGAAGTGGTGCGGGCGGTGAGGGACTTGCGGGGAGTCGTGCTGCGGTGCCGTCTCACATGCGCTCCCTTCACACTGGGGCGGGGGCCCGGGAGGCCCGGGGGTACCCCGAGGGTATAGACCACTCTCCCGCAGAACCGGTGAAACAATCACCCCATGGCGGAAATCCTCCAGAAGGACGGCACCTGGGCCTTCGACGGCGACGCCCTCCGGCTGACCCCGGGGCGGGACCGGAACATCAGTGTGCTGCGGCAGACCCTGGGCGAACTCCGGGTGCCACTGCGGGCGTTGGCCGGCATCTCGTTCGAGCAGGGCAAGCGGGCGGGGCGGCTCAGGCTGCGACTGCGCGAGGGCGCCGACCCCCTGCTGCACGCCACCGGCGGCCGGCTGACCGAACCCCACGACCCCTACCAGCTCCTCGTGGAGCCGGACCGCTACGGCGTCGCCGAGTACGTCGTCGACGAGGTGCGCGGCGCCCTGCTGCTCGAAGAGGTCCCGCCCGGCCCGGTGAAGGAGTACCTGCTGCCCGGCCCGTCCGTGCCGCTGTCGGTGTCCGCCGGGGACGGCACGGCGAGCTTCGACGGCGAACGGGTCCGCCTGGAGTGGAACTGGAAGACGGAGGACGCCAAGGCCGCCACCGGCGTGCGCACCCTGGAGCTGGCGGACATCACCGGCGTGGAGTGGGTGCCCGCCGCCGGCCTGGAGAACGGCCACCTGCGGCTGACCGTGCGGGGCGCGCCGTCCTCGGCTCCGCCGAAGTACGACCCGAACGCCGTCGAGCTGTGGGGCTTCAAGAAGGACCCGCTGATGGCGCTGGTCGCGGCGGCGGTGCAGGCACGGCTGCCGCACCCGTCCGCCCCGGTGGCGGGCGACGGACCGCGGGAGTCCGCGGCCCCGCCCGCGCGGCCCGCGCCGTCCGCCGCCGAGGACGAGCACGACGCGCTGCTGCGGCGGCTGCGGGAGCTGGGCGAGCTGCACCGCTCGGGCGTGCTCACCGACGAGGAGTTCACGCAGGCCAAGCAGGCGGTCCTCAACCGGATGTGAGGACCGCCCGCGGGGCCCCGCCGGGCCGGGTGCCGCCGGGTGCGGGCCGGCCCGGCGCTACTTGGCGCGGCGGGCCACCGTGAAGTGGTCGACCTGCGCGCCGGTCTCGGCGATGCCGCGCACCGTCAGCGTGGCCTGGCGGCCCCGGGCGGCGGGGGTGACGTCCACGCGCAGGAAGGAGTAGTCGAGGTAGCGCACGCGCGACCAGTCGGCGGTCTCCTTCTGCCGGGCGCCGTCCTTGAGGCAGACGAACGACGAGACGGCGTCCACCTGCTTCTCGTGGCCCTCGTAGGTCTGGTCGGCGCTGAAGGCGTACAGGCTCTTGCCGGCCGCGCCCGCCGTGACGTAGACGACGCCGTCGGTCTCGGGGTAGGCGGTGCCGCCGATCGGGAGCTTCTTGGCGACCTGGCCGCCCTTGATCACGTCGGTGCGCTCGTAGACGTGGTTGTGACCGTTGATGACCAGGTCCACGGTGTACTTCTCGAACAGCGGCACCCATTCCTGGCGCACGCCCCCCTCCGAGGCGTGCGCGGTGGAGGTGCAGTAGGCGCAGTGGTGGAAGAAGACGACGACGAAGTCGACGTCCCGACTGGCCCGGTACTTCTTGAGCTGGGCCTCCAGCCACCTGGTCTGGGTGCCGCCGGAGATGCCGAGGTTGGCCGGGATCTCGAAGGAGATGTCGTTGGCGTCCAGCGAGATGACGGCGGTGTTGCCGTAGACGAAGGAGTAGACGCCCGGCAGGTTCTCGGCGTCGGGCCCGTTGTCCGGAAGCGTCCAGCGGGCCTCCTCGCCGCCGTAGCCGTTGGGCGAGTACCAGGCCTCCATGTCGTGGTTGCCGTACGAGACCATCCACGGGACCTGCTTGGCGACGGACTCGGTCTGGTACAGGAACTGGTCCCAGACGCGGGAGTCGAAGCCGCTGTCGCTCGTCCTGCCCTGTCCGGCCGGGTCGCCGTAGGCGATGTCACCGGCGTGCAGGTGGAAGGCCGGGTCCTGGCCGAGGATCAGGGCGTCGTTGGCCAGGCCGTGGTAGCTGACGCCCTGGTCGCCGAAGGCGGTGAAGGTGAACGGCGCCTTGTCCGCGGGGGCGGTGGTGAAGGTGCCGAGGGTGCCGGTCAGGTGCCGCTCGGCCGGGTCGAAGCCCTGGTGGCCGACGCCGTAGTAGTAGGTGCGGCCGGGGCGCAGGTGGGTGAGCTTGGCGTGCAGGTAGTACTGGGTGCGGTCGCCGCTCGCGCCGACACCGGCCGGGGTGTACAGGGTGCGGACCTCGGCGGGTATCTTCCGCGACAGGTCCCAGGGGTGCGCGCCGACCCGGATGAACGGCTTCCTGACGGCGACCGGGACCTGCCAGGAGACGGTGATCTCGGTGCGCGGGTCGTTGCCGAAGGCGAGGTGGCGGCCGAAGGGGGCGACCAGGGCACCGTCGACGGAGCCGGCCGAGGAGGCGGGGGCGGAGGAGGCGGTGCGCTGCGCGGGCACGGCGGCCTGCGCGGCGGTGCCCGTCACGAACGCGCCACCCGCGACGGCGCCGAGGGTGACCGCGCCGCCCCGGATCATCGTGCGCCGCGAGAACTTGGAACGCAGGTACTCGTGCTGCTCGGCCATGCTCATGCGCTCGGCCAGCTTCTCGGGTACGCCCATGCGAGGAATGTCCATGGCGTCTGAAAATGGCCGACCGGGGCGGCGGCGGTCGGGACGGCGGGTGGCCGGCGCACGAACAGCACCTCACCGACGCATGAACAGGCTCTTGCCCGAAATCGGGCAGGATTCTTGCGAAAGTGATCGCGGTACCCCAGGATCTACCGGGTGCACGACGAACTGGTTGATCATCTGACGCGGTCCACGCCCCTGAACCGGGGCGAGGCGCTGCGTGTGGTCCAGGACGTGCTCGCCTACTTCGACGAGACGACCGAGGAGTTCGTCCGTCGCCGCCACCGCGAGCTGCAGGCCCAGGGCCTGGTGAACGCGGAGATCTTCGAACGGATCGCGGCGGACCTGAAGTACCGCGCGGTGGCGCCGCCGGAGCTGTCGCTGCGGCAGCTGCGGCGCATCGTCTACGGCTGACCGCGCACCGGCGGCGCCGCCGGCACCACCGTGCGGCGGCAACGGCGGCAGCAACACCAGCACCCACACCAACAGCACCAACTCGGGGAAAAGGGACGGGACTTGTATGTGCGGAATCGTCGGATACATCGGGAAGCGTGACGTCGCCCCGCTGCTCCTGGAGGGCCTGCAGCGCCTGGAGTACCGCGGCTACGACTCCGCGGGCATCGTCGTCACCTCGCCGAAGACGCCCGGCCTGCGGATGGTCAAGGCCAAGGGCCGGGTCCGCGACCTGGAGGCGAAGGTCCCGGCGCGCTTCAAGGGCACCACCGGCATCGCCCACACCCGCTGGGCCACCCACGGCGCCCCCTCCGACGTGAACGCC
Organism: Streptomyces sp. NPDC006743; assembly: GCF_040703815.1. NCBI lineage: Bacteria > Bacillati > Actinomycetota > Actinomycetes > Kitasatosporales > Streptomycetaceae > Streptomyces > Streptomyces sp. NPDC006743. The sequence continues at coordinate 135,290 of NZ_JBEYJA010000011.1, read as the reverse complement.
CACCCGCACATGTCCGGCGACAACAAGGTCGCCGTCGTGCACAACGGCATCATCGACAACGCCGCCGACCTGCGCCGCAAGCTGGAGGCGGACGGCGTGGAGTTCCTCTCCGAGACCGACACCGAGGTGCTCGTCCACCTCATCGCGCGTTCGGAGGCCGGCAAGCTGGAGGACCGGGTCCGCGAGACCCTGCGCCTGATCGAGGGCACCTACGGCATCGCCGTCATGCACGCCGACTTCCCCGACCGCATCGTGGTGGCCCGCAACGGCTCCCCGGTCGTCCTCGGCATCGGCGAGAAGGAGATGTTCGTCGCCTCCGACGTCGCCGCGCTGGTCGCCCACACCCGGCAGATAGTCACCCTCGACGACGGCGAGATGGCCACCCTCAAGGCCGACGACTTCCGCACGTACACCACCGAGGGCACCCGCACCACCGCCGAGCCGACCACCGTGGAGTGGGAGGCCGAGTCGTACGACATGGGCGGCCACGACACGTACATGCACAAGGAGATCCACGAGCAGGCCGAGGCCGTGGACCGGGTGCTGCGCGGCCGGATCGACGACCGGTTCGCCACCGTGCACCTGGGCGGCATCAACCTGGACGCCCGCGAGGCGCGCGCGGTGCGCCGGGTGAAGATCCTGGGCTGCGGCACCTCGTACCACGCGGGCATGATCGGCGCCCAGATGATCGAGGAGCTGGCCCGCATCCCCGCCGACGCGGAGCCGGCCTCCGAGTTCCGCTACCGCAACGCGGTCGTGGACCCCGACACCCTGTACATCGCGGTCTCGCAGTCCGGTGAGACCTACGACGTGCTGGCGGCCGTGCAGGAGCTGAAGCGCAAGGGCGCGCGGGTCCTCGGCGTGGTCAACGTGGTCGGTTCGGCCATCGCCCGCGAGGCCGACGGCGGCATCTACGTGCACGCCGGGCCCGAGGTGTGCGTGGTCTCCACGAAGTGCTTCACCAACACCTGCGTCGCCTTCGCGCTGCTCGCCCTGCACCTGGGCCGCATCCGCGACCTGTCGGTGCGCGACGGCAAGCGGATCATCGAGGGCCTGCGCAAGCTGCCGGAGCAGATCTCCCAGATCATGAAGCAGGAGGCGGAGATCGAGGAGCTGGCCAAGAGCTACGCCGACGCCCGCTCGATGCTCTTCATCGGCCGCGTCCGGGGCTACCCGGTGGCCCGCGAGGCCTCCCTGAAGCTCAAGGAGGTCTCCTACATCCACGCCGAGGCCTACCCGGCCTCCGAGCTGAAGCACGGCCCGCTGGCCCTGATCGAGCCCGCGCTGCCCACGGTGGCGATCGTGCCCGACGACGACCTGCTGGAGAAGAACCGGGCGGCCATGGAGGAGATCAAGGCCCGCAGCGGCAAGATCCTCGCCGTCGCCCACCAGGAGCAGGAGAAGGCCGACCAGACGATCGTCGTGCCGAAGAACGAGGACGAGCTGGACCCGATCCTCATGGGCATCCCGCTCCAGCTCCTCTCCTACCACACGGCCCTGGCGCTGGGCCGGGACATCGACAAGCCCAGGAACCTCGCCAAGTCGGTGACGGTGGAGTAGGACACCCGCGAGGGGCGCCCGCGGGGGCGCCCTCGAGGGACGCGGCGGCGGGGCCGGTGCTGGGCTCCGCCGCGCGGGCGCGACCGGCCCCGCACCCGCCCGCGGAGGCCGGACAGAGCCCTTCCCGGCAGGCACGAACGCTGTCGCGCACGAGTGATGTGGACGTCGGGCAGCGGGAGTTGAGGGGCGCAGGGCGAGGGAGCGGAGGGCGCCGCCCGCAGGCCGTCAGGAGTGTTCCCGACCGGCCGCCGTGACGTCAGGAGATGACACCGGCCGGCCGCCGTGACGTCAGGAGACGGCCACGGCCGCTGTCCGTGGCGTCAGGGGATGACGACGACCGGCCGCTGCGCCCGCTTGGCGAGCCGGCCCGCGACCGATCCGAAGACGCGGCCCACGATGCCGTGCGTGGAGCCGACCACGATGGCGTCCGCCGCGTACTCCTTGCCGACCTCTTCCAGTTCGTGACAGATGTCGCCGCCGCGCTCGACCAGGATCCAGGGCACCTCGGCGAGGTACTCCGCGCACGCCAGCTCCAGGCCGAGGACCTCGGTGCGGTGGTCGGGCACGTCCACGAAGACCGGCGGTTCGCAGCCCGCCCAGACCGTGGTGGGCAGCCGGTTGGCCACATGCACGATGATCAGACCGGACCGGGTGCGGTGCGCCATCCCGATCGCGTAGGCGAGGGCTCGCTCGCTGGAGTCCGATCCGTCGAAGCCGACGACGACGCCGTGCTTGAACGCCGGATCGCAGGGATGGCGTAGCTCTTGTGCCGCCAGGGGTTCGGCCGCCGTGGGGTCGGCGACCGGCCGCTTGCGGTCCGCGTGTTCGAAGAATTCGTGACCGGCCATGGCTGTCTCGGCGATGTGATCCTTTGTCGGGGACGGCAATCTGCGGCGGAGCTGTGTCCGGGAATCGTCTTCCCGTCCCCATACCCGCAAGGGTACGGCCGCACTCCTCCTTGGCCCAGATCCCGCACACGCTCCGTGGCGGTTCACCGGAGCATGCACGACAGCCGCCCGTAACGCAATGGTTGCTGCCCCGTACAGGCGGTTCGCACGGGATTCACTTGCCCCGGCCGGACGGCGGCCCGTGACGGCCGCCGGGCCGGGCACCGCCGTACCGGTGTCCTTCGGCTCCGTACAGTGACCGGCGCATCGAACACGCGTTGAACCGGGTGAGCCGTCGCCGAGGGAGCACCGAGAGGGAGCACGCCGTGTCCGGACCCCGTACCGCCCCCGGAAGGCACTCCTCGCCGCCCGCACCCGGGCCGGTGCCCGACGCGTCCGGCGAGCGGTCGGCGGGGCGGGCGCGGGCCGCCGGCGACAATGCGGGGGACGTGGTCCGCTGGGCCCTGTTCAGCTGCGCCCTCGTCCCGGTGGTCCTGCTCTGGCACGGCACCTCGCCGGCCGGCGCCGCCGGGACGGCGCTGGGCCTGGCGGCCGTCACCGGGGCCTGCCGCGTCCTGCTGCGGCAGTCGGAGCGGGGAGCGGCCCGGCTGCGCGCCGAGGAGCGCGCCCCGCACCGCGGCCGGCACCAGCGGACGGGCACGGGCGCGCACCGGGGCGGTCGGCACCCCGGGGGAACGACACCGGTCAACTGACCGGTTTCCGCGCACGCGAACGTATCTTTTCAGCCAACTTCCTGAACCCGCGCATCCCCCCGTCCCCCACCCCCTCAACCGGCGTTTGACCTGCACGGAAAGGGTCCCGGGAGCACCGCGCACCCTACGTGGATTGGCCACTGCCACGAGGCGCACTTCCCTGCACGCCGTGGGAGTGCAACGCTTCGTGATCGAATGCTTCACGCCAAGTTGCCATGTCGACAATGTGCCGGGTGTCGAACTGGTCACCGCGGCACGGCGGGACGCAGTAGATTCGATCTTGACTGTCTTACGGCGGGGGACTCGTGCAGGACCGAGGGGAAACGTGCAGGAGCGACACAACCGAGGAGCCGCGACCACCGAGGGGGGCTTAGCAGTATGAGCCACGACTCCACTGCCGCGCCGGAAAACGCGGCCCGGAAACTGTCCGGGCGCCGCCGCAAGGAGATCGTCGCGGTGCTGCTGTTCAGCGGCGGCCCCATCTTCGAGAGTTCCATACCGCTGTCGGTGTTCGGGATCGACCGCCAGGACGCCGGAGTACCGCGCTACCGCCTGCTGGTGGCGGCCGGTGAGGAAGGCCCGCTGCGGACCACAGGGGGCCTGGAACTCACCGCGCCGCATGGCCTGGAGGCGATCTCCCGGGCGGGCACCGTCGTCGTGCCCGCCTGGCGTTCGATCACCGCGCCACCGCCGGAAGAGGCGCTCGACGCGCTGCGCCGGGCGCACGAGGAGGGCGCCCGCATCGTGGGCCTGTGCACCGGGGCCTTCGTCCTGGCCGCGGCCGGCCTGCTGGACGGCCGTCCCGCCACCACCCACTGGATGTACGCGCCGACGCTGGCCAAGCGCTACCCGTCGGTGCACGTCGACCCGCGTGAGCTGTTCGTCGACGACGGCGACGTGCTGACGTCGGCGGGCACGGCGGCCGGTATCGACCTGTGCCTGCACATCGTGCGCACCGACCACGGCAACGAGGCGGCCGGCGCGCTGGCCCGCCGCCTGGTCGTGCCGCCGCGCCGCAGCGGAGGCCAGGAGCGCTACCTGGACAGGTCTTTACCCGAGGAGATCGGCGCCGACCCGCTCGCCGAGGTCGTCGCCTGGGCGCTGGAACACCTCCACGAGCAGTTCGACGTGGAGACGCTGGCCGCGCGCGCCTACATGAGCCGGCGCACGTTCGACCGCCGCTTCCGCTCGCTCACCGGCAGCGCGCCGCTGCAGTGGCTGATCACCCAGCGGGTGCTCCAGGCGCAGCGGCTGCTGGAGACGTCGGACTACTCGGTGGACGAGGTCGCGGGCCGCTGCGGCTTCCGCTCCCCCGTGGCGCTGCGCGGCCACTTCCGGCGGCAGCTGGGCTCGTCCCCGGCCGCCTACCGGGCGGCGTACCGGGCGCGGCGTCCGCAGGGCGAGCGGCCGGCCGAGGCGGAGGCGCCGCTGGGCGCGGCGGGGCCGGGAGCCGGCCCGGGTCCCCTCCTGGGGGTCCCGCAGCCGTCGGGTCCGATTCCCTCCTCGCTGCACCCCGACGGCCCGCCGGCCCACCCGGGGCGGCGCACCCCGGCGGCCCTGTCGGCGAGCCTGCCGGGCCAGCGCAGCGGTAACTGAGGCGGCGGACGGCGGGGGGAGCGCGGTGACCGCGCTCCCCCCGCCCGCGTCCGGTGCGAGGTTCCGCACGGTCGGTCCGGTGCGCCGCGGCGCGCCGTAAGGTGAGACACATGAACGATCGCATGGTGTGGATCGACTGCGAGATGACCGGTCTCTCGCTGTCCGACGACGCTCTCATCGAGGTGGCCGCCCTCGTCACCGACTCCGAGCTGAACGTACTCGGCGAGGGGGTCGACATCGTCATCCGCCCGCCGGACGCGGCGCTGGAGACGATGCCGGAGGTGGTGCGTCAGATGCACACCGCCTCCGGCCTGCTCGCGGAACTGGCCGGCGGCACGACCCTGAAGGACGCCGAGGAGCAGGTCCTCGCCTATGTCCGCGAGCACGTGAAGGAGCCCGGCAAGGCCCCCCTGTGCGGGAACTCGGTCGGCACCGACCGCGGCTTCCTGCTGCGCGACATGCCGGACCTGGAGGGCTACCTCCACTACCGCATCGTCGACGTCTCCTCCATCAAGGAACTGGCCCGCCGCTGGTACCCGAGGGCGTACTTCAACAGCCCGGAGAAGAACGGCAACCACCGCGCCCTCGCCGACATCCGCGAGTCCATCGCGGAGTTGCGCTACTACCGCGAGGCCGTCTTCGTGCCGCAGCCCGGCCCCGACTCCGACACCGCCAAGGCGATCTCCGCGAAGTACGTCCTGCCTGCTCAGCAGGGTTAGAAGAGGCCCGGGAAGGGGCGCCGCGAAACACGTGCGCGAGCACCCCTTCGGACCCTGTACACTTTTTCTCGGCCGGTCGGGGAAACGAAAGATTCACCGCCACCGGTCATGGTGGGTGTAGCTCAGCTGGTAGAGCACCTGGTTGTGGTCCAGGATGCCGCGGGTTCGAGTCCCGTCACTCACCCTGTGGGATCGGCCGGTGGCCGCGACAGATGTCGCGATCACCGGCCGATGTCGTTTCCGGGAGTCCTCTGTGCGTGCCGAACCCGTCCGTACCGACCGCCTCGACCTGGTCCCGCTGCGGGCCGGACATGCCGGGGAGATGGCCGCCGTGCTGTCCGACCCGGCGCTGCACACCTTCATCGGGGGTGCGCCGCTCGGTGCCGATGAGCTGCGGGCGCGCTACGAACGGCTCGTGGCCGGATCCGGCGACCCGGACGTCTCCTGGTGCAACTGGGTGCTGCGGCTGCGCGCGCCCGGCCAGGGGGACGGCTCCGGTGAGCGGTCGGACGGCCCGCTGGTGGGGACCGTACAGGCCACCGTGCGCGGGCGGGAGACGGCCGAGATCGCCTGGGTGGTGGGGTCGGCCTGGCAGCGGCGCGGGTTCGCCTCGGAGGCGGCCCGCGCGCTGGTCGGGCTGCTCGGGCGGGCGGGCGTGGGCAGCGTCGTCGCGCACATCCACCCCGGTCACCATGCCTCCGCCGCCGTCGCCGCGGCCGCCGGACTCGCGCCGACCGGGGAGAGCCGGGACGGCGAGACGGTGTGGCGGGCGCCGGCACCGGGGCGGTGACGGCGCGGCGCGCACCCGTACGCCCCGGCTCCTCGGCGGTGACGGTCCGGCCGCGGAACCGGCACGGCGAAGGCTTCGCCGCGGGCCGGCACGGTGACGGTGCTTTCCCCGGGCCGGCACGGTGGAGGGGCGTCTCCGGACCGGGACGGTGACGGTCCGGCTCCGGTGTCCTGCCTACGGCGTCACGACGACGTGCGGACGACCAGTTCCGTGGGCAGCACGGCGTGCCGCCGTTCCGGTGCGGCGGCGCCCGCCGGGCGGCGGTCCGCGATCTCCGTCAGGAGCAGGTCGATCATCGCGCGGCCCATCTCCTCGATGGGCTGGCGGACGCTGGTCAGCGGCGGGTCCATGTGGCGGGCGATGGCCGAGTCGTCGTAGCCGACCAGGGCCACGTCGTCCGGGATGCGGCGGCCCGAGGTGCGCAGCACCTGGCGGGCGCCCGCCGCGGTGACGTCGGAACCGGCGAAGACCGCGTCCAGCCCGGGCGCCCGCTCCAGCAGGCGCGTCATCGCCCGGCGCCCGCCCTCCTCCGTGAAGTCGCCTTCTTCCAGGAGGATTTCGTCGACCCCGAGACCCGCGTCGCCGAGCGCGTCGCGGTAGCCGTCCACGCGCCGCTGGGCGCCGTAGACGTCCATGTGGCCGGTGATGTGCGCGATGCGGCGGCGGCCGCGGGAGAGCAGGTGCTCCACCGCCGAGCGGGCGCCGCCGTAGTTGTCGGAGTCCACCGAGGTCAGCGCCTCCGCCGCGGACCGCGGGCCGCTGATCACCGCGGGGATCTCCAGCTGCGCCACCAGGTCGGGCAGCGGGTCGTCCGCGTGGACGGACACCAGCAGCACGCCGTCCACCCGGTGCGCGGCCAGGTACTGGGCGAGCCGCCGGCGTTCGCGGTCACCGCCCGCGAAGATCAGCAGCAACTGCATCTCGGTGTCGGTGAGTTCGGCGCCGACCCCGCGCAGCATGTCGGAGAAGTACGGCTCAGCGAAGAACCGGGTCTCCGGCTCGGGGACCACCAGGGCGATCGCGTCGGTGCGGTTGGCGGCCAGCGCGCGGGCGGCGGTGTTGGGGACGTAGCCGAGTTCCGCGACCGCCGCCTGGACCGCCGCGCGGGTGGCGTCGCTGACCCGCGGCGAACCGTTGATCACGCGGGAGACCGTGCCGCGGCCCACACCGGCCCGGGCGGCGACCTCCTCCAGGGTCGGCCGGCCGCCGCCCCGGCCCCGCCCACCGTTGACCGCCATAGTCGCCGCCTTCCGTTCGCAGCCGTCAGGCCAGGAATCCAGGTCAGGAATGTAACAGCCGGGCCCGGGCCCCCCTGGTCCCATGGTCCCGCGCGGGCCCGCCCCCGTGCTCCCGCGCCCGGGCCCGCGCGCCGCCTTCCTCCCAGCCCTCCTCCTCCCCTCCCCCGGCTGCTCCGCCGCCCGCCGGCCGGGCTCAGCCGGCCGAGGGCAGCGCGTTGTCCCGGATCACGCCCGCGTACCAGTGCGCGCTCTGCTTGGGGATGCGGCGCTGGGTGCCGTAGTCGACGTAGACGGCGCCGAAGCGCTTCGAGTAGCCGTAGGACCATTCGAAGTTGTCCAGCAGGGACCACAGGAAGTAGCCGCGCACGTCCGCGCCGTCCGCGACGGCCCGCAGCACGGCGTCCAGGTGGGAGTGGAGGTACGCGATGCGCCGCGGGTCGTTGACCCGGCCCTCGGGCGAGACGTAGTCGTCGAAGGCGGCGCCGTTCTCGGTGACCATCAGCGGCAGACCGGGGTGCGTGGCGGCCAGGCCGGTCAGCAGGGTGTGCAGGCCCTCGGCGTCGATGGCCCAGTTCATCGCGGTGAGCTGGTCGTTGGCGAGGTGGAAGGCGACGTGGTCGGAGCCGGTCCACGGGGAGTGTTCGCTCGCGCCGTGCCCGTCGTTCTTCGTGGCGGCGCCGCCGGCGGAGTGGGAGACCACGGTCGGCGCGTAGTAGTTGACGCCGAGGACGTCGATCGGACGGGAGATCTCGGCCAGGTCGCCGTCGTGCACCAGCTGCCCCCAGTCGACGAGGTGCGCGGTGTCCGCGAGCAGGTCTTCCGGGTAGGCGCCGTCCAGGATCGGGCCGGTGAAGATCCGGTTGCCGACCGCGTCGATGCGGCGGGCGGCCTCGGCGTCCTCGGGACTGCCGGTGAGCGGGCGCACCTGGTGCAGGTTGAGGGTGATGGAGGTCTGCGCGGAGGCGGGCAGCACCGAGCGCAGCGCCCCGACCGCCTGGCCGTGCGCCAGGTTGAGGTGGTGTGCGGCTCGCAGGGTGGCGGCCGGGTCCGTGCGGCCCGGGGCGTGCACGCCGGAGCCGTAGCCGAGGAAGGCGCTGCACCAGGGCTCGTTGAGGGTGGTCCACACGCCGACGCGGTCACCGAGGGCGCGGGCGGTCATCTCGGCGTACTCGGCGAAGCGGTGCGCGGTGTCGCGGTGCGGCCAGCCGCCGGCGTCCTCCAGTTCCTGGGGCAGGTCCCAGTGGTAGAGGGTGGCGACGGGGGTGATGCCCGCCGCCAGCAGTTCGTCGGTGAGGCGGCGGTAGAAGTCCAGGCCGCGCTCGACGGCGGGCCCCCGGCCGGTGGGCTGGACCCGGGACCAGGAGACGGAGAACCGGTACGCCTTCAGGCCGAGGTCCTTCATCAGCGCCACGTCGTCGCGGTAGCGGTGGTAGTGGTCGGCGGCGATGTCGCCGGTGTCGCCGTTGAGGACCTTGCCGGGGGTGTGGCTGAAGGTGTCCCAGATGGAGGGGGTGCGGCCGTCCTCGGCGGCGGCGCCCTCCACCTGGTAGGCGGCGGTGGCGGCGCCCCAGACGAAGCCGGTGGGGAAGGCGGTGGCGGAGGTCTGCCGGGCAGTGGTCTCGGGTCGTACGGCGGTCATCGTGAGAGCGCTCCCAGGAGTGGCGTGCGGAAAGGGCCCCGACCGGGGCCCGGTGGGGGGTGCGGGCGGGCGCGGGGGTACGCGCCCGGCCCGCGGACGAGACGGTGCAGGGGGTGGTGCGGTTGTCGCGTGGTGCGGTTGTCGCGTGGTGCGGGGTGGGGCCGGGGGCAGGTGAGCCGGTGTGGACGGGTCTGCCGGTGCGGGCCCGGTCTGCCGGTGCGGGGCGGGTGCGGGCGGGTCAGCCCTTGACCGCGCCCGCCATGATGCCGCCGACGATCTGCTTGCCGAAGACGATGAAGACCACCAGCAGCGGCAGCGTGCTGATCAGGGCTCCGGCCATGACGATGCTCTGGTCCGGGGTGTAGGAGGCGCTGAGCTGGCCGAGCGCCACCTGGAGGGTGGGGTTCTCCTGGTTCAGCGCGAGGAAGGGCCAGAAGAAGTCGTTCCACGCCTGGACGAAGGTGAGCATGCCGAGCACCATCATCGCCGGGCGGGCCGCGGGCAGCACGACGCTCCACACGATGCGGATGTTGCTCGCGCCGTCCACCTTGGCGGCCTCGATCAGCTCGTAGGGCAGGGCCTCCAGCAGGTACTGGCGCATGAAGAAGACACCGAAGGCGCCGACCAGGGTCGGGAAGATCACCGACTCCAGCTTGTTGCCCCACCCGATGTCCGCCATCAGCATGAACAGCGGGACGACGCTGAGCTGCGGCGGGATCGTCAGGGTGGCGATGACCGCGGTCATCAGCGCGCCGCGGCCCCGGAAGCGCATCTTGGCGAAGGCGTACCCGGCGAGGGTGCAGAAGAACAGCGTGGCCACGGTGATGGAGCCGGCCACGATGACGCTGTTGACGATGGCCTTGCCGAGGTTGGCCTGCTCCCAGGCCGCCTGGAGGTTGTGCCACAGCTTGCCGCCCGGGATCAGCGGCGGCGGGCTGTCCAGGACCCGCTGCTGGTCGTGGGAGGCGGCCACCAGCGTCCAGTACAGCGGGAAGATCGAGCCCAGGCCGACGACGACCAGGGCGATGTAGGTGAACGGGCCGCCCTTGAGCTGCTGCCCGGCGCCGATCCTGAAACGGCCGCGGCCCCGCTGCGGGGAGGCGGGCAGCGATGCGGGGGCGAGGGCCGGAGCGCTCTTTTCGGGATGAGTCGTGGTCATCGATATCGCTCCCGTCAGGCCGCGCTCTTGCGCACGAGCCGGCCGACGATCCAGTTGATCAGTGCGATGAGCAGCAGCAGGACGAGCATGGCCCAGGCGACGGCGGCGGCCGGGCCCAGGTGCTGCAGCTTCCAGCCGTAGTTGTAGAGGTAGATGCTGAGGGTCTCGTACTGGTGCTCGCTGCCTCCGACGGCACCGAGGGTGCCGCCCTGGAGCAGCAGGGGTTCACCGAACAGCTGCATGGAGCCGATCGTCGAGATGACGATGGTGAACAGGATCGTCGGCCGCAGCGAGGGGATGGTCACCTTGCGGAACTGCTGCCAGCGCGTGGCACCGTCGATCGACGCCGCCTCGTACAGGTCGGCCGGCACCGCCTGCATGGCCGCGAGGTAGATCAGGGCGTTGTAGCCGGTCCAGCGCCAGATCACGATGACCGAGATGGCGATCTTGGACGTCCACTCCCCGTTGCCCCAGTCGGTGTTGCCGGCGCCGAAGAAGTGCAGCACCCAGTTGAGGAAGCCGCCGTCGGCGCGGAAGACGAGAGCGAAGACCAGGGCGGCGGTGGCCACCGAGGTGGCGTACGGGGTGAGGATCACCGTCCGCCAGAACGTGCTGGCGCGCAGCTTGTAGTTGAGCAGGTGGGCCAGGCCCAGCGCCACGAGCAGTTGGGGGACGGTCGAGATGACGCCGATGATGAAGGTGTTGGTGACGGCCGTCCAGAACTCGGAGTCCTGGAGGATCTTCGAGAAGTTGTCGAAGCCGACCCACTGCGACTGGTCGAGCCCCGTCAGCTCCACGCGGTGCAGGGCGATCCAGCCGGTGTAGAGGAGCGGGTAGAGCCCGAAGGCACCGAAGACGAGGAAGAAGGGGGCGATGTACGCGTACGGCGAGACCTTGTCGTCCAGGCGCCACAGCCGGCTGCGCCACTTGGCGCGTCCGTTCGGCGCGGCGCCGGTGCCGCCGGGTGGCGGGGTGTAGGCGCCCCGTGCGGGGGTTGTCGTTGCCACGGAGGGAGTCCTTCCCTGGGAGGTTTCGGCCGGGTAGGGGGCGGGGGCGGAGCGGAGGTCGGGTGCACGGGCGCCGGATCCGCCGCGTCCCCGCCGCTCCCCGCGCGGATCGGTACGGGATCGGCAGAGCATCGGGAGGGGGCCGGCAGGCCGGCGGCAGGGACACTGCGGGCCCGCTCGCCTCGGTGCCGGGCGGGCCGCGTCAGGGCCCGCGGCGGCACGTGGACGGACACGGGACGGGACGGCAACCGGGGCCTGCCGCGGAGTTCAGCCGCCCCGGCCTGCCGGCGGGTGCGGCACCCGGGCCGGCCGGCGGTCCTCGCCACCGCGGCCCGCTGCCGGGCCTGGCCGCCGGGGTCCTGGCCGCCCGGGTCCTGGCACGAAGCCGGGCCGGGCGGCCCGGCACCAGGCCGGGCCACCGGATCCTGCCCTCGCCGGGCCGCTCACCGCCGCCCGGCCACCGCCGGTCCGCTCACCACCGCCGGCCCGCTCACCGGAAACACCGCTGCGGCCCAGCCTGCGGCGGCCGGGCCTGGTGCGGGCGTTACCGTGCCGCGCCGGCGGCCGCTGCGCGGCGCCGGGTGCGCGGCCGGTGCGGGCGGCCCGGGGACCGCCCGCACCGGCGGGTGTCAGCCGATCGCCTTGTCGATCGATTCGGTCGCGGCGTCCCACGCCTTCTCGGGCGAAGTGCCGCGCTGCTCCATGTTGTTGATCTGCGTGGAGATGGTGTCCTTGATCGCGGCGTCCTTCGGGCCGAGCACCGCCTCGGGGATGGACTTGGCCTCTTCGGCGTAGATCTGGCCGACCGGGGCGTTGTTGAAGTACGGCAGGGTCGCGTTCTTCACGCTGGCCAGCTCGTAGGCGCCCTTGTTCGACGGGAAGACACCGACCGCCTTGAACACGGCGGCCTGCTGCTCGGGAGCGGTCAGCCACTTGACCAGCTCGGTGGCCTCCTTGACGTGCTTGCCGTTCTTGGGCACGGCGAGGAAGGAGCCGCCCCAGTTGGCCGCGGCCGAACCGGGCGCACGGGCGATGTCCCACTTGCCCTTGTAGTTGTCACCGGAGTAGGTCGTGATCTGGGCGGCCATCCAGGCCGGGCACGCCATGGAGGCGATGGTGCCCTTGCGCAGTGCCGCCTGCCACGGGTCCTGGAACTGCGGCACGCCCTGGCTCAGCTTCTTCGCGGCGGCCTCGGCGGCCAGGTTCCAGCCCTGCTTGACGGACTCGCTGTCCTTGTAGACCGCCTTGCCGTCGGCGTCGTAGTACTGCTTGGGGGACGAGCTGACGACCGCGTTGTACATGGCGCTCGCGGAGTCCATGAAGAAGGTGCCGGACGGCGCCTTCTTCTTGTACTGCTCGCCGAGCTTGAGGTAGTCCTCCCAGCCGCCGGCGACGGCCTTGGCGACGGCCTCGCGGTCGCTGGGCAGGCCGGCCTGCTGGAAGAGGTCCCGGCGGTAGCACAGCGACATGGGGCCGATGTCGGTGCCGGCGCCGATGACCGAGCCGTCCTTGGCGGTGGCCTGCTTCTCCTTCCAGGACACCCAGTCGCCGACGTTGATCGACTTGCTCAGGTCGGCGAACTTGCCCGCCTGGGTGTCGACGACCTCCTTGATGCGCCCGACCTCGATACCCGTGACGTCCGCCAGACCGTTGCCCGCGTTCAGCTGCTGAAGCAGCTTGGGGTAGTAGTCCGCCTCGTTCGCGGTGGTCTCTTCCTTCACCGTGATGTTCGGGTGCAGCTTCTGGTACTGGGCGAACAGACCGGCCTCCTTGTAGCCGAACTGTCCGTAGTCGGCCACCTTGAGGGTGATCTTCCCGTTGGCGTCCGAGCTGTCCGAGTCGCTGTCGCTGCTGCAGCCGGTCAGCAGGAGGGCCGAGGCCGTCAGGACCGTCGTGGTCAAGGCCGCTGCTCTGCGGCCTCGACCGCCGCCGGTACGGGTGATGCGCATTCCACTACTCCTTGTTCCAGGGGGAACGGGGCCTCAAAGGAATCAGGCCGCCGGTGCTCCGGCGGTTCGGACCTGCCCTCTCGGTTCGAGCAGCGGCCAGCCCACAGCACGCGGCGTGCGGTGCGAAGGTGCTGGTCAACGGTGTGCCATGCGAGGTAGAGGGAAGGGCCGTTGGTACTGGGGTCCGCACGGGAGGGAGTCCCGATGCTCCGTGGGACCGCTCCCACGCGGCATGCCGGAAGACTCCTTGCTGCCGGGCCAGGTGTCAAGAGTTGAAAACGGCGTTGTTGCGCAAGCGTGTTCCGCACGTCACGTGAACGTGTCACGCCCCCGCCCGTAACCGGCCGGTCATCGAACGGTCTCGCGCCGGATTCACGCAGGTCACACAGGGGTTGGGAGTCAGGGGGCGCCCGCCGTGCGGTCGGCCGGGCCGGTGTCCGGAATTTCTGGGTCAGAATGAGCGGGCCCCCACCGCAACCGCCGGAAGGTGAACGATGAGCCCCGCCGAACCGCCCCCGAGGCCAGCGGACGTCCGGCGCCCCACCCTGAACGCCGTGGCCGCCCGCGCCGGGGTCGGCAGGGGCACGGTCTCCCGGGTGATCAACGGCTCCCCGAAGGTGAGCGACCGCTCGCGGGCGGCCGTGGAAAAGGCCATCGCCGACCTCGGCTACGTCCCCAACCGCGCCGCCCGCTCCCTGGTCACCCGGCGCACCGACTCGGTGGCCCTGGTCGTCCCGGAGGCGGAGGCCCGGCTCTTCTCCGAGCCGTACTTCTCGGGGATCATCCGGGGCGTGTCGACCGGACTGGCCAGCGCGGGCATGCAGTTGCTGCTGGTGCTGGCGCGGGACGAGAAGGAGTACGCCCGCCTCGCCACGTACCTGTCCGCGCAACGCGTGGACGGCGTCCTGATGATGGCGGTCCACAGCGACGACACGCTCCCCGACCGGCTGGAGGAGCTGGCGGTGCCGACCGTGCTGGCCGGGCGGCGCAGCGACCGGGAACGGCTGGGGCACGTCCGCGCGGACAACAGCGGGGGCGCGCGGGCGGCGGTGCGGCACCTGGTGGCGGGCGGGCGGCGGAGCATCGGCACCATCACGGGGCCGCTGGACATGGACGCGGCCCGGGCCCGGCTCGACGGCTACCGCGCGGCCCTGAAGGAGGCGGGTCTGCCCGCCGACGAGGACCTCGTCGCGCGGGGCGACTTCACGGAGGAGGGTGGGCGTGCCGCCATGCGGGAACTGCTGCGCCGGCGGCCCGGTCTCGACGCCGTCTTCGCCGCTTCCGACGTCATGGCCTCGGGCGCGGTGCTGGAACTGCGCGCCTCGGGGCTGCGGGTGCCGCACGACGTCGCCCTGGTCGGTTTCGACGACTCGATCGTCGCGCGGCACATCGACCCGCCGCTGACCAGCGTCCGCCAGCCGCTGGAGGAGATGGGCCGCACCATGGCCGACCTCCTGATGGACGAGATCGCCCACCGCGGCACCGGCCACCGCGAGGTGGTGCTGCCGACGGAACTGGTGGTGCGGGCGTCGGCCTGAATGGTTGGGGCGGGCCGGGCGGGAGCGGTAGGGGCGTCGCGGCCTGAACGGCCGGGGCGAGCGGCGGGACCGTCGGCCTGAACGGCCGGGCGGGCGTGGCGCCGAGCGGGCGGGGCGGGCCTGCGGGCGAGCGGTCGGCGTGGGCGCGCGCCGAGCCCTCGTCTGCCCGAACAGCCGGAGCAGACCGCGGGGCAAGCGGCCGGGACGGGCCTCGCCCCACGCGGTGCGCGGTGCGGTCGTCCGGGCGCTCCCCCTTTTGCTGTGGGAGCGCTCCCATGCATAATGAGGCCCACCCGACTCGTGGGAGCGATTCCATGCCCGAACCGAAGCCCGTCACGTTTCCTCCCGCCTTCCTGTGGGGCGCGGCGACCTCCGCGTACCAGATCGAGGGCGCCGTGCGGGAGGGCGGCCGTACGCCCTCGATCTGGGACACCTTCAGCCGTACGCCGGGCGCGACGGCCGGCGGCGACACCGGCGACGTCGCCGTCGACCACTACCACCGCTACCGCGACGACGTCGCCCTGATGGCCGAACTCGGCCTGAACGCCTACCGCTTCTCGGTCTCCTGGCCGCGCGTGCAGCCCACCGGCCGGGGCCCCGCCGCGCAGGCCGGCCTGGACTTCTACCGGCGCCTGGTCGACGAACTGCTGGCCCACGGCATCAGACCCGCCCTCACCCTCTACCACTGGGACCTGCCGCAGGAGCTGGAGGACGCGGGCGGCTGGCCCGAGCGCGAGACCGCGCTGCGCTTCGCGGAGTACGCGCAGCTCGTCGGCGAGGCGCTCGGTGACCGGGTGGAGCAGTGGATCACGCTCAACGAGCCCTGGTGCAGCGCTTTCCTGGGCTATGGCTCCGGGGTGCACGCGCCCGGCCGCACCGAACCCCTGGGGGCGCTGCGCGCCGCGCACCACCTGAACCTGGCGCACGGCCTGGGCACCCAGGCGCTGCGCTCGGTGCTCCCGGCCGGTGCCTCGGTCGCGGTCAGCCTCAACTCCCAGGTCATCCGCCCGCTGTCGCAGCACCCGGCCGACCTGGCCGCCGCCCAGCGCATCGACGACCTGGCCTGCGGTGTCTTCCACGGTCCGGTCCTGCACGGCGCGTACCCGGCCACGCTGCTGGAGGCGACCTCGTCGCTCACCGACTGGTCGTACGTGCTCGACGGGGACCTGCGCGCCATCCGGCAGCCGCTGGACGCGCTCGGCCTCAACTACTACACGACCGCCCTGGTGTCGTCGGCGGACACGGCCCCCGAGGGTCCGCGCGCCGACGGGCACGGGTCGAGCGCGCACTCGCCGTGGCCGGGCTCGGAGGACGTCGCCTTCCACCAGGTACCGGGCGAGCAGACCGAGATGGGCTGGACGATCGATCCGGGCGGCCTGCACGAGCTGATCATGCGCTACACCCGTGAGGCGCCCGGGGTTCCGCTCTACGTCACGGAGAACGGCGCCGCCTACCCGGACAAGGTCGACGCCGACGGCCGGGTGCACGACCCGGAGCGCATCGCCTACCTGCACGGCCACCTGTCGGCCGTCCACCGGGCCAACGCGGACGGCGCCGACGTGCGCGGGTACTACCTGTGGTCCCTGATGGACAACTTCGAGTGGGCCTACGGCTACGCCAAGCGGTTCGGGGCCGTCCACGTGGACTACGCGACGCTGGCCCGGACGCCGAAGTCCAGCGCCCACTGGTACGGCAGGGCGGCCCGGACCGGTCAGCTGCCGCCGGTGGACGCCGTGTGACGGACGGCCCTCGTTCCACCGGCCGCACGGGGGGGGCGGGCGGGGGACCGGCGGGGCGCGGCACACGGGAGTCGAGGGGTGTGCCGCGCCCACCGGTCACTTGTAGGCGCCGAACGCCTTGCTGAAGGCGAACGGTTCCTGGGCGATCGAGCTGCACGTCGCGTCGGCGGTGGGCTTGGGGCCGCCGGCGCACTGCTTGTCCCGGGTGGCCGACCACATGGACAGCCCGCCGAGCCCCTTGGCCCTGGCGAAGTCGACCAGCTGGGTGGCGTCGTCGACCTTGAACACCTCGGTGGAGACGTCGTTGACGCCGATCATCGGGGTGACGGCGACCGCCTTCCAGGCGGCGCTTTCGGACAGGCCGAGGACGCCCTTGACCTGGGCCTGGGTGGCGGTGGCGGCCTGCTCGGCGTAGGTGCCCATGTCGCCGCCGTACGAGGCGCCGTAGTCCATCGCCATGATGTTGACGGTGGAGATCTTCACGCCGCCGGACTTGGCGCCCGCCAGCAGGGCGACGCCGTCCTGGGTCAGGCCCTCGGGCATGACGGGGAGGGTGAAGGAGACGTCCAGGCCGGGGTGCTGCTGCTGGAGCCTGGCGATGGCCTGTGCGCGGCGGGTGTTGGCGGCGGCGTCCGGCAGCGCGCCGCCCTCGATGTCGAAGTCGACCTTGGTGAGCTTGAACCGGTCGACTGCCTTGCCGTACGCCGCCGCCAGCGCGTCCGCCGAGGAGCAGGTCGTCGCCAGCTCGGAGCCGTTGGCGCCGCCGAAGGAGACGCGGACGTCGCCGCCCTTGGCGCGCAGCGCGCCGATCTGGGCGGCGACGGCGTCGGCGCCGAGGTCGGTGACGCCGCCCCACTTGGGGGTGCAGCCGCCGCCGTCGGTGACGAAGGCGAGGTTGTAGTCCTTGACGCCGGTGGTGTCGGCGCTCGCCGTGAGGTCGAAGGCGGGGTAGAGGGAGGTGTCGACGTAGGGCGCGAAACCGGCGCCCGCGGTGGTGCCGGTGCCGGTGCTCTGGGACGGGGTGGGGTTCGCGGTCGGCGTCGAGGTCTTCGTGGGGGCGGGCGTGGCGGTGGGGCCGGACGTCGGGGCCGGGCTCGTGGACCCGGTGGGGCGGCCGCTGGGCTGCGGGGTGGCGCCGCCGTCCGCGGAGCACGCGGCGCCGTCGATCCGGCAGCCGGTCGGGTCGCCGGTGCCGTCGACGACGAAGCCGACGGTGACCGACCTGCCGGGGGCGAGCCCCGCGGTGTCCCACTTGGCGGGCTTCACGGTGACGTGCTGCCCGCTGACGCCGGCCTCCCCGTTCCACAGCGAGCCCAGCTTCGTGCCCGCCGGGAGGTCGAACTCCAGGGTCCAGTCCTTCTGGGTCCCGCCGCTGTTGTTGGTGACCACGTACTGCGCGGTGTAGCCGGTCGACCAGTCACTGGTCCTCGTGTACGCGGCCCCGGTCCCGGCGGCCTGGGCGGTGGCGGTGAAGACGAACACCCCGCCGCCGACCACGGCCGCCGCCACCAGGCCGCCTGCCGCCTTGTTCCTGCCGCTGATCCTGCGCCGGTGCGTGCTCATCGTCCCTGCCTGCCTTCGCTGTTCACGGGCTCCGGGGCCCGGTGGGCCTCGGAGGGGTGCGGTGCGGCAGCACGCTAGCGATCCGGAACCGGGCAATCAGCGTGATCCGGACGGCGGCCGAGGATCTTAGGGTGCGCTTAAGGAAGCCATCAAGGCCGGTTAAAGGTCCGCCCCGGCCGGGCCCTGCGCGCGGTTCCCCCGGCCGCCGGCGGAGCCGGCACGGTCCACCGCCGCGCGCCGGCGGCGGCGGACCGTGCCCCGGTGACTCCTGCGTTCCGGCCGACGGCCGTCCAGCTGGATCCGGACGCGTATCTCCGTGCCGCCGAGGACGGAGGAGCCGATGCGCATGTCGCCGCCGGTCGACTCCGCGAGGCGGCGCACGATGTCCAGGCCGAGCCCGGTGGATCCGTCGCTCCCCGACCCCCGGCCGCGCAGCATGGCCGCGGCCGGGTCGGGTATGCCGGGGCCCGCGTCGGAGACGAGCACGATCACCGCGTCCTCGGCGTGGTGCACGTCGACGGCGAACGCCGTGCCCTCGGGGGTGTGCCGGAAGACGTTGCCCAGCAGGGCGTCCAGCGCCGCCGCGAGGTCGGCGCGGGCCACCGGTGCGCGCGCCGGCCGCTCGACCCCGGCCGGCCGCCACGTGCGGCCCTCGTCCTCGGCGAGCGCGGACCAGAACTCCATCCGTTCCCGGACCACCTCGGCCACGTCGCAGCCCGCGCCCGGTCCCACCGCCGCCGTGCGCGGCCTGGCCTGCCGGGCCATGCGGATGATGGTGTCCACCTCACGCTCCAGCTGGGCGACCGCGGCCCGGGTCTGCTCGGCGGCCGGCCCGTGGCCCAGCGACGCCGCGTTGAGCCGCAGCACGGTCAGCGGTGTGCGCAGCCGGTGGGAGAGGTCGGCGGCCAGCTCCCGCTCGCCCGCGAGGAGCTGGACGACCTGGTCGGCCATGGAGTTGAACGCGACCGCCGCCCGGCGCAGTTCGGCCGGTCCCTCCTCGGGCACCCGCGCGCCCAGCTTGCCCTCCCCCAGTTCGTGCGCGCCCTCTGCGAGCCGCCGCGCGGGCCGCACCATCCGCACGCCGAGCCGGTCGGCGACGACGACCGAGCCGACGACGAGGGCGGCCCCGACACCGGCGAGCACCGCCCAGGCCCTGCCCACACCGTTGCCGACCTCGGCCCGGGGGACGTAGACCTCGACGACCGCGATGGCACCGGAACCGAGCGCGACCGGCTGGAGCAGCGCGGATCCGCCGGACACCGCGGTGGTGGAGGCGCGGCCCATCCGCCGGACGGCCGCGATGTCCGCCCCGGCGGCCCGGCGCCGGCCGATGTCGACGGCGCCGCCGCCCTCGGTCGCCGGGATGTGCACGGCCATCCGGCCGTCCGTGCCCGCCGAGGCGACGACCCGTTCCAGCTGGTCGCGTCCGGTGGTGATGGACAGGGCGGGCGCGACGGCGGCGGCCTGCCGCTCGGCGTTGGAGAAGGCGCGGTCGCGGGCCATCTCCTTGACGACGAGCCCCAGCGGGACCGCGAAGGCGACGACCACCATCGTGGTGACCGCCAGGCAGACCTTGACCAGCGCCCACCTCATCGCCCCGGCTCCGCTCCGGGTGGCTCCAGCTTCACGCCCACGCCCCGCAGGGTGTGCAGGTAGCGGGGCCGGGCGGCGGTCTCGCCCAGCTTGCGCCGCAGCCAGGAGAGGTGGACGTCGATGGTCTGGTCGTCGCCGTAGGACTGCTGCCACACCTCGGCGAGCAGTTCCTTGCGGGCCACGACGACGCCGGGTCGCCCGGCGAGGAAGGCGAGCAGGTCGAACTCACGGCGGGTCAGGTCGAGCCGTACGCCGTCCAGTTCGGCCTGGCGGCGCAGCGGGTCGACGGTCAGCCCGCCGACGCGGACGGCGGTGGACGGCGCGGCCCCGGTGGGGCCGGAGCGGACGCGCCGCAGCACGGCGGCCATCCGCGCCGAGAGGTGCTCGACCGAGAACGGCTTGGTCAGGTAGTCGTCCGCCCCGTCGTTCAGCAGCCGGACGATCTCCGCCTCGTCGTCGCGCGCGGTGGCGACGATGACGGGCACGTCGGTGATGCCGCGCAGCATCTTCAGGGCCTCGGCGCCGTCCAGGTCGGGCAGTCCGAGGTCCAGGACGACCACGTCGAAACGGAGGTGGGCGACCTCGCGCAGCGCCTCCAGCGCCGTACCGACGCTGCGCACGGTGTGCGAGGCGTCGGTCAGGTGACGGATGAGCGCCGAGCGTACGAACTGGTCGTCCTCGACCACGAGCACACTTGCCATGCGCCGCACCGTACGCCATCCGGGCGGATGCGGTGCGAGCCTGTGGACGACGCCGCCGCGGACCCCGCCGCCTGTGGACAACTCGCCTCTTCCGGCCGCTCGTCGGCACCTCCCCCGGCCCTCCCCGGCCGCTTACCCGCGGCGCCTGCGGGACGCGTGCGGCAGGATGACCCCGATGTACAGAGGAGTCGTTCACGTACTGGCGTGGTCGCTGGCGACGAGCGCCGCGGTCACGCTGTCGTGGTGGGGCGTGCACACGGTGATGGCGGGCACCGCCTACGAGCCGCCGCGCGCCCTGCCCGTCACGGCGGCCGGTGCCGGCGCGCGGCAGCCCGAGGTGCCGGGCCCCGCCGCGCACCGCCCGGCACCGTCGAAGAGCCCGTCCGCCCCGTCGGCCGCTCCGGCCCGCACCCCGGCCGCGTCTTCCTCCAACGTCCCGGAAGGTTCCGGTGGTTCCGGGGCGGCCGGCACCGCGAGACCGACGGCGCCGGCGGACGGCGGCGGTTCGTCCACGGGCTCGGCCGGTTCCGCCGGCCCGGCCGGTTCGCCCGGCGACTCCGGCGCCTCCGGGCAGGTGAAGAGCTACGACACCGCGGGCGGGCGCGCGGTCTTCGACCTGGGCACGGCCTCCGCGACCCTCGTCTCGGCGACACCGGGCACGGGCTGGTCGATGCAGGTGTAGAAGACGGCGACGTGGATCCGCGTCGAGTTCACGTCGGGCACGGACCGGGTGTCGGTCATCTGCACCTGGCACGACGGCCCGCCACGGGTGGAAGTGGGCGACTACTAGGGCGTGTTTCCCAGCCCCGTCCCGCGCTCGGCCCGGCCCCGCGACCGGCTCGGCCCCGCCGCCGGCTCGGTCCCGCGGTCGCCCGGCTCCCGCGGCGCCCAGGTGCCGCCGGCTTGCGGCGTCAGCGGAAGACGGAGGGCGGCGGGGCCGGGGACGCCACGGCCGCCGCGTCCGTCACGGGGACGGCCCCGCCCGTGAAGTCGATGAGCGCACGGCCGTGTTCGACCCGGGCCGGGTGCGGGTCGGAGGCGGCCCGGCGGGTCAGCTCCGCCACCGGCAGCGGCAGGTCACGGGCGACGAGGACCGCGTTGCCGAAGCGCTTGCCGCGCAGCACCGCCGGATCGGCGACCAGGGCCAGTTCGGCGAAGCGGGCCGCCGCGGTGGCGATCTGGCCGCGCAGGTGGGCGAGCGGCGGGCCGTCGGCGAGGTTCGCGGCGTAGACGGCACCCGGCTTCAGGGCCCTGCGGACCTCGTCGAGGAACTCCACCGAGGTGAGGTGCGCGGGGGTGCGGGCACCGCTGAACACGTCCGCCACGACGAGGTCGGCCCATCCGTCGGGCACCTTCGCGAGCCCTTCGCGGGCGTCGGCGGACCGCACCCGGATCCGGGCGTTCGCGTCCAGCGGAAGCTCACGGCGCACCAGCCGCACCAGGGCCGCGTCCCGCTCGACGACCCGCTGGGTGGAGCGGGGGCGGGTGGCGGCGACGTACCGGGCGAGCGTGAGGGCGCCGCCGCCGAGGTGGACGGCCTGGACCGGCTTCCCGGGGGGTGCGGCGAGGTCGATGACGTGGCCGAGCCTGCGCTGGTACTCGAAGGAGAGGTACGCCGGGTCGTCCAGGTCGACGTGCGACTGCGGTGCCCCGTCGATCAGCAGGGTCCAGGCCCGCGCCCGTTCCCGGTCGGGGACGAGCTGCGCGAGCCCGCCGTCCACCTGCTCGGCGACGGCCTGCTCGGACCCGCGCTCTCGGCGGGAGCTTCTGGACCTTCCCATCCCGCCATTGTCCCAGGCCCGCCGCAGCCCTCAGCAGCAGCTGTCCGCGGCCTCGATCATCCGGGCCGCCTCGCCCAGCGCGCGCCGCAGCACCGCGGGGTCCGTCGCACGGTCGGCCTCCCCGGGCGGGAGCAGCCAGTCCGAGCCCTCGACGGGGGGCAGGGGTGCCATCCGCAGGCCCCGGCCGTCCGTCCGCGTGCACGTGCTGCCCGGCAGGTCCCACGCCGCGGCCGTGCCCGCCGGGACCACGAACCCCAGCGTGTCACCGCCGTCGTCGTGCAGGACGGGACCCACCGCGTCCCCGGCCTCACGGCGCAGGATGTCGACCGCCTCCAGGCCCTGCCGGGCCGGCACCGTCACCAGGTCGCAGCCGGTTTCCGGCTCCGGCGGCCGACAGCGGTCGGCGCTCCCGTGAGCCTGCGTCCCGGACTCCACCACGGGTACCCCTCCTCGTGCGCGAGCGGGTCGGGAGTCGGGCGGCTCCCGGTTCGCACGGTTCAACGCGGGGGGCGCGTCAACGGCTACGGCCGAAGTCAGCCACAAAGGATGGCAGTTCATGGCAGATCGTGGATGAGATATCCGGTTTGTAGCTAAACCCTGCGTGGCGGAGCGGACACAACCGGTACGTTCTTGCTCGTCGGAAACAGGGTGCCACCGGGGCAACCCGGGTAACTCGCCTCGAATCCGGCATGGTTCGACGGTTCGCACGAGAGGGCCCGGCCATGGCGTCGTCAACGGTGACCTCGTCCCCGTACCCCCGGCCACCGCGGCCGAACCTCGCCTTCCGGCACCTGCGCGGACAGCGCTCGCCGGCCGAGTTCGCCGCGGCGGTGCGGCGTGCCGCCCGCGAGATCGGCGAGCGGGTCAGCTGCGACGCGCGCTACATCGGCCGGGTGGAGGCGGGCGAGATCCGCTGCCCGAACTATGCCTACGAACGTGTGTTCCTGCACATGTTCCCCGGCCGCACCCTGACCGACCTGGGGTTCGCGCCCCGTTCGTCCGTGCGCGGGCGGGCGTCGCGCGCCCCCGGGAGCGCCGAAGCGCCCACCGGCGTGCCTCCCGCGCGCACGGACGGCGACCGGCACCGCCCGCCGGACGAGCACCACCGGCACGACCAGCACCACCCGCACGACCGGCACGACCTGTACGACGGGCAAGACCTGTACCACCCGCACGAGGACCACGAGGAGAGCGACGTGCTGCGTCGCGCATTCATGACCCGCGGGGGCGCCACGGTGGCCGCCGCCTCGCTGGGCCCCCTGGGGCTCGCCGTCGACGCGGCGGCCGCGGACCGCGCCGTCCGCCGCGCCGGCGCGAGCGACGCGGGCGCCGTCGAAGAGGCCGTCCGCAGGATCCGGCTGCTCGACGACCGGCACGGCGCGGACGGCCTCTACCGGCGCGCGGCGGCTCCGCTGCGCGCCGCGTACGCCCTGCTCGACGCCGGCGCGACCCGGCAGGCCACGGCCGAACGGCTGCACGCGGGCGCCGGCGAACTCGCCATCTCCGTGGGCTGGCTGGCCCACGACTCGGGCCGCTTCGACGACGCGCGCTCGCACTACGCGGAGGCGCTGGCCACCGCCCGGATGACCGGCGACGCGGCCGTGGAGGCGCACGCGTTCTGCAACACGGCGTTCCTCGCGCGCGACGCCGGGCGGCCCCGTGAGGCGGTGCGGGCGGCGCAGGCGGCGCAGCGCGCCGCCCGCGGGCTGGGCTCGGCCCGGCTGATGTCGCTGCTCGCGCTGCGCGAGGCCGGGGGCTGGGCGGGGCTCGCCGACCGCACCGGCTGCGCGCAGGCCCTCACCCGCGCGCAGGTGCTGTTCGGGCGGGGCCCCTCGGAGGCCGACCCGGAGTGGATGAGCTTCTACGGCGAGGCCGAGCTGGAGGGTCTGGAGGCCCAGTGCTGGTCGATGCTGGGCGACTGGCCGCGGGCGGCGCAGCACGCGGGGCGGGCGGCCCGGCTCCAGGACCCGCACTTCAGCCGGAACATCGCCCTGTACACGGCGGAACTGGCCGACGACCTCGCGCGCGGGGGCCGTCCCGACGAGGCGGCGGCGGCCGGGATGCGGGTCCTGGACCTGCTGGACCAGGTCCAGTCCTCGCGCATCCAGATGATGCTGGCGGGGACGGCGCGGGTGCTGTCCCCGCACCGTCGGGCGAGCGGCGTGTCGGCGTTCCTGGAGCGGCACGCGAGCACGCCCAGGACCGTCTGAGGCGCCCTACGCGGCCAGGTGCCCCACGTCGTTCCAGCTCTCCAGGGCGGGTTCGCCGTACGCCCAGCCGAGCACCGACAGCGACGTGGGGTTGAGGCGGACGCGCGCGGCGAAGTCGAGCGGCAGACCGAGCCACCGGGCGCCGATCGACCGCAGGATGTGCCCGTGGGCGAAGACGAGCACGTCGCGGTCCTCGGCGCGCGCCCAGGCCACCACCTCGTCGGCCCGGGCCGTGACCTCGGCGAGCGTCTCCCCGCGCGGTACGCCGTCGCGCCAGATGAGCCAGCCGGGGTTCTCGGCCTGGATCTGCTCGGGCGTCATGCCCTCGTAGGCGCCGTAGTCCCACTCCATGAGGGTGTCCCAGCACATGGCGCGCTCGCCGAAGCCGGCCAGGTCGCACGTCTCGCGCGCGCGTGCCAGCGGACTGGTGCGGACCTCGACACCCGGCAGGCCGTCGAAGGGGGCCCGGCGCAGGCGCTCGCCGAGCAGTTCGGCGCCCCGCCGGCCCTCCGCAAGGAGGGGCACGTCGGTCCTGCCGGTGTGCTTGCCGGACAGCGACCACTGGGTCTGTCCGTGCCGGGCCAGCAGGATGCGCGGTGCCATGAGCAGCCTTTCCGGGGAAAAAGTGAGATCTTCGGGCGGGACCTTCCCATCATCGCGCACCCTGTGCGGGAGCAACCCGGGGGGCGGTGTTCGCGTCTTCGAGGGCCGGGGCGCCCCGCGCGGGCGGGCGCCGAGACCGTAAAGTGTCACGACCGGCCGGGGACCGACCCATGTCGCCGGGCGCCGCAGCGACGAGTAGTAGAGCGACCTGAAGGGGGAGGGGCATCGGATGCCGCAGACCGAGGCACCGGCACCTGCACCGCGTACCGAGGCGGCCCCGCGGACCCGGCTTCGCTGGTGGACCGAAGTGCCGCTGATCCTGCTCGTCTACGGCTGCTACACGGCCGGCCGGCTGCTGGTCCGCGGTGACGTCTCGGGCGCCGTCGACCACGGGCTGTCGATCCTGCGCCTGGAGAAGGTGCTCCGGCTCAACTTCGAGCACCCGCTCAACCGGTTGTTCACCCGTGAACCCTGGCTCGGCGTCCCGGCCGACTTCTGGTACGCGTCACTGCACTACGTGGTGACACCGATCATCCTGGTGTGGCTCTTCCGCAGCCGCGCGGCCCTCTACCGCACGGCCCGCACCTGGCTGATGACCTCCACGTTCATCGGCCTGATCGGCTTCACCCTGCTGCCGACCTGCCCGCCCCGCCTGCTGTCGCCGGACCACGGCTTCGTGGACACCATGGCCCACTACAGCTCGTACGGCTGGTGGGGCGGTGACGCCAGCGCGCCGCGCGGCATGGGCGGGATGACCAACCAGTACGCGGCCATGCCCAGCCTGCACGTGGGGTGGGCGCTGTGGTGCGGGGTGATGCTCTGGCGGCACGGCGGCACCCGCTGGACGAAGGCGGCCGGTGTCGCCTACCCGCTGCTGACCACCCTCGTGGTCATGGGCACGGCGAACCACTACTTCCTCGACGCGGTCGCGGGGGTCGCCGTGATGGGCGTCGGACTGCTGCTCGGCCCGGTCGTGACACGCTCCGTGGACCGGGCCCGGGCGGTCCTGGCCGCGCGGGTCCCGGCCCTCGCCGGCCGCCCGGGCGGCGACATCTCCCCGATTGTCAGTGGCGGGTGCCAGACTTCGGCGGGTGAGCGAATTCCACGGCAGCGCGAAACACGGCTCGGTTCCCCGGCCGAGCCGGGTGCCTCCTCCCAGGACGCGGAGGACGGCGCTCCGGCACCAGCTCGCTGAGCTGCGCGGCAACGGCGTACCGGCGCGTGCGCTGGACGCCCGCGCGCTGGCGGCCCTCGCCGCCAACCCGGGCTGCAGACGGCGCGCCATCCTGGACGGCGCGGGCGTGGACAAGACGGCGCTCGCGGGCGCGCTGGGCGCGCCGTCCGCGTTCGGTCAGTCCCAGTTCGCCCTCACCCGGGGCAACGCGTTCGAGGCCCGGGTCAAGGCGGACGGCGGCGCGGAGCTTTTGCGGCTGGTGCACGGACGGCTGGACCCCGCCGCGGAGCCGCCGCGCGAGGCGGACGTCCCCGACCTGACCGCCGTCGGTCCCGAGGGGCGCGCGGCGCGCACCGCGCTGGCGCTGCGCGAGGCCACCGAGGCGCGCGCCTGGACGCTGCTGGACCATCCGCTGCTCGCCCTGGACGTGGCGGGCTCCCCCGCCTTCCTGGAGCCGGACGCGGTGGTCGTGCACCCGGACGGCACGTGGACGGTCGTGGAGATCAAGTCCTTCCCGATGCTGGACGGCTCCGCGGACCCGGCGAAGGTCGGCGCGGCGGCCCGCCAGGCCGCCGTGTACGTGCTGGCCCTGGAGGAGGTCGCCGCGCGGCTGGACCAGGAGGCGGCGCCCGCCCCGCGCGTGCGTCACCGGGTCCTGCTGGTGTGCCCCAAGGACTTCTCCAACCTGCCCACCGCCTGCGCCGTCGACGTGCGCAAGCAGCGCGCGGTGACCGCCCGCCAGCTGACCCGGCTGACCCGGCTGCAGGACATCGCGGACCTGCTCCCCGAGGGCGTGTGCTTCTCCCCCGAGCTGCCCCGCGAGGAGCTGGCGGCGGCGGTCGAGGCGGTCCCCGCCTCCTACGCCCCCGAGTGCCTGTCCACCTGCGAGCTGGCCTTCCACTGCCGGGCCCGGTCGCGCGCCGAGGGCGCGGTGACCGCGCTGGGCCGCTCGGCCCGGGCCGAACTGGGCGGTCTGACGAGCGTCGAGGACGTGCTGGCCGCGGCCCACGGCGAGGCGGGCGACCCGGACGACCCGGCGGTGGCCGCGCTGCGCCGGGCGGCGGTGCTGCGGGCGGAGGCGCTGAGCGGCCACCCGCGGGCCGTGTCCGGCCCGCAGGACGCCGGGCGTCCCGCCGTCCGGCGGGAGGCCGCATGTCGCTGATCACCACCCTCGCGCGCCTGGAGGCCGTGCGGTCCGGGCGGGCCGAGCCCGCCGCGACCGTCCGCCACCGGCACCTGTCCGAGCGGCCCCTGGTGTGCGTGCCGCTCACCACCGCGGGCGAGGCGGGCGCCCCGCTCGGCGCGCTCGTCGGCACCGACCGGGACGCGCCACGGCTGCTGGTGGTGCCGCAGCCGCGCGACCGGGATCTGCGGTTCGCGTTCCTCGCCGAGCTGGCCGACGTCGTCCTGCCGTACATCGACTCCTGCGCGGAGGCGGTCGAGGCCGCCGAGCGCAGCGAGACCGACCCGGAGACGGGCAAGCGGGTCAAGGTCGAGGTCGAGCTGTGCGCGGACGCGCCCCAGCTGATCGTGCCCAGCCGCGCGGGCATCGATCTCGTACGCCTGCTCGGACGTTCCATGCGGTTCAGGCGCACCGCCGAGCAGGATCCGGAGGCTCCGCACCCGGCACCGCCGCGTGTGCCGCTGCTCGGGCGGTGGCTGACCCACTTCGCGGAGCGCGCCCGGGTGCCCGGCTCCTCGCTGCTGCTGGCCCTGAGCGACGTCCTGGCCCTGCACTGGACCACCGGCCAGTCCGCCCTGGAGGACCAGCACCTGGGCGCGCTGCTGGCGTGGATCTCCCCGCCGGACGGCCTCTCGGGCGCCGAGGCGGCCCTGCGGGCGGAGCGGGAGCGGGACGCGGCCGGGCAGCTGCTCTGCCCGCCCGCAGGCCCGGCCACCGACCCGGCCTTCGACAACAAGCTCCTCGCCCCGGCCATCGAGCGCTACGACCGCGCGCGCGGTGCGCTGGCCGCCGCCGAGGACGGCCTGGCGGCCGACGAGCGGCTGGGCGCCCTCACCGAGGCCGAGCAGCACATCCGCGACCTGGTCCGCCGCTGCGCCCTGCCCACCTGGGAGAAGGTCTGGGAGGGCCTCGACCTGCTGCGGGCCCTGCCCGAGGGCGCGCGCGTGCGGGAGCGGTGGACCCGCGACCGCTGGTCGTTCACCGGCCACCGCGACCGGGTGCTCGCCGGGGAGCCGCCGCAGCCGCGCCGGGACGACGCGGTCACCGCGGCGAACAAGCTGGCCGCACGCGAGCGGGAGCAGGCCCGGCTGGACGCCCAGCAGGCGCTGGACGACCCGCTGGTCATGGCCGGGCGGCGGCTGGCCGGGGAGGCGTTCGCGGGCGAGGTCACGGACGTGACCATGGCGTACAGCGAGGGCAAGCGCCCCGCCCCGCGCCCGCTGGTCACCGTCCGCACCGACGACCGGCCGCTCCTGGGCGAGCGGGTCAGGGTGTACCGCTCGCTGGACGGCAGGCCGCAGTCGGCGGAGGTCGTCGCCCGCGAGGAGGACGGCACGCTGATCGTGCTGCGGATCCTCGACAAGATGGGCCGCGGCAAGGAGCCCGAGACCGGTTCCGTGCCGGAGAAGGGCGACCGGGTCTGCTTCACGCTCTTCGAGCACGAGCAGCGCGGCGGGGCGAAGCTGCCCGACCCGGAGAACACCCCGTGGACGCACGGCGGCCCGCCGGGCGAGGAGAGCGCGCCGGAGGCCCCGGACCCGGTGACCGAGGAGGACCTGCTGTGACCGCCCCCGCCGAGGAGACCACCGCCGGCCGCGGCACGCCCGGGGGCGGCTTCGACCCCGGTGCGGCGGCCGCCCGCGCCACCGAGGCGATCCTCTCCGACACCCTGCGCGGCGCGCACCGCGGTGTCGTCGTCGACTCCCCTCCGGGCGCCGGCAAGTCGACGCTCGTCGTCCGTGCCGCGCTGGAGCTGGCCGACGCCGGGCGGCCGCTGATGGTGGTCGCGCAGACCAACGCGCAGGTCGACGACCTGGTCCTGCGGCTGGCGCAGAAGAACCCCGAGCTGCCCGTCGGCCGGCTGCACAGCAGCGACACCGACGCCTACGACAAGGCGCTCGACGCCCTGCCGAACGTCCGTACGTCGGCGAAGGCCGCCGACCTCGCCGGGCTCGACGTCGTGCTGTCCACCGCCGCGAAGTGGGCGCACGTGAAGGTCGACGAACCGTGGCGGCACGCGATCGTCGACGAGGCGTACCAGATGCGCTCGGACGCGCTGCTGGCCGTGGCGGGGCTGTTCGAGCGGGCGCTGTTCGTGGGCGATCCCGGCCAGCTCGACCCGTTCTCGATCGTGGGCGGCGAACAGTGGGCGGGGCTGTCGTACGACCCGTCGGCCTCGGCGGTGACGACGCTGCTGGCGCACAACCCGGAGCTGCCCCAGCACCGGCTGCCGGTGTCGTGGCGGCTGCCCGCGTCGGCCGCGCCGCTGGTCTCGGACGCGTTCTACCCGTACACGCCGTTCCGCAGCGGCACGGCGGCCGGGGACCGGCGGCTCACGTTCGCGGTGGCCTCGGACGGCTCGGGCCCCGACCGCGTGATCGACGAGGCCGCCGCGTCCGGCTGGGGTCTGCTGGAGCTGCCCGCCCGGCACACTCCCCGCACCGACCCGGAGGCGGTACGGGCGCTCGCGGCGGTCGTGACGCGGCTGCTGGAGCGGGGCGGCGCGGCCGTCTCGGAGCGGGACCCGGACCCGGCGCCGCTGACCGCCGGCCGGATCGCCGTCGGCACGGCCCACCGCGACCAGGCGGCGGCCGTCCGCGCGGCCCTCGCCGAGCGCGGCGTGCGGGACGTCACCGTGGACACGGCCAACCGGCTCCAGGGCCGGGAGTTCGACGTCACCGTCGTCCTGCACCCGCTCTCGGGCCGCCCCGACGCCACGGCCTTCCACCTGGAGACCGGCCGCCTGTGCGTCCTGGCATCCCGCCACCGGCACGCCTGCATCGTGGTCTGCCGCGCGGGCGTGAGCGAACTCCTGGACGACCACCCGTCCACGGAACCGGTCCAGCTCGGCGTCACGGTGAAGTTCCCGGACGGCTGGGAAGCCAACCACGCCGTCCTCGCCCGCCTGCACGAACACCGGATCACCTGGCGCCCCTGACCCACGAGCCGCCCCCGGACGCAGAGGCCGCCCCGCCCGCCACCCGCCCGGCGACGACCGGCGAACACCCGGCGGGGACCGGACGCCGAACCGGAACCGCCTGAAGCGGAACCCGGGGGCGCGCGGGAACATCCCGCGGGCGCGCGGGCTTGAGAAGGTCCGGGGATGGGCAGGCACCGCCCGGCCCCTCGCGCATACGCGAGACAATGGACGGTGGCCTTCCACAGGAGGGCGTCACCGGACACCGTACGAGGAGGAGAAGACATGGCGGAGCCCACGCCGCGTCGGAACGAACCGCGGCTACGCCCCGCGCCCCTGCTCTTCGAGCCCGCCGCGGCCGCCGCCGACCCCGAGCACTTCTTCGACCTGGAGTCGATCGACGATCCGCGGGCGCTGCTGGAGCGCGCGACCGAGCTGACGCTGGCGTTCCGCGCGGCGGCCGACCGTGCCGTGGAGTTCCAGGCGGTCGCCGCGGCCCAGCTCGCCGACCCGCGCCGCTTCGACCGGCTGAGCCCGGCGGACATCGCCGAGCGGGCGGAGTGGACCGAGGACTACGCCAAGAAGATGGTCGAGTTCGGGCGGGACCTGCTGCGCGGCGCCGAGGGCAGCGCGCACGCCAACCCCGCCGACCCGGTCTGACCGCCCCGGCTCCCCACGACCCCCTCGCACCCTTCCTGCTGGCATATGCCAGCGGGGCAAGATACTCCCTTCGGCCCCTTCGCGTCCCGATTTCCCGCAACCGTGTGGAAGCGGGCCTTCACGGTCGGTAGACGTAACACTCATGAGCCGCACAGGGACACGCCCCTCCCCCGCCCATCCCGATCTCGCGACCGGCAGCCGGTGCGCCCCCGCCGGGGCCGGCGCTCCCGCCGAGCCCCCCGCCGGCGCCTCCGACGTCACGACCCTCACGAGCGTCACCGGCGTCACGGGTGTCACCAAGGTCACCGGTGTCACCCCCGACGGTGCCGCATGGCTCGCCTCCGCCGGGACGTACCCCCGCAGCACGCTCGCCCACTGGCGCGAGCGCCCCGACGCACCGGTCGTGCTGCCCTGCGGCTCGGCCTTCGACGTGGTCAACGTGCCCGCGATCTTCGGCCGGCGCATGCTGGACCGGCTCTGGGACGAGGGGCCCGGCTCGGGACCGGTCGCCGTCCACCGGGGACGGATGCTGCTGTTCGCCTCGCCGGGCACCGCGCACCGGCTGCCCTCGCTGCTGGAGTGGGAGGAGTGGGGCTCCCGGGGCCGGGAGGACGGCGGCGGCCGCACCGGCGGCGTGCCACCGCTGCTGTGCCACGGCAACGGCGACGCGGTGACCGTTCCCGCGCCCGTCGGCTCCAGCGCCGCCGTGCGCTCCGCCTCCCGCTGGCTGGTCGCGCCGGACACCCGCCACCCGTGGCTGCCGGGCCCCGAGATCCTGGTGTGGGCAGCCGTACGGGCGGCGCGGTCGGCCGTACGGATTTCGATTTTTCCTCCCGCGGATCAGGATGCTAATGTCTACGACGTCAGCAGGCGCCGCTAGCTCAGTTGGTTAGAGCAGCTGACTCTTAATCAGCGGGTCCGGGGTTCGAGTCCCTGGCGGCGCACGATGACGAAGGCGATACGGGTTCGCGAGAGCGAGCGCGTATCGCCTTCTTCGTTCTCCCCGGGCTCCGGTGCGGCCCCTCGCCGGTACGGCCCCCGCCTTCGCCCGGCCCCTCAGCCCGGTGTGATCCTCACGGTGTACGCCCCGGAGGCCGTGCGGTCCTCGACCTCCACGCGGACGTGGTCCCCCGGCACGGTGTAGCTCTCCCCCACGCCGACGGGCGCGTCGGCGAGCGGCGGATAGACGGAGCTGTCCGCGCAGGCACTGGTGTGCGGATGGGCGTCGAGCACCTGTACGGCCCCGCCCCCCGACTCCGCGTCTCCGCGCACCCGGTACACCAGCACCCCCGGCCGGCATCCGGTGACGTCGTTGCCCACCGGGGCCCGCGCCTCCACGGCCAGCGCCTGGTCGCTCCTGGTCCGCACCACCGCGAGTTTCGTCCCGCCGCCCAGCCCGAACAGCGCAGCCCCGGCCGCGCCCGGGTCGGCCTCCCCCGCCGCCTCCCCGGGCCCCGGCGCCTCCGTGCCGGGCGGCCCCGCCTCGACGGGCTCCAGCGTCAGCCGGGTCGGCCCGCTGCCGCGCACGCAGGTCACCTGTCGGGGGTCGAGCCAGCCGAGCTTCCACTTGTGCCAGGCCAACAGGTCGGGCGAGAGGGCGAACTGGCTGCCCATCAGGTCCCAGTCGCCCACGTACGTGTCCCAGTCGCCCTTGTCGTCGGACGGCCGGTGGTACAGGTCCGGCAGGTCGAAGACGTGCCCCGTCTCGTGGGCGAGCACCAGCCGGTCCGGCGGGTGCCGTTCGAACACGGTGACCACCCGCCGGATATCCGTACCGTCGGCCCGCAGCGGGGTGTTCAGGTTGATGACCTTCGTGGCGTCGGAGTCGACGCCGGGCGCGTCCGGGTCGGCCACCAGGTAGACGATGTCGTAGCGGGAGAAGTCGACCTCCGGGTCCGCGACGGCGACCGCGTCCCGCAGGTAGGCCGCCCGGTCCTCCGCGTCCCAGTCGCGGTGCATGGCGTACGCCGTGGACGGCCGTGGCATGCGGATCCAGTGCCGCAGCGGATGCGGGCGCAGCGTGAACCTGCCGTAGGAGGCCTGGCGGTAGAAGCGGGTGGTGGCCGGGAAGTGGTCGGCGGCCAGTTCGGCCGGGGTGGTGAGCGGAGCGGCGTCCGGGAAGGACAGGAAGATCATCACGGCGTCGAGCGTCCCGGCCGGACGCACGTAGGAGGGGTTCCAGGTGTCGACGCCCTCGGAGTGGTGGGCGTCGGTCCTGCGGAGCGCGCAGGGCGTGGTCGAGAAGGGCTCGGCGACCGAGGGGCCGCTGAGGATCGAGGTGGCGGCGACCGCCGAGAGGGTGGTGAACACCGCGGCGGTGCTCCGCAGTCGGGGGCGGGTGCGCGCACGGCTCAGCGCCTGGAAAGCGTCACGGCCGAGCGCTTTCAGGGGGAGCTGACGCGGCACAGGGACCTCCGAGTGCGGTTCGCGGGACACCGCACCCAGCCTGTGGGAGTTTGGAGGAGTACGCCCTGTTTGTCTGCACCGGAAGGGTGATCGCACGGGTGACCGGACGCACACGAGGCATGCGGGCACGGCCTGCGGAAGCGTGGCGCCGCACCGTCCCGACGGGAGCGGCGTCCCCGGCCCGCTCACGGAACGTCACAAGCGGTCGCGCGTCTGAAGAACCCGTCCAGGTGTGGGCAGAAACGATCTGGCAGGAGGGGCGCACGCCGGGCGGAAACGGTGAACGGCTGGAAGGGGCACCGCGCCAGCCTCTATGATCGGCACACTTTCCTGGCACTTTCCTGCGCGGACACGGGCCGGGCGGCCGTTCCCCTTCGGCCGGCCACCCGACGAGACCGATACGAAGACCGAGTGCACTGCGGGAGCGAGCGGTGAGCGGAACGTCCGAAGGGCCGACGCCCACGGCAGACTGCATGCAGCCGAAAGTCACACAGAGTGATCTTACGACGGCTACGGGTGCTGAACCGCCCGTGGCCGGCGTCGGCGAGCGTGCCGCCGCGGAACCAGCGTCGGGACACACCTCCGAGCACGCCCCGGAGCGTGCGCCGGTGCTTAGCCCGGTCCGCGGCCCCGAGCCCGGATTCACTCCAATGGCGGAACCCGGGTCCTCGCGGCCGTACTTCACCGGTACGGCCCTCCCCCCGGAGACTTTCCCCGCCGCCCCCTCGGGCCCGGACCCGCAGCCCTTCCGGTCGGTCTTCGACGCCGCCCCGCTCGCGATGGCGGTCGTCGACCGCGAGGGCCTGGTCGTCAGCGCGAACGACACCTTCGGTGTGCTGGTCGGCGCGTCCCCGGAGGAACTCGCCGGGCAGGTGGCCGCCGACCTGGTCGGCCTGGCTTCCGACGCCCGCACCTGGCAGGCCTACCGCGAGGTGCTGCGCGGTAGGCAGGCCCGGCTGCGCTGCACCCGCCGCCTCAAGCAGCCCGACGGCCGCTCGCTGTGGGCCCAGGTCACGGTCGCGCCGCTGCCGCCGGAGAACTCCGCCGGGCGCCCGGGCACCCCTGAGTCCGCGCCCCGAACCCCCCGCGGACTCGCGCCCGACACCCCCGGCGTCCTGCTCCTGTCCGTCGCCGATGTCAGCGCGCGCCGTGAACTCCAGGCCCGGCTGCGGCACCTGCGGATGCACGACCCGGTGACCCGGCTGCCCAACCGCACCCTGTTCTTCGAGCGGCTGTCGGCCGCGCTGGAGGCGGAGGCGTACGAGCGCGGCGGAACCGGCCGGATCGGCCTGTGCTACCTGGACCTGGACGGGTTCAAGGCGGTCAACGACACCCTGGGGCACCGGGTCGGCGACCGGCTGCTCGCGGCGGTGGCGCGGCGGCTGACCGGCTGCGCGGACGAGGCCGGTCACGGGCGCGGCAGCACGCCGCTGGTGGCCCGGCTCGGCGGGGACGAGTTCGCGCTCCTCGTGGAGGACTCCACCGGCACCGAACAACTGGCCGACCTGGCCGAGTCGGCGCTCACCGCCCTCCAGGCGCCGTTCGAGATCTCCGGCCGGCGGCTGTCGGTGTCGGCGTCGATCGGCGTGGTCGAACGGCAGGCGGCGGGGACGTCGGCCACCGCCCTGATGCAGGCGGCCGACACGACCTTGTACTGGGCGAAGGCCGACGGCAGGGCCCGCTGGACGCTGTTCGACCCGGAGCGCAACGCGCACCGCATGACCCGCCAGGCGCTCGTCTCCACGCTGCGCGCGGCCGTGGAGCGGGGCGAGTTCACGCTGGAGTACCAGCCGCTGGTCGCCATGGAGGACGGGCGGCTGCGCGGGGTGGAGGCACTGGTGCGCTGGCGGCACCCGCAGTTCGGCGTCCTGACGCCGAATCGGTTCATCACACTGGCGGAGGAGGACGGCTCGATCGTGCCGCTGGGCCGCTGGATCCTGGCCACCGCATGCCGCCAGGCCCGGCGCTGGCAGCTGGACCACCCGGACGAGCCGCCGATCTTCGTCAGCGTCAACGTCGCGGTCCGCCAGGTGTGGGACTCGGACCTGGTCGAGGACGTCGCCCAGGTGCTGGCGGAGACGGGGCTGGCGCCGGGTCTGCTGCAACTGGAGCTGACCGAGTCCGCGGTGATGGGCTCGGCGGGACGGCCGCTGGAAGCGCTGCGGGCGCTGAGCGACATGGGCGTGCACATCGCCATCGACGACTTCGGCACCGGCTACTCCAACCTCGCCTACCTCAGCCGCCTGCCGGTGTCGGTCCTGAAGCTGGACGGCTCGTTCGTCCGGGGCTTCCAGTACGGGCAGCCGTGCGAGGGGACGGCCCAGGAGGCGGCCCAGGCGGCGAGCCCCGCGGACGAGGTGATCGTCGAGGCGATGATCCAGCTCGCCCACCGGCTGGGGCTCACCGTCACCGCCGAGTGTGTGGAGACCTCCGACCA
Organism: Streptomyces sp. NPDC006743; assembly: GCF_040703815.1. Lineage (NCBI taxonomy): Bacteria > Bacillati > Actinomycetota > Actinomycetes > Kitasatosporales > Streptomycetaceae > Streptomyces > Streptomyces sp. NPDC006743. Next base: position 99,528 of record NZ_JBEYJA010000011.1, on the reverse strand, counting down.
GGCCAGCCGGCTGCGCCGCATCGGCTGCGACACCGGGCAGGGCTGGCTGTACTCCCGCCCGGTGTCGCCGGACCGCATCTCCGAACTGCTGGACGGCCACGCCTGCGGGCGCCCCTGAGCCTCCGCGAGCGCCCCCGGACCCCGCAGGCGCCGTCGGCCTCCGCGCGGACCCGGGCCCCGGCGGGTGGGCGAGGGGTGTCCGTCCTAGGCGGTGGGCAACCCGTAGGCGTCGGCGATGAGTTCGTAGGACCGGACGCGTACGTCGCCGCTGTGCGCGTTGCTGGTGATCATCAACTCGTCGGCGCCGGTGCGCTTGTGGAGGTCGTCGAGGCCGGAACGGACCTCGTCGGGCGTGCCGTGGATGACGTTGGCGTTCCAGGAGGTGATGAAGTCCCGTTCCATCGGGCTGAACTCGTACGCCTCCGCCTCCTCGGGCGTGGGGACGAGTCCGGGGCGCCCGGTGCGCAGCCGGACCATGTTGAGCGCGGCGGCCAGGACCTGGCGGCGGGCCTCGCGCTCGTCGTCGGTGGCGAGGGCGGCGACGCCGATGAGGGCGTAGGGGGCGTCGAGGACCGCGCTGGGCCGGAAGGACTCGCGGTAGAGGTCGAGCGCCGGGATCGTGTTCTGCGCGGAGAAGTGGTGGGCGAAGGCGAAGGGCAGGCCGAGCATGCCGGCCAGCCGGGCGCTGAAGCCGGAGGAGCCGAGCAGCCACAGCGGCGGGCGGTGCGGGGACTGGACGCCGCCCGGGGAGGTGGCCTGGACGGGGCCGGGGACGGCGTGGATACGGCGGTAGGGGTGGCCGTCGGGGAAGTCGTCGTCGAGGAAGCGGGTCAGCTCGGCGAGCTGCTGGGGGAAGTCGTCGGCGCCCTCGTTCAGGTGATCCGTGCGGCGCAGGGCGGCGGCGGTGGCGCCGTCGGTGCCGGGGGCGCGGCCGAGGCCGAGGTCGATCCGGCCGGGAGCCATGGCCTCCAGCGTGCCGAACTGCTCGGCGATGACCAGCGGGGCGTGGTTGGGCAGCATGACGCCGCCCGAGCCGAGGCGGATGCGGTCGGTGTGGGCGGCGAGGTGGGCGAGGATCACGGCCGGTGAGGAGGAGGCGACGCCGGGCATGGAGTGGTGCTCGGCGACCCAGTACCGGTGGTAGCCGCGGCGCTCGGCGAGGCGGGACAGCTCGACGCTGGTGCGCAGGGCGTCCGTGGCCGTGTGCCCGGCGCCCACCGTCACCAGGTCCAGGACGGAGAGGGGTACGGGTGCGGTGCCGTGTCCCTCGCCTCGGATCTCGTCTGCCGCCACGGGGTGCCTCCTGCTGGTTGGCCGTGCTCGTTCTTCCCGGCGACAACAGGAGACAGTCCCCGTTTATTTCCGCGGCGCTCCTCGCATCCTGCTCACTACTCTCCGTAGGCCTCCTCTTCCCCGCGTCCCGCCCACGCCCCTCGCGGGGGTCGCCGGGCGGGGCCGGGGTGCGCTCCTCACGCCGCCAGGGCGTGTGCCGGGTGGAGGACGACCTTGGTGTAGCCCTCGATCCGCTTGTCGAACTTCTCGTAGGCCTGTGGAGCCTGGTCGAGCGGCAGTTCGTGCGAGACCACGAAGCTGGGCTTGGCCCGCCCGGCGATGATCAGGTCACGCAGCTGGCGGTTGTACCGCTTGACGTTGCACTGGCCGGTGCCCATCTGCTGGCCTTTTTCGAACATCCTGCCGATGGAGACCAGGAGCTGGCCGTGCTTGGCGTGCTCGTCGGGCCCGCCCGGGTCGGACGGGACGTACAGGCCCGGTATGCCGAGCATGCCGGTGGGCCGTACCGTCTCGACGAGCGTGTTGAGGACGACGGCGGGCTCCTCGTGGCTCGCGTCCTTGTGCGACTGGGCCTGGTAGCCGACGGCGTCCACGCCCTTGTCGGTGCCCTCGCCTCCCGTCTGTTCCTTGATCTGCCCGGCCGGGTCGCCCTGGGTGAAGTCGATGGGGACGGCCCCGATCTCCTCCGCCTTGGCCAGGCGCTCGGGCACCCGGTCCACCGAGAACACCTTCGACGCGCCGCGCAGCAGCGCCGAGTAGGCGGCCATCAGCCCCACCGGCCCGGCACCGAAGACGGCCACGGACTCGCCGGGGACGACCTGGGCGAGTTCACAGCCGTGGTACCCGGTCGGGAAGATGTCGGCGAGCAGCACGAAGTCGGTCTCGAACTCCTCCCCCGGCGGCAGTTTCAGGCAGTTGAAGTCGGCGAAGGGCACGCGCAGGCGTTCGGCCTGGCCACCGGTGTAGGGACCCATCGCGACGTATCCGTAGGCGCCGCCGGCGAATCCCGGGTTGACCGTGAGGCAGAACCCGGTCTTTCCGGCGAGGCAGTTCTTGCAGAACCCGCACGCGACGTTGAACGGCATGACGACCCGGTCGCCCTCGGCCAGGGAGGTCACGCCGCTGCCGGCCTCCTCCACGATGCCGAGGTTCTCGTGGCCGAAGACGATGCCCGCCTCGGCGGCCGTGCGGCCCTCGTACATGTGCAGGTCGGAGCCGCAGATCGCGCTCGACGTCACCCGGACGATCACGTCGTTGGGATGCTGGATCCGCGGATCGTCGACATCGCGCACCGTCACGTTGAAGGGCTTTTCGTAGACGACGGCTTTCACCTTCGGTCACCTCCGCGTCATCGCTCCACGACGGCGGCGACGACGGACCGCCACCCGGGCGGGACACGGGCGCGGGACACGGGGGGCGGGCGGGCACGATCACGCGCCGGCGGGTACCGCCGGCGTGCCTGGCGTGCCCGGGCCGGGACCGGGGCGTTCTCGCCGCACCGCCGGACATCTCCAGGTAACGCCTGTGCGAGGCCTCCCGCAAGCGCGCCCGGCGTCCGGCACGGGCCCCGTCCCGGCCTCGCACCGGCCTGCCGCCGACGTCACGCGAAGGTCATACGGACCTCATACGGACCTCATACCTGGACGATCGGTTCCCGGGTGAACAGGGCGCCCAGCCCGGGGGCGTTGACGCGGCGGTCGGTGAGCCGCAGCGCCTCCCAGACGGTCACCTGGTTCGCGGTGAGGACGGGCTTGCCCAGGTCCTTCTCCAGGACCGCGATGTGGGAGGCGGTGTGCAGGGCGGTGTCCGGCAGGAGGACCGCCTCGGCGTCCGGGGTGTCGGCCGCGCGCGCCAGGGCGAGGATCTCCGCCTCGTCCCAGGCCGCCGCCTGCGCCGCGCCGGTGACCCCGGCACTGTGCTCGGCGACCACCTCCACCTGCCCGGCGCGCAGGAACTCGGTGAACAGGGCCGTCACCTCCTGCGGATAGGTCGCCGCGACCGCGACCCGCCGCACCCCGATCTCGCGCACCGCGTACACGAAGCCGAAGGAGGTCGCCGAGGCCGGCATGCCGACCGCCCGGGCCAGGGCGCGCACCTGCTGGTGGGCGCCGTCCCAGCCGTGCACGAAGCTGCCGCTGGTGCTGGCCCAGACCACCGCCTCGGCGCCGGACAGCCGCAGCCCCTCGACGCTGCGCGCCACCTGGTCGACGGCGCCGGTCGCGCGCAGCGCCTCCAGCCGGTAGGCGTCCTCACCGATCCCGGTGTGGACGAGATCGACCCGGATGTCACTGCCCAGGAGCTGCTCGATGCGCGGATAGTCGTCCTCGGCGAAATGGCCCGGGTAGAGGAATCCGAGTGCGGTCATGTCCTGCCTTCCTGGTGCGGTCGCGCTGCCGTGGGGCCCGCCGTGGGGGGCCGCCGGGGGGCGGTGGCCGGGAGCCGTCGCGGTGCGGGTACCCAGCGGGGCGCCGATTTTGCTTCGCATAACTTCAACTCGCTTGGGTAGCGGCGCGCTCATGGCTCCACCACATGGACTTGGAAGAGGCAGACGGACGCCCGGGCGGCCCAGCCGCCGGTCGCTGCTCGCGGGGGTCGCGGCGGCCGGCGCGCTCGGGGCGGCCGGGTGCAGTCGCGTGGCCACGGCGTCCGCCGGCGGCGGCGGTGACCTCCTGGACCGGCTCAGGGCCCAGGGGGTCGTACGGCTCGGCATCGCGGGCGAGATCCCGTTCGGGTACATCGGCAAGGACGGGAAGGTGACGGGCGAGGCGCCCGAGCTGGCCAAGGTGGTCTTCAAGCGGCTCGGAGTGGACCGGGTGCAGCCCGTGCCCACGGAGTTCGGCTCGTTGATCCCGGGCCTGAACTCCCAGCAGTTCGACGTCGTGGCCGCCGGGATGTACATCAACGCGGACCGCTGCGAGCAGGTCCTGTTCGCCGATCCCGACTACCGGATGCTCGACTCGTTCATCGTCCGCAAGGGCAACCCGAAGGGGTTGCACGACTACAAGGACGTCGTGGCGAAGAAGGCCAGGTTCGCCACCGGGACCGGCTACGCGGAGATCCAGTACGCGGTCGAGGCCGGGTACCGGCAGAGCGACATCCTGATCGTGCCCGACCAGGTGGCGGGGCTGAACGCGGTCGAGGCGGGCCGGGTGGACGTCTTCGCCGGTACCGCGCTCACCACCCGCGAGGTGGTGAGGAAGTCCGCCAAGGCCGAGGCCACCAAGCCGTTCGCGCCGCTGGTGAAGGGCGAGCCGCACGTCGACGGCGGCGGTTTCGCCTTCCGGCGGACCGAGACGAAGCTGCGGGACGCCTTCAACACCGAGCTGCGCCGGCTGAAGAAGAGCGGCGAGCTGTTCCGGATCCTGGAGCCCTTCGGGTTCTCGCGGGACGAGATGACGGATCTGACCGCGAAGGAGCTGTGCGGCGGATGACGACAGGACTGTGGGAACTCGTACTCCAGGGCGTGTGGATCACCGTCCAGCTGCTGTTCTTCAGCGCACTGCTGGCCTGTGCCGTCTCCTTCGTGGTCGGTGTCGCCCGCACCCACCGGCTGTGGATCGTCCGCTTCCTGGCGGGCTTCTACACCGAGGTGTTCCGCGGCACCTCGGCGCTGGTGATGATCTTCTGGGTGTTCTTCGTGCTGCCGCCCGCCTTCGGCTGGCAGCTGGTGCCGATGTGGGCGGGCACGCTCGCGCTGGGACTGACCTACGGCGCCTACGGCTCGGAGATCGTGCGCGGCGCCCTGAACTCCGTCGACCCGGCGCAGCGTGAGGGCGGCGTCGCGCTCAGCTTCACGCCCTGGCAGCGGATGCGGCTGATCCTGCTGCCGCAGGCGGTGCCGGAGATGATCCCGCCGTTCAGCAACCTGCTGATCGAACTGCTCAAGGGCACCTCGCTGGTGTCGGTCATGGGCATGGGCGACCTGGCGTTCAGCGGGAACCTGGTGCGGCTCGCGCTGCAGGAGAGCGCCCACATCTACACGTACGTCCTGATCGTCTACTTCGTGATCGCGTTCGCGCTGACCCGGCTGATGCGCGGGCTGGAGAAGCGGCTGAAGCGGGGCGTGGGCAAGGCCGTGCGGGGCGGGGCCGTGACGTCGCCCGAACCCGTGGGCACGCCGGTCGGGGGTGGTGCGGCGTGACCTGGGACTGGGGCGCCGTACGCAACTTCCTGCCGCACTTGTGGGACGGTCTGCTCGTCACGCTGCAGGCGCTGGTGCTCGGCTCGGTGATCTCGTTCGTGCTGGGGCTGGTGTGGGCGCTGCTCATGCGGGCGCCGACCCGGTGGGTGCGCTGGCCGGTGGGGGTGGTCACGGAGTTCGTCCGGGACACCCCGCTGCTGGTGCAGCTGTTCTTCCTCTTCTACGTGCTGCCCGAGTGGGGCCTGACGCTCTCCGCGCTGACCACCGGCGTCCTCGCGCTCGGGCTGCACTACTCGACGTACACGATGCAGGTCTACCGGGCCGGTATCGAGGCGGTGCCCGCCGGCCAGTGGGAGGCGGCGACGGCGCTGAACCTGCCGCGGCGGCGGACCTGGACGGCGGTGATCCTGCCGCAGGCGGTCCGCCGCGTGGTCCCGGCGCTCGGCAACTACGTCATCTCGATGCTCAAGGACACGCCGCTGCTGATGGCGATCACGGTGCTGGAGATGCTCGGGCAGGCGCGCCTGTTCTCGCAGCAGCACTTCCAGTTCACCGAGCCGCTGACCGTGATCGGTGTGGCCTTCGTCCTCGTTTCCTATCTGGCCTCCCTCCTCCTGCGAGCACTGGAGCGACGTCTTGTCCGTTGACGCCACGAAGAATCCCGAGACACCCGAGAACGCCGGGCGCGCGGAGGGCTCCGTGCGCCGGGCCCGGCAGGAACGGGCCGCCGCCCTGACCGGGCGGGGGGAACTGGTCCGGCTGGAGAACGTGACCAAGCGGTTCGGCGACCACACTGTCCTCGACGGCCTGGACTTCCGCGTGGACGCCGGCAAGCACGTCACGCTGATCGGCCCCTCCGGGTCGGGCAAGACGACCATCCTGCGGCTGCTGATGACGCTGACCAGGCCGGACGAGGGCACCATCATGGTCGACGGCGAGCAGCTCTTCCCGGCGCCCGAGAAGCGGGTCCGGGAGATCCGCAAGAAGATCGGCATGGTCTTCCAGCACTTCAACCTGTTCCCGAACATGTCGGTGCTGCGGAACGTCACCGAGGCTCCCGTCACGGTGCTCGGCCTGTCCAAGGACGAGGCGGAGGTCCGCGCGCGGGAGCTGCTGGAGCTGGTGGGGCTGGCCGAGAAGTGCGACGCGCGGCCCGCGCAGCTGTCCGGCGGCCAGCAGCAGCGGGTGGCCATCGCCCGGGCGCTGGCGATGCGGCCGCAGGTGCTGCTGCTCGACGAGGTGACCTCCGCGCTCGACCCGGAGCTGGTCGCGGGCGTCCTGGACGTGCTGCGGGACATCGCCCGCTCCACGGACATCACGATGCTGTGCGTGACCCACGAGATGGGCTTCGCCCGGGACATCTCCGACCAGGTGCTGATGTTCGACTCGGGGCGGGTGGTGGAGGCCGGTCCGCCGGAGCAGATCTTCGGGGACCCGGAGCAGGAGCGGACGCGGGAGTTCCTCAGCGCGGTGCTGTGACCTGCCGCCGGGACCCGGCGGGCCTCCCCGGCGTCGTCCGGCCGTCCCTGTCCGCGGACCGGCGCGACCGGACCCGGTCACGGTCGCGCGCCCCGTCCCGATGGTCCCCGGTGGTGGTCACGAGCACCCCCGGGGACCGGGTAGTATTTTCTTCGTCGCCGGCCGCGGGAAGCGGACGGCGGGAGTCATGCGCCGCTAGCTCAGTTGGTTAGAGCAGCTGACTCTTAATCAGCGGGTCCGGGGTTCGAGTCCCTGGCGGCGCACGCAACGGTGAGGCCGGTTCACACACACGTGAACCGGCCTCACCGCTTTTCGCGCACCCGGCGCTCACGGCAGGAGACCACCCGACGCGGAGAAGACCCCGTGGACGGCGGCCGTGAAGCGCGGACGGGAGGCGGCCCGCGCCGGTCGCGCCGGTCGCTCAGGGAAAGCCCCGAGAACCGCCGGACCGCTCCCGGGCGCGCTCCCGGCGGGCCCCGGGGCCGGGCCGGGTCAGAACGTGACGTCCGAGCAGGCGTAGAACGCGTTGCCCGTGTCGGCGATCGTCCAGACCGCGAGGATGACGTGGTGGCCGCTCAGGCCGCTGGGCAGGGTGCCGCTGTGGCTGAGGGTGGCCGGGGGCTGCTTGCCGCCGTAGGGGATCGTCAGGAACGGGGTCGTGTCGAGGTCCGCGCGGGTCAGGGCGTGGTCCTGGTTCCAGCCCTGCCGGGTGACGTAGTACTTGAAGTCGGTCGTGGCGTGCCGTGCCTCGAACTGCCAGCGGAAGGTGTAGCTCTGACCGCCGGTGACCTTGGTGGTGGGCCAGGCGGCGCCCTGGGGGGTGCGGGCGCCGTCGAGCTGCCCGAACCGGTCCAGGCCGCCCGAGCACAGGTGGCCGTCGGCCGGGCCGCGCGCCGGGAAGCCCTTGGGGCCCTCGACGCTCTGCGGCTCCCACTGGATCTCGCCGCAGCCCCGCACCGTGCCGTCGGCGCAGAGCAGCTGCCTGCTGATGGGGAGGTCGGTGTAGCCGTGGCCGCTGGCGCCGCCGGCGGAGAGCACGAGGGCTCCGGCGGTGGTCAGGCCCAGCACGGCCGCGTACAGCTTGGCCTTGGTGCGCATGGATCGCTCCTGGTGAACGTGTGGGGAAGTTCGGTGAGCAGGACCGTGTGCGTTGGTCTAGACCAAAGACCAGGCTATGGCGACTAATTGAACATGTCCATACCAATCACGGGATGGTTTCCCGGCGTCCGGCGCAGAACGCCACCGTCAGGTCCCGCACCAGCACCTTGCGCTCGCCGTCGTCCAGATCGACCAGCCCGCGCATGGTCAGCCGGGTCACCGTGTCCTCGACCGAGTCCACCACCGAGGTCAGGGCACTGGCCCGGTCGCGGGCGTCCAGGGCGGCCACACCGCGCCGGTGCATGGCGCCGGCGACCTCGGGGGCGTACTCGACACGCGCCGGGCGGACGGAGAACACCTCCAGACCGGCCGGCTCCGCCTCCCGCGCCACCCACCGGGTCAGCGCCTCCCCGGCCGCCTCCACCGCGCCCCGTACGCCCCCGGCGCCGCGCACCGTCACCCGCGCCAGCGCGGCCTCCACGCACGCACGCAGGTACGCCTCGTGGTCGTCGACCCCGAGCACGGCCCGCGCGGTGTCCCGGACCCGCCAGACCACGAGCACCGCCACCCGCAGCGCGATCCCGTCCGCGTCGGCGGCCGGCATGGGCTCGCTGCGCCAGTGCCGCAGTCGCACGTCGACGCCACGGCGCGGCACGAGCGGATTGATCCACAGCAGCCCGGCACGCCGGACGGTCCCGCGGTAGCGGCCGAACAGCCCGAGCACCCACGCCCGCCCGGACCGCCCCCTGGTCAGCCCGCCGAAGCCGAACAGGGCGAGCGCCCCGGCCCCGGCGTACGCGGCCCACTGCGGCAGGCCGAGCCCCGCGCCCGCACCGGACGGCAGCCGCAGCGCGTGGGCGGCGATCGGCGGCAGCACCCCGGCCCACCAGGAGGTGAGCACGCAGCCCGCCGTCCCGCACGCACCGACGAGGACACCGGCGGCACCCGGCAGCACCCGGGCCGGCCGCTCCACCAGGCCGGGATCGGCCGCGGGCGCCGGGCCGGCCGGGGCGGGCACCCGGCGGCGCTGGCGCGGCTGCCCGCCGGTGCCGCGCCTGCTGCCCACCACGGCGGGCCGGAGGGCGTCCGCGGGAGGGTCGCGGTCGAGCCGGCCGGGACCGGGATCGTCCCGGAAGAGCAGGTGGAGAGGGATCTCGGTGGTCGCCTCGTTCTGGATGAGCCGGGGGAAGGAACGATTCGGCCGGTCAGCCGGGAGCTCCATGCGATCCACGTCACACTCCATACGGACTTGTCCGGATCTGTGCACGTTGATCAGTGTCACAATCGGCCCGGAAGTACGCATGCCTGACGGTCCGAATGATGGAAACGCCGCCTTCCGGAGCAGGTCCGCCGCACCGGCCGTGGTCACAGGCACCTCACCGCGTCCTGTAAAGTTGTCCACGTCAGCAGGCGCCGCTAGCTCAGTTGGTTAGAGCAGCTGACTCTTAATCAGCGGGTCCGGGGTTCGAGTCCCTGGCGGCGCACGGTGACGACGGCGGTCGTGTTCGCGGAAAGCGCGAGCATGACCGCCGTCTTCTTTTGCGCGCGCCCACGCCACGCACGGCGGGACTCCCCCGCGCGCCCGCACCCGCCCTCGCCGCCGCTCGCTCGCACTTCTGTGCGCCCGCACCTCTTGCAGGCATATGGGCCTTTGACTCCGCTTCTGGCATTTTGCGATCGCCCTGAGCGGCCGCCCCCTTGCCGCCACCATGCCGGATTCCAGCGGCAGTTGGGCGCCGTGCGGTGTCACGGGAGGCGGCGGGGAGCCGCGGGAGCGGTGCCGGGGGGCGCGAGGTTTTTCGAAAGATCGTTTGAACGCGTTGCCCGATGCGGGGGAAAAGGGCTCCCGTTGCGTCGTCGGCAGCGGAGGCGGGCAGCCATGCAACCGGTACGAAACCGGATCAACACGCGCTGACCGGCGTGTGGGGGGATGAGTCATGACGTCGACGCCGCCGGGCGCCCGGCACCCGCGGGACGCGTCCGAGACGACCCGGCCGCGTGGGCCGGCGCGCCGCACCGGCAGCACCACCGGCGCGTTCCGCGGGATCAGGAGCACCCTGCCGAGATACGACTACGAGCACCACAGCCGCCTGGCGGGCCCGCTCACCCGGCCCGCCCCGGACCGGCCCTACCAGGTGCGGTACCGCTCGCTGCTCTCGCAGGAGCCGCACCGGCTGCGGGCCGCGCTGATGCCGGCCGCCGCGCCGCTGATCTCCCTGGTCCTGCTGGCCTGGCTGATGCGGCCGCAGCACTGGACCGAGCGGGACCACCCGGCCTACGGCTTCCTGCCGGTCCTCGACGGGGTCATGCTCGTCTCGATCGGTCTGATCGAGTTCTTCCGCTGCCTGAACGTGCTGTCCAACGCGCACGCCACCCTGGTCGCCCGCGACCCGGTCCCGGTGGTGCCGGAGGGCGGTACCCGCGTCGCCTTCCTCACCACCTTCGTGCCCGGCAAGGAACCGCTGGAGATGGTCGCACGGACCCTGCGGGCGGCCGTCCGGCTGCGGCACCGGGGCGTCATGCACGTATGGCTGCTCGACGAGGGCGACGACGCCGAGGTGAAGGCGGTCTGCGCGCGCCTGGGCGTGCACCACTTCACCCGCAAGGGCGTCGAGCGCTGGAACCGGCCGAGCGGCCCGCACCGCGCGCGGACCAAGCACGGCAACTACAACGCCTGGCTCCAGGCGCACGGGGACGAGTACGACTTCTTCGCCTCCGTCGACACCGACCACGTCCCGCTGCCCAACTACCTGGAGCGGATGCTCGGCTACTTCCGCGACCCGGACGTCGGCTTCGTCATCGGCCCGCAGGTCTACGGCAACTACGACACCTTCGTCACCAAGGCCGCCGAGTCGCAGCAGTTCCTCTTCCACGCGCTGATCCAGCGGGCCGGCAACCGCTACGGCACGCCCATGTTCGTCGGCACCTCCAACGCCGTGCGGATCAGCGCCGTCAAGCAGATCGGCGGCCTGTACGACTCGATCACCGAGGACATGGCGACCGGGTTCGAGATGCACCGCGCGAAGAACCCGGCCACCGGCCGCAGGTGGAAGTCCGTCTACACCCCGGACGTGCTCGCGGTCGGCGAGGGGCCGAACTCCTGGACGGACTTCTTCACCCAGCAACTGCGCTGGTCCCGGGGGACGTACGAGACGATCCTCAAGCAGTACTGGAAGGGCTTCGGCTCCCTGCCGCCGGGCCGGCTCCTCCACTACACCATGTTGGTCATCTTCTATCCGATGTCCGCGCTGAACTGGATCCTGGCCGCGCTGAGCTGCGCGCTCTTCCTGGGCCTCGGCGCCTCCGGCGTGAACATCGACCCCGCCGTGTGGCTCATGCTGTACGGCAACGCGTCCGCGCTCCAGATCGGCCTGTACGTCTGGAACCGGCGGCACAACGTCTCCCCGCACGAGCCCGAGGGGTCGGGCGGGGTGGCCGGCATGGTGATGTCCGCGCTGTCGGCGCCGATCTACGCCCGCTCCCTGGTGGACGCGGTGCTGCGCCGCCGGAGCGGGTTCGTGGTGACGCCGAAGGGCGAGTCGGCGAGCCCCGACACCCTGTTCGGCACGTTCCGCGTCCACTGGTTCTTCGTCCTGGTCTTCGGCGGCTCGATCGCGGCCGGTCTCGCACGCGGCCACGCCCATCCCGCGATGCTCACCTGGGCCGGGCTCGCCCTGCTCATCACCGTCTCGCCCGTGGCCGTCTGGCGCTGGTCGCTGCGGCGCGCCCGGCGCGCCCCGGCGCCCGCCGGACCGGGGGCGGCTCCGGCGCCCGTGGTGGCGGAGCGGGAGGACGCTCCGCGGGACGCCGTGCCACCGGCGTACGCGGGGCACGGAACGGGAGGACGGAGCGCATGAGGGACCAGGCCGGCCTCCGCCGGGCCCGCCGGATCGGGATCGGGGCGGTGGTGGTGCTCGCCCTGGCCGGGATGAACGGGCCGTGGCTCTACCGCTTCGGCACCGAGCGCTACCACCGGTACAAGATCGACCAGCCCGGGTACAAGGCGGCCAACGGGCACTGGGACGTCGTCGAGTTCCCCAGGGAGTACCGGCAGGACACCATCCACGCCGTGCTGCTGCACACCGGCAAGGTCCTGCTGGTCGCCGGTTCGGGCAACAACCAGGCGAACTTCGACGCCAGGAAGTTCGACTCGCGCGTGTGGGACCCGGTCAGGGGCACCGTCAGGAAGGTACCCACGCCGAACGACCTGTTCTGCACCGGCCACACCCAGCTGGCCGACGGCAGCATCCTGATCGCGGGCGGCACCAAGCGGTACGAGAAGCTCGAGGGCGACGTCACCAAGGCCGGCGGCCTGATGATCGTCCACAACGAGAACCCGGACAAGCCGGTCACGCTGCCCGCCGGGACGCGGTTCACCGGGAAGGCGAACGGCAGGACGTTCGTCTCCCGGGACCCGGTGCTCGTGCCGCGCGCGCGGAAGAACTTCGACCGGGGGACGGGGAAGTTCCTCGGCACCACCGCGGGGCTCGGCCGGATCTACGTCGAGGCGCAGAAGAGCGGCGCCCGCTACGAGACCGGCACCCAGGACAACTACCGGATCCAGGGCCTGGCCGGCGCCGACGCTCGCAACACCTACGGCATCGCGCAGAAGCTCGCCCTGGACAAGAAGGACTTCCAGGGGATCCGGGACACCTACGAGTTCGACCCGGTCGCCGAGAAGTACATCAAGGCCGACCCGATGCACGAGGCCCGCTGGTACCCGACGCTCACCACGCTGGGCGACGGCAGGGTCCTCGGCGTCTCCGGCCTCGACGACATCGGCCAGCTGGTTCCCGGCAAGAACGAGATCTTCGACCCGGGCACGCGGAAGTGGACGTACACCCCGAAGACCCGTCAGTTCCCCACCTACCCGGCGCTGTTCCTGATGCAGGACGGCAGGATCTTCTACTCCGGTTCGAACGCGGGGTACGGTCCCGACGACGTCGGCCGCGAGCCGGGAATCTGGGACGTGGCGAGCAACGCGTTCACCGAGCTGCCCGGGATGAGCGACGCGAGCATGCTGGAGACGTCCGGCACGGTGCTCCTGCCGCCCGCCCAGGACGAGAGGTTCCTGGTCATCGGCGGCGGCGGGGTCGGCGAGTCCCGGCTGTCCAGCAGGAAGACCCGCCTCATCGGCCTGAAGGCGAGGAACCCGCGCTTCACCGACGGTCCCGCGCTGGCCGAGGGCACCCGCTACCCGCAGGCCTCGGTCCTGCCCGACGACACCGTGCTGGTCTCCGGCGGCTCGAAGGACTACCGGGGCCGCGGCGGCTCGGACATCCTCCAGGCCCGCATCTACGACCCGCGGACCAACGCCTTCCGCCGGGTCGCCGACCCGCTGGTGGGACGTGACTACCACGCGGGCTCGATCCTGCTGCCCGACGGCCGGGTGATGTTCTTCGGCTCCGACCCGCTCTACGGCGACAAGGCCGGCACCAGGCCGGGCACGTTCGAGCAGCGCATCGAGATCTACACACCGCCCTACCTGTACCGGGGCACGCGGCCCTCGCTGTCGGGCGGGCCGCGGACCATCGCGCGGGGCACGTCGGGCACCTTCACCTCGCGGCACGCCACCGGGATCAGGAAGGCCCGGCTGATCCGGCCGAGCGCCTCCACCCACGTCACGGACGTGGACCAGCGCTCGATCGCGCTGGACTTCCACGCCTCCGGCGACAAGGTCACGGTGACGGTCCCGAAGAACCGGAACCTGGTGCAGTCGGGCTGGTACATGCTGTTCGTGGACGACGGCCACGGCACACCCAGCAAGGCGCAGTGGGTGAAGGTTCCCTAGGTCTCCCTGCCCGGCCCCGCCGTTCCGCGCGGCCCTTCGGGGTGCCCTCCCTCGCGCGGGGCGTCCCGGGGGACCCGCGCCGCGCGGCTACCCGCTCGCCCGCGCCAACGCGAGCGCGTACGTGTCCCACCAGTCGCCCGCCGCCGGGCCGCCCTTGCAGGTGCCGTCGGACTCACCGGGGCGCTTGACCCACAGATAGGCGTCGACCAGGGGGGCGGCGGTCTTCGTGGTGGGGGCCTCGCCGAGGGCGCGGCCGGGCGGGTTGCACCAGCGTTCGCCGGGATCGCCCTGCGTGTAGGGGCCGTTGCCGTTGCGGCTGGTGTCGATGACGAAGTGCTTGCCGCCGACCTTCGCGGAGAGGTCCTTGCCGTAGGCGAGCGAGGCACCGGTGGAGTAGAAGTTGGAGACGTTGACGGCGAAGCCGTCGGCCCGGTCCACGCCCGCCCGCCGCAGCGGCTCGTAGATCTGGTCGGGCCGGCCCCAGCCGGCGTTGCCCGCGTCCAGGTAGACCCTGGTGTTCTTGAGCGTCTTGAGCGTGGCGACGGCCCCCTCGAGGAGGTCGTAGCGCTCCTCCTGGTACTGCTGCGGGGTGCAGCCGTCCACCATGTGCAGCACCGCGTCCGGCTCCAGGACCACCATGGCCGCGCGGTCGCCGATGCCGCGGGCCACGCCGTCGACCCAGGCGCGGTAGGCGTCGCCGTCGGCGGCGCCGCCGCGCGAGTACCGGCCGCAGTCGCGGTGCGGGATGTCGTAGAGGACGAGCAGGGCGGTGCGGCCGGCCCGGGCGGCGGCCTCGGTGAAGCCGCGCGCCTCCCGCTCGGGGTTCTCCGGTCCGATCCACTCACCGGTCGGCTGTTCGGCGATCTTGCGGATCTGCTCGGCGTCGGCCGTCCGTCCCGCCTCGGCGTAGGCGGCGACCTGGCGGGCGGCCCGGCTGTCCGGGTCGACCCAGAACGGGCCGGCCGCCCGGGGCCGCTGGGTGATCGCGGCCCCCGCACCGCCGGCCCCCTCTCCTCCCCCGCTCCCGGCGGAACACCCGGTGACCAGCAGCGCCGCCCCCAGCAGCACCGCGCACGCCCGGGTCCGCGCCGCGGGGGCGTGCGAGTGCGCCCGCCTCGTGCCGTGCATACGTCTCCCCCTCGGCGCACCGGGCCGTACGGCCGCACCTCCCGCATTCCGCGCGTTCCATGCTGCCAGGCGGCGGCACGCTCACGGGCCGGTTCGGGGCAGGTACACCGAGACGGCGGGGCCGGGGAGTTCGGGGCGCCGGGCGGGGTGGTCCTGGGCGGGACGCCCGACGGCGGCCATGTCGCCGGTCGTCGGCGCGGCCGGCCGGCGCCCTGCCTCGGCGGACGCGCCGCCCCACTGCCACAGCGCCAGCAGCAGCACCACCCAGACCAGCCCAGCGACGAGACGGCCGAGGCCACGGAGACGATCGGTGACGCTCGGGAGACCGGTGCCGCCGGAGCGCGCGGTGACGCACGGGCGTTCGGTCACGCCGGGCCGTGCG
This sequence comes from Streptomyces sp. NPDC006743, assembly GCF_040703815.1. Taxonomy (NCBI): domain Bacteria; kingdom Bacillati; phylum Actinomycetota; class Actinomycetes; order Kitasatosporales; family Streptomycetaceae; genus Streptomyces; species Streptomyces sp. NPDC006743. Next base: position 84,216 of record NZ_JBEYJA010000011.1, on the reverse strand, counting down.
GGAACGCGCGGGCGTTCGGTGACGCGCAGGGGGGCGGTGACGCTGGGGAGATCGGTGCCGCCGGACCGCTCGGTGATGTTCGGGAGACCGGCGCCGCGCAGGCGTTCGGTGACGCTCGGGAGTTCGGTGTCGGACATCGTGATCCCGTCCTTCAGTCCTCGTTCCGCCGGCGGCCGTGCGGGTCGGCGCCGTCGTCCCCGGGGCGGGCCGCGCCGCGTGCACCGCGTGCGCCGCGTGCCCGGGGAAGGAGGACGACGGCCGCCGCCGCGGCGCCCGCGAGGACCAGTCCGGTCACCGCGTGCGCCATGCCGGGCGCGGCCGCGACGGCGTGCGGGTCCGCGGGGGCGGAGGGGGCCGGGCGCGCCTGCGCGGGGACGGCGACGGCGCCGCCGGGGGCGGGCGGCGCGGACGCCGGGGCACGGCCGCCGCCGGCCCCAGCCGCTCCCTGGACGCTGCCGGAGGTCGTGGCGGGGGCCATGGCCGGGGCGAAGGCACCGGCCACCAGCAGCCCTGTGCACAGAGTCAGGCGCAGCGAACCCATCGTGACACCTCCGGTACCAGGAGACGTCACGGAGCCCGGGACCGCATCCGCGACCGGCCGTTACTGCTCCGTACGGGTGACCGGCGGGCCAGGGGCCGCGCCGGGCCCGGTGTCAGACGCGTTCCACCAGGTCGGCGATGGAGTCGATGACCTCGGACGGGCGGAACGGGTAGCGGTCGACGTCCTTGGGCTGCGTCACGCCGGTCAGCACGAGGAAGGTGCGCATCCCGGCCTCCAGACCGGCGAGCACGTCGGTGTCCATCCGGTCGCCGATCATGGCGGAGGTCTCGGAGTGGGCGCCGATCGCGTTCAGCCCGGCCCGCATCATCAGCGGGTTGGGCTTGCCCACGAAGTACGGCTTCTTGCCCGTCGCCGCGGTGATCAGGGCGGCGACCGAACCGGTGGCGGGCAGGTCGCCCTCCACGGAGGGGCCGACGTTGTCGGGGTTGGTGGCGATGAACCGGGCTCCGTCGTTGATCAGCCGCACGGCCTTCGTCAGGGCTTCGAAGGAGTACGTCCGGGTCTCGCCGAGGATCACGAAGTCGGGGTCGTGGTCGGTGAGGACGTAGCCGATGTCGTGCAGCGCGGTCGTCAGGCCGGCCTCGCCGATGACGTAGGCGCTGCCGCCGGGCCGCTGGTCGTCGAGGAACTGGGCGGTCGCCAGCGCGGAGGTCCAGATGTTCTCCTCCGGCACGTCCAGGCCCATGCGGCGCAGCCGGGCGTGCAGGTCGCCCTGGGTGTAGATCGAGTTGTTGGTCAGCACCAGGAACGGCCGGCCGGAATCACGCAGCGTCTTCAGGAAGGCGTCGGCGCCGGGGATCGGAACACCCTCGTGGATCAGGACACCGTCCATGTCGGTGAGCCACGACTCGATGGGCTTGCGGTCTGCCATGGGTTTCGCTCTCCTGCCGTACGCGGACCTGCGTGAGCCCCAGCCTAACCAGTGACCGGATCTTGCCGGAACGCTTCAGCGCCGCGCTGTTCCGGGGCCGGGGCCCGGCCGGGCGGTCAGCTGCCGGTGGCCCGCTTCCAGTCCTCGACGTACGCGGTCAGGTTCTCGTCGATGTCGGACCAGTCGGGCCGGAAGACCTCCACGCCCTTCATCAGGGCGGACAGCGCGGTGGCGTTCGCGTCGGTGGCGTGGACGTCCCGGCGGACGCTGAAGCCGCCGCCGATCTCGCTGACCTGCTGCTGGGCCTGCCGGGCGAGCATGAAGTCGAGGAGCTTCCTGCCGTTCTCGGTGTGCGGGGCCTTGGTGACGAGCCCGGCGGCGTAGGGCAGGGCGAAGGTGGTGGGCCTGCCGCCGGGCCGGGCCGGGAACCAGATGCCGAGATTCGGCATGGTCCTGGACTGGGCGTGGTTCATCTGGACGTCGCCGTTGGCGACGAGGAGTTCGCCCTTGTCCACCTTGGGCGCGAGCTTGCCGGTGGAGGCGGACGGGCCGACGTTGTTGGTCTGGAGTTTCTTCAGGTACTCCAGGGCCGCGTCCTTGCCGCCGAAGTCGTGCATGGCCTTGACGAGCACGGCGGTGCCGTCACCGGCGACGCCGGGCGTGGAGTACTGGAGCCGGTTCTTGAACTTCGGGTCCAGGAGCTGCTCCCAGGTGGTGGGGGCGGGCTTCAGCTCCTTCTTGTCGTAGACGAACCCGAAGTAGTTGTTGACGACGGAGGTCCAGGTGCCGTCGGCCGCCTTGTCGGCGGGGCCCACCTGGCCGGCGCCCCGCGGGACGTACTTCTGCAGCAGGCCCTTGCCGTCGGCCTGCTGGATGAACGGGGGCAGGGTGACCAGCACGTCGGCCTGCGGGTTGGCCTTCTCGCGCACGGCGCGCTGCACCATCTCGCCGGAGCCGCCCTCGACGTACTCGACCTTGATGCCGGTCTGCTTCTCGAAGTCCTTGAAGACCCTGTCGTACCAGCCGTCGCCGTTCTCGCCCTTGAGGCCGTCTGCGCTGTAGACGGTGACGGACTTGTCGTCGGCGGCGGAGGAGGAGCCGCCGCAGGCGGACAGCAGGGGGGTGGCGAGCAGGGCGAGCGCGACGGCGAGCTTGAGGGTGTTCCTGGGCATGGCGGGGCGGACTCCTTGCGGCGGCGGACGGCGGAGACGGGGGAAGGAGGGGGCGGGAAGGGAGGGAGGAGGAGGGGAGGGAAGGGGCGCGGGTCAGCGGTGGTTCGCCCGGGTGCGGACGCGGGAGAGGGCCAGCAGGACCAGCAGCGTGACGGCCATCAGCACCACGGCGACGGCGGAACCGGTGAAGAGCGCGCCCCGGTCGGTGGCCGCGAAGATCAGCACGGGCAGCGGGGTCCAGTCGGGCGGGTAGAGCATCATCGTGGCGCTCAGCTCCCCCATGGACAGGGCGAAGCAGAGGCCGGCGGCGGCCGTGAGCGAGGGCAGCAGCAGCGGCAGCCGCACCCGCCACAGCACGTACGCGGGCCGGGCGCCGAGCGAGGCCGCGGCCTGCTCGTAGGCCGGGTCGAGGCGGACGATCGCGGCGGACACGGACTGGTGGGCGAAGGCGGTGACCAGCACGGTGTGCGCGACGATCACGATCCAGCGGGTGCCGTTGAGCAGCATCGGCGGCTTGGAGAACGCCACCAGGACCGACAGTCCGACCACCACCGACGGCACCGCGACCGGCAGGACGAACAGCGCGTCCAGCACCCGGCGGTGGGCTTTCTTCAGGGCGGCTGCGGCCAGCGCGGCCCAGGTGCCCACGGCCAGCGCGAGCAGGCTCGCGACGGTGGCGGTGACGAGGCTGGTGGTCAGTGATCCGAGGGCCTCGCCGCGGGTGGCGGCGCGGTAGTTGCCGGTGGTGAGGCCCGAGGGCAGGACACCGGACCAGTGGGTGGCGAAGGAGGCGCCGAGGACGACGAGGAGGGGCAGCGCGAACAGCGGCAGGAAGAGGACGAGGAACCCCGTCCACACGGCCCGGCGGGCCCCCCGGCTATGCACCAGCACGACGGCTCACCACCCGGTAGAGGCCGTAGAGGCCCACGGAGATCAGGACGTTGACGACGGCGACCACGCACGCGCCGGGGTAGTCGGACTCCAGGATCGCCTTGCCGTGGACGAGCATCGGCAGGGTGGTGACGCCCTTGGCGCCGGTGAAGAGCACGATGCCGAACTCGTTGAGGCACAGCACGAGCACCAGGGAGCCGCCGGCGCCGAGCGCGGGCAGCGCCTCGGGCAGGATCACCTGCCGGACGATGCGCGGGGCGCGGGCGCCCAGGGAACTGGCCGCCTCCAGCTGGGCGGTGTCCAGTTGCGTGAAGGCGGCGAGCAGCGGGCGCATCACGAACGGCGTGAAGTAGGTGATCTCCGCCAGGAGCACGCCCCAGGGGGTGGCCAGGAATTGGAAGGGGCCGTCCGGGGCGCCGCCGGCCTGCGTCCACAGGCCGTTGGCCAGGCCGGTGCGGCCGTAGACGAACAGCAGGGCGAGCGTGATGAGGAAGGACGGAAAGGAGAGGAAGACGTCGATGAACCGGGCGACGGCCTTCGCCCCGGGGAACGGTACGAAGGCGATGACCAGCGCCAGCAGGAAGCCCAGCACCAGGCAGCCGGCGGTCGAGGCGAGCGCCAGCCACACGGTGGTCCACAGCGCCTCGCGGAAGGCGGCCGAGGCGAAGACGTCGGCGTAGGGCTTCAGGGAGGTGCCGCCGGTGTCCGGCCGGAAGGACTGCTGGACGACGAGGGCGAGGGGGTGGAGGAAGAAGACGGCGAGCAGCGCGACCGGGGGCAGCGCCCACAGGAGGCGCCGGGCGCCCCGGGGAGCGCGTACCGCGGCGGAGGGTGCCGGGGCGGCGGCACCCGGGCCCGGCACCCGGGCGGGCGCCGCGGTGGTCAGCGGCTCAGTGCTCATCGCCGCTCACCCCCGCGGCGAGCAGCACCGCGTCCTCGGCGGCGAAGTGCAGGCTGACGGTGTCGCCGCGGGCGGGGGGCCGCCGCAGTTCGGGCACGTCCGCCATCACGGGATGGCCGGCGACGTCGACGTGGAGCCGGTGCGTCGAGCCGCGCCACTGGATCTCGCTGACCGTGCCGGTGAGCCGGTTGGGGCCGTCGCCGAGGCCGACCAGGTGCGGGCGTACGCACAGGGTGCCCCGCGTCCCGGCCGCCGCGCCCGCCGTGTCGAGGGTCAGCTCGGCGTCGCCGAGGGCGGCGCCCCGGGGCGTCACGGTGACCGGCAGCAGGTTGGCGTTGCCGACGAAGGACGCGGTGAACTCGTCGGCCGGGGCCCGGTACAGCTCCCGGGGCGTGCCGCAGGCGCGCAGCCGCGCCTTGTCCATCACCGCGATCCGGTCGGCCAGGGTCAGCGCCTCGATCTGGTCGTGGGTGACGTACAGGATGGACACGTCGGGCAGTTCCCGGTGCAGGCGCGCCAGTTCGGCGAGCATGCCGGAGCGCAGCCGGGCGTCCAGCGCGGACAGCGGTTCGTCGAGCAGCAGGACGGCGGGGCGGATGGCGAGGGCGCGGGCGATGGCCACGCGCTGCTGCTGGCCGCCGGACAGCTCCCGGGGGTGGCGGCGCGCGTGGGCGGCCATCCCGGTCATCTCCAGGGCCTCGCCGACCCGTGCGCGGATCTCGGCCCGGCCGGCCCGGCGGGCCTTCAGGCCGAAGGCCACGTTGTCCTCGACCCGCAGGTGCGGGAAGAGGGCGTACTGCTGCACGACCATGCCGATGCCCCGCCGGTGGGGAGGCAGGTCCGTCACGTCCCGCTCCCCCAGGAGCACCCGCCCCGACACGGGCCGGACGAAGCCGGCGACCGCCCGCAGCGCGGTGGTCTTGCCGGACCCGGACGGCCCGAGCAGCGCCATCACCTCGCCGGGCGCGACGGTGAGGTCGAGCGAGTCGAGGACGACGTTGCCGTCGTAGGCGACCGTGACGGAGTCGAAGCGGATGCTCATCTCACCGTTCTCCCCGCAGCAGGGCGGGCAGGGCGCCGACCGAGTCGAGGACGTGCGTGGCGCCCGCGGCGCGGAACTCGGCGTCGCCGTGCGCCCCGGTGCGCACGCCGGCGACCAGACCCGCCCCGGCGCGCACGCCGCTGAGCACGTCGTAGGAGGTGTCGCCGACGACGGCCACCTGGTGCACGTCCTCGGCGGCCTTGGTGCGCAGGAACGCCTCCAGGACCATGTCCGGGTAGGGGCGCCCGCGCCCGCCCGCGTCGGCCGGGCACAGGGTGAGCGGCACCAGGCCGCGCCAGCCGAGCGCGTCGAGGAGGGCGTCCTGGGTGACGCGGGCGAAGCCGGTGGTCAGGACGACGGTGCGGCCGTCGGCCGCCAGCTCCTCGATCGCCTTACGGGCGCCGGGCACGGGGGCGACGAGCCCGCCGTCGACGAGGTCGTCGTACGCGTTCTCGAAGGCGGTGTTGGCCCGCTGGGCGGCCTCCTCCGTGCCGAACAGGTGCCGGAAGACGGAGATCTTCGACTCGCCCATGGTGGCGCGGACGTAGGCGAGCTTGTCGGCGTGGCCGGCCGAGCCGGGTGCGACGCCCAGTTCGGCGGCGGCAGCGGCGAAGGCCCGCTCGACCAGACCGCCGTCGGCGACGGTGGTGCCGGCCATGTCGAGGACGACGAGCCGGATGTCCGCGGGACGCGCGGTGGTCGTGGGGGTTTCGGTCATGGGTTCTCTCACCAGCCCAGTTCGTTCGCGGTGCGTTCGGCGATCGCCGGGGAGCAGGTCATGCCGCGTCCGCCGGGCCCGGTGACCAGCCAGACGCCGTCGCGGACCTGCCGGCGGTGCACGACTCGGCCCGGGTCGGTGCACTGCGCGTACACCCCGGCCCAGCGCCGGCGGATCTTCGGCAGCGGGCGGCCCAGCAGGGACTCGACGACGGCGGTGAGGTGCTCGTAGGGGTCCTCGACGGTGTCGAACGCGAAGGGGTGCTCGTACTCGTGGGTGTCGCCGATGGTCAGTCCGCCGTCGGCGCGCTGCACCATGAGCAGCTGCATCCGGTGCTCGGCGGCGGTCCGGGGCTGCGGCTGCCCCGCGTCGAGCGCGTCCAGGGCCGCGCCGGCGTACGCCGGGTAGTAGCGGAAGCTGTCGGCGTCGGCGACCGAGGTGGGCAGCGCCTCACCGAGCGGGTCGGTCTGCATCATCTGGAGCCGGACGCGGCGCACCGGCAGGCCGGGTCCCGCCAGTTCCCGGACGAGGCCGCCGAGGTGGGCGCCGGTGGCGAGGACCACCACGTCGGCGGTGTGCACGTCGCCGTGGTCGTCGCGGACGGTGCCCGCGCCGACGACCTCGCGGACCTCGCGGCCCGGCAGGAAGGTGTACCTCGGGTGCCTGAGCAGTTCGGCGCGCAGGGCGCGCTGGGCGGTGCGCGGCTCGACGGCCGCGTCCCGTTCGCAGTACAGGGCCGCGTCGAAGTCCCCACGCAGGGCGGGGTTGAGGGCGCGGGCCTCGGCGGGGCTCAGCAGCTCGTGACCGCGGGCGGCGGCGTCCGGCGCGGCCGCGGCGGCCGCGGCCACGGCGTGTTCGAGGGCGCCGCGCACGGGGGTGAGGGAGCCGTTGGCCCGGAAGCCGAGGGCCGGCACCCGGCCGCCGATCTCCTCCCACAGCTCACGGGCGCGCAGGGCCGTCTCCAGCTCCTCGCCGCTCGCGCGGCCGCTCACCCATATCTGCCCGAAGTTGCGCAGCGAGGCGCCGCGGGCCTCGGCCTCGCGCTCGATCTGCACGACCTCGTGGCCGCGTTCCACTGCCTGCCAGGCGTGCATGGTGCCCACCACGCCGGCTCCGACGACTGTCACTTTCACGACGACGACGTTCCTCTCGGACGGAGAACCGGAAGAGTCCGGCTGACAACGAGAGCCTGAACGAGGCATCACAATTGGGCTAGACCCGTTATCTTTTCGTTACCATCGCGCGGGGGTGGTGGGGAGGCCTCCCGCGGCCGGCGCGTCAGCCGTTCAGGTGGGCGGTGAAGGAGAAGCGGTCCCCGCGGTAGAGGCTGCGCACCCGCTCCAGCGGCCGCCCCTGGGCGTCCCGCGAGACGCGGTGGATCAGCAGCATGGGCAGCGCGGGCGGGGTGCCGATGAGCAGCGCCTCGCGCGGGGTGGCGAGCACGGTCTCGATGCGCTCGTCGGCGTCCCCGAAGGCCAGGTCCAGGCTCTGGAGGTAGGCGTAGAAGGACGAGTCCGGGTCGAAGTCGGTGTCCAGGCGCGGCACGCGCGCCACCGCCACGTAGGTGCTCTCCAGACCGACCCGTTCCTCGTCCGCGAGCAGTACCCGCTCCAGGTGCCAGACGGGCTCCCCGCGGCTCAGTCCGGTCTCGGCGGCGAGGGCGTCCGGGCAGGGGAACCGTTCCAGACCGACGAGCGTGCGCCCCGGCGTACGGCCCTGGCGCCGCACGCCCTCGGTGTAGCTGGCCAGCGAGAGCGGCTGCTCCAGCTTGGGCCCGGCCACGACCGTGCCCCGGCCGCGGCGCCTGAGCTTGCCCTCCAGGACCAGCTCGCGCAGCGCCTGCCGCACGGTCTCGCGGGCGACCCCGTACTCCTCGGACAGATCGCGCTCGGTGGGGATCGGCCGGTCCTCGCCCAGCTCCCCGACGAGGCGGTCGATCCTCGCCTTCACCGCGTAGTACTTGGGGATCCGGCCGTGCTCCGGGATGCCGGAGCGCACCGGGGCGCCGGGAGCCTGGTCGTTCGGATAGTCCACGCAGGGATCGTCCCAGACCGGGGGCGCGCGCTCGGCGCCGCCTCCGGATCGGCACGCCCGGCCCGGCGGCGGCGAGCAGCAGGGCGGCGACCGTGAGCCTGCCGTAGGGGACGACGCGGGCCCGCCGTACGGCGTGACGGGAGCCCGTCGTACGGCCTGCCGCGCGCCCCTGGTACGGGTGGGGCGGGCACGGGCCGGTCATGGGCGGCGGGCCCGGAGGGCGCGTGCGGACGATCGCGGGGCCTACCCCTCCCCCCGCCCGAACAACGGCGCCAGCAGCAACTGTGCCGCACCCTCCGCGACCCCGCGCGCCCCGTCCGGCGCCTGCCGGACCGGCACCGCCGCGCCCGGCAGTCCGCCCCGCCGGGCCCGCGCGGCGACCACCGCCCCCACCCCGGTCACGAACACCTCCGGCTGCTCGGCGACCGTGCGCCCCCCGAGCAGCACCAGGTCGATGTCCAGCAGGCCGACGAGGTTCGCGGCCGCCGCGCCCAGCACGCGCGCCGCCTCCCGGGTGTCCCCGCGCGCGACCGCGGCCAGGCACAGCGCCTCCACGCACCCCCGGTCCCCGCAGGCGCACGGGGGCCCGTCCAGCTGGATCACCTGGTGCCCGAACTCGCCCGCCCCGGTGCGCGCTCCCCGGTGCACGGTCCCGCCGATGACCAGTCCGGCCCCGAGCCCCGTCCCGAGGTGGAGGTAGGCGAAGGACCCGCCGCCCTCACCGGTGACGGCGAGTCCGAGCGCCGCCGCGTTGGTGTCCTTGTCGACGACGACGGGCACGCCGAGCCGCCGCTCCAGCGCGTCCCGCAGCGGGAACCCGTCCCACTGGGGGAACCCGGTGACGCGGTGCAGCACCCCGCGCCCGTGGTCGAGCGGGCCGGGCAGCGCCACCCCGGCACCGAGGAGCGAAGTGGCGGACGCCTCCCGCGCGCCGGCCCCGAATGCCTCCGTGACCAGCGCCTCGACCTGCTCCGCCACCGCCTCCACGACGGCGCCGGCCTCCGCTCCGAGGTCCAGCGGCCGGCGCCGCTCGCCGGTGACGGTGCCGTTCAGGTCGGCCAGGACCGTCCGCACCTCGTCCCGCTCGACGTGCACGCCCACCGCGTGCCCGGCCTCCGGGACCAGCCGGAGCACGGTCCGCGGCTTGCCCCCGGTGGAGGCCCGGCGTCCCGCCTCGGCCGCCAGTCCGCGTTCCCGCAGCCGCGCGGTGATCTTGCTGACGGCCTGCGGGGTGAGTCCGGTCCGCTCGGCCAGCTCCAGCCTGCTGATCCCGGCGGCCCCCGCCCCGCGCAGCAGATCGAGCACGAGGGCGGTGTTGTGGCTGCGCAGGGCGAGCAGGTTGGCCCCGCCGGCCGCACCCCGCACCTTCGCACCCTGCACCTTCGCGCTCCGCGCCGCCTCCCCGCTCACCACGGGGGGACCCCCGACCGCACCGGGCCCAGGGTGCGCACCAGGGCCGGCCGGCGCACCGGCCACTCCGGACCCACGGGTCATGCTGGAATCGCGGGTCGCTTCAGAGCCAGAAGCCGCAGCGGTCACTTCAGGCACACCGGGCCCGCCGGGTCCACCGGGTCCACCGGGTCCACCGGGTCCACCGGGTCCACGGTGCGCACCGGCCGCCGCGCTCATCGCGGCCGCTCCCGGCGCACCGGCAGCCCGAGCGATCCCCGTGGCCTCACCGTCGTCGTCACCGCGCACTTCCACCGTTCCCGTTTCCCGTTCCCGCCCGCCCCCGCTCGCGAGGCACGGTCCCGCCGCTTCCGGCGGTGGGCGTCTTCCTCCGCGTCCGGCCGCTCGCCTCCGCCGCACCGTCCGCCCCCCATTCTCCCCCGCGCTTGCACTTAGGCAACAGCGTTGCGAAAGTAGGAGGCATGACTAGCACCCCCCTCCGCGACCTCCGCGTGGGCCTCATCGGCTACGGCCTCGCCGGTTCCGTCTTCCACGCCCCGCTGATCGCCGCCACCGAGGGCCTGACCCTCGACACGGTCGTCACCTCGAACGAGGAACGGCAGGCGCAGGCCCGCGAGGAGTTCCCGGACGTCCGCCTCGCCGCGGACGCCGGCGAACTGTTCGCCCGCGCCGGCGAGCTGGACCTGGTCGTCGTCGCCTCTCCGAACAAGACGCACGTCCCGCTCGCGACAGCGGCGCTGGAGGCCGGGCTGCCGGTGGTGGTGGACAAGCCGGTCGCCGGCACGGCGGCCGAGGCGCGCGGCCTCGCCGCCCTCGCCGAGGAGCGCGGACTCCTGCTGTCCGTCTTCCAGAACCGCCGCTGGGACAACGACTTCCTGACCCTGCGCGCACTGGTCGAGCGGGGCGAACTGGGCGACGTGTGGCGGTTCGAGTCCCGCTTCGAGCGCTGGCGCCCGAAGCCGAAGGGCGGCTGGCGCGAGTCCGGTGACCCCGCAGAGATCGGAGGTCTGCTCTACGACCTCGGGAGCCACGTGGTCGACCAGGCGCTGGTGCTCTTCGGCCCGGCCACGCAGGTGTACGCCGAGTCGGTCGTGCGCCGGCCGGGTGCCGAGGCCGACGACGACACGTTCCTCGCGCTCACCCACGCGAACGGCGTCCGCTCCCACCTGTACGTCTCCTCGACGGCCGCCCAGCTCGGCCCGCGCCTGCGGGTGCTCGGCTCGCGGGCCGGTTACGTCAAGTACGGGCTCGACCCGCAGGAGGCCGCGCTGCGGGAGGGCGCGCGGCCGGGTCCGGACGGCTGGGGCGTCGAGGCGGAGTCCCTGTGGGGCCGTATCGGCGCCGGGGACGCCCCCTCCGCGGGAGAGTCCCCGGTGTCCGGCGGCGGCAGCCCCGTACCGACCCTGCCCGGCGACTATCCGGCGTACTACGCCGCCGTGGCCGCCGCGCTGCGCGAGGGCGCCCCGAACCCGGTGACCGCCCACGAGGCCGCCGCCGCGCTGGACGTCCTGGAGGCGGCCCGCCGCTCGGCCCGCGACGGCATGGTGGTGCGACTGTGACGAGCGCACCGCAGCCCCCGCAGCCCGCGAAGCCGCCGCAGCCGGCGAAGCCCCCGCAGCCGGCGCACTCGCCCCGGCCTCCGGAGGAGCCCCCGCGGACCCCCCGGACCTCGCAGGCCCCGCAGCCCGCGGCCGCGGATCCGGTGGTCCCCGGGATCGAGGAACTGGAGGCGCAGGAACGCCGCCTGGTCTTCACCCGGTTCACGTACGAGGACGCCTGGGCGCTCGGCTCGCTGCTGGTCGAGCTGGCGCGGGCGCGGCAGGCCCCGGTCGCCGTAGACATCCACCGCGCCGGCCAGCAGCTGTTCCACGCGGCCCTGCCCGGCTCCACGCCCGACAACGACGCCTGGATCGCCCGCAAACGCCGGGTCGTGGAGCGCTACGGCGCGGCCTCCTACCTGGTCGGTGCCCGTTTCCGCGCCAAGGGCACCACCTTCGAGGCATCCTCCCGTCTTGACCCCGGCACCTACGCCGCGCACGGCGGTTCCTTCCCGATCACCGTGGAGGGCGTGGGCGTGATCGGCGCTGTGACGGTGTCGGGCCTGCCGCAGGTGGAGGACCACCGGCTGGTGGTGGAGGCCCTGGAGACGTATCTCGGCCACTAGGGTCTTCCGTCCGCACCGCTCCGGACGCGCGGCCACCGGCCCGCGACCGCCGGGCCGGACTCGCCCGGGCCGGGGAATGACGGGCGCCGTGCGCGCGGTTGGGGTTGGCTGTACGCATCGCCGGTCAGGCAACTGACCGCGCACGCACCTGATCGCGGCACGCGCCCGGAGGGATCGGAACCGATGAGCGACACGGCAGCCCCACTGAAGGAGACGGTCGGACGGTACGGCGTCTGGAGCGTCGGACTCCGCTCGGAGGACCCCGCCCGGCGCGGTGCGATCGCCGAGGCCGCCGCCGAGCTGGAGGAGCTGGGCTACGGCACCGCCTGGCTCGGCGGCAGCAGCGCCCCGGCCAACGCCCGCCCCCTGCTCGACGCCACGTCGGGCCTGGTCGTCGGCACCAGCATCCAGAGCATCTGGCAGCACGACGCCCCGGCGAGCGCGGCCGGCTTCGCCGAGCTGCAGGCGGCCCACCCCGGCCGCTTCGTGCTGGGCATCGGGGTGAGCCACGCCAAGCTGGCCGAGCAGTACCGCCGGCCGTACTCGGCGCTGGTCGCCTACCTGGACGAGCTGGACGCCGCCAAGGTGCCCGCCCACCGCCGGGTGCTGGCCGCGCTCGGCCCCAGGACCCTCGAACTGTCCCGGGACCGTGCGGCGGGCGCGATCCCGTACCTGGTCACGGCCGAGCACACCGCCAAGGCCCGCGAGATCCTGGGCGAGGGGCCGCTGCTCGCCCCCGAGCTGAAGGTCGTCCTCGACGAGGACCCCGAGCGCGCCCGCGCGACGGCCCGCGACTACCTCGCGACGTACCTCCAGCTCCCCAACTACACCAACAACTTCCTCCGCCTGGGCTTCACCGAGGACGACGTCCGCGACGGCGGCAGCGACCGCCTGATCGACGCCGTGTACGCCTGGGGCGACGACAGCCGCATCCGCGCCCGGGTGGAGGAGTTCCAGGCGGCCGGCGCCGACCACCTGGCCCTCCAGATCGTCACCGGCACCACGGACCCCGACGACCTGCCGAGGCAGGAGTGGCGCCGCCTGGCCGCACTGCTCGGCTGAGGGCCGCCCCGAAGGGGCGCGGGGCGGTGCCGGTACGCGGTGTCGGTACGCGGTGTCGGTACGCGGTGTCGGTACGCGATTCCGCCGCGCGGGCGCGGGAAGCCCGCGCCCGCGCGGCGGACGCTAAGAGCTGCGGACAAAAGGGCAGTCCGCTCAGCTCGCGACGCCCCTGTTCGCAGCTCTAAGGCACGCCGTCGCCCGCGCCCCGGCGGAGCGCCTACGCGTCCTTCAGCTCCTGCCGCTGCCGCCCCAGCCCCTCGATCTCCAGCTCGACCACGTCACCGGAGCGCAGGTACGGCTTCGGCTCGGGCTGCCCCATGGCCACGCCGGCCGGCGTACCGGTGTTGATGACGTCACCGGGGTAGAGGGTCATGAAGTGGCTGACGTAGCGCACCACTTCGGCGACCGGGAAGATCTGCTCGGCGGTCGTCCCGTCCTGCTTCAGCTCACCGTTGACCCACAGCTTCAGGGAGAGGGCCTGCGGGTCGGGCACCTCGTCGGCGGTGACGAGCCAGGGCCCGAGCGGGTTGAACGTCTCGCAGTTCTTCCCCTTGTCCCAGGTGCCGCCCCGCTCGATCTGGAACTCGCGCTCGGACACGTCGTGCGCCACCGCGTACCCGGCGACGTGCGCGAGGGCCTCCTCGTCCGTCTCCAGGTAGCGGGCCGTACGGCCGATGACGACGGCCAGCTCCACCTCCCAGTCGGTCTTGGCGGAGCCGCGCGGTACGAGCACGGTGTCGTACGGCCCGACCACGGTGTCCGCCGCCTTGAAGAAGACGACGGGCTCGGCGGGCGGTTCGGCGCCGGTCTCGCGGGCGTGGTCGTGGTAGTTCAGCCCGATGCACACGACCTTGCCGATCCGGGCGAGCGGCGGACCGATCCGCAGCCCCTCCGCGTCCAGCACGGGCAGTACCCCGGCGTCGGCGGCGCTGCGGATCCGGCCGAGCGCGGCGGCGTCGGCCAGCAGCGGGCCCTCGATGTCCGGGACGACGCCGGACAGGTCGCGCAAGGTGCCCTCGGCGTCCAGCAGCGCGGGCCTCTCGGCCCCGGCCGTACCGACTCGCAGCAGCTTCATGTTCCCCAACTCCCTCGATCGCGGGCAGCCCGGCCGAGCGACGCGACCTGAGTGCGGCGGGCGCAGCCGTCGGAGGACTGTTCGATCCTCCAAGGTCGCGTTCCACTCCGCAATACCCCGTTCACGTACTGGACCGTAGGGCCGCCCGCGCGGCGGACGGGCGGGCCGGGCCCGTAGGCATCTCCCCGGTGGCCGGGCCGGATTCCGTAGGCACCTCCCGGCGGCTGAGTCCGGCCCGCGCGGGGCACCTCCCGGCGGCCAAGCCGAACCCGCAGGCATCTCCCCGTGGCCGCCAGGCCGGATCCCGTAGGCACCTCCCGACGGCTGAGTCCGGCCCGCGCGGGGCACCTCCCGGCCGCGCGGGCGCGCTCAGCGGTAGAGCACCGCCCGCTCCACGGCGCTCCAGGTGGTGCTGGTCACCACGTACAGCGCGGCGGCCAGCGGTACGACGGCCACGGTGACCAGCGTGGCGAACGACATGAACGGCATCACCCTGCCCACGGCGGCGAGCCCGGGAACCCGCTCCTCGCCGCCCGCGCCACCTGTGCCACCCGCGAGGCCCGCGCCACCCGCGAGGCCCGCGCCGTCACCGAGACCGGCCGACGCCCGCCGGGCCCGCAGGAAGTTGAAGGTGGCGACGACGGCCACGACCGCGAACAGCCCGGCGTAGACGAGTCCGGCCGCCCCGAAGGGACCGCCGCCGGCCAGGGCGTCGCTCCACCGCCCGCCCAGCGGCGCGGCCAGCAGCCGGTGGCTGAGCAGCCCGTTGGCGTCCCCGCCGATCGTCGTGCTGGAGAACAGGTGGTAGAGCAGGAAGAAGGCCGGCATCTGGAGCAGGCCGGGCAGGCAGCCCGACAGCGGCGACACCTTCTCCTCGGCGTGCAGCGCGAGCACCGCCTTCTGCAGCCGCTCCGGATCCTTGCGGTACTTCGTGCGCAACTCGGCGAGGCGCGGCTGGAGCGCGGTCCGCGCCTTCTGCCCGCGCGCGGCCGCCCGGGAGAGCGGGTGGACGAGGAGCCGTACGAGCGCGGTGACCAGGACGATCGCGGCGGCGGCGGCGGAGGCGTGGAACACCGGCTCCAGCAGGCCGGCGAGGTGTTCGACGCCGCCGGCGAAGGCGGAGAAGACGGACGCGGGGATGACGGACATGGGTGAGGAGCCCTCCGGGGGTCTCGTCGTGCCGGGAAAGAAGACGTGGCGGCATGACGACCCGCGGCGCAGGAACACGCATGGGACAGGGGGCCTGGACAGGCGTGACGCGAGGTGCCCTACGCGGCGGCGGTCGCCGGAAGGGCCCGTCCGGGTGCCCGGGGCCGTCGCCGGCCCGCGGCATCGGGATCGCGCTGCGGCAGGAACGCCGTACGCCGGTCCCGCTCCCGCATCGCCGTGCGCACCCGCGTGGGCGCCACGGCGGGCGCGCACCGCGAGCCGAGCAGCGCGCACGCGACGAACGCGGCACCGGCGGCGACGGTCACGGAGAGGCTGCCCGTGTCGAGCAGCGAGAGCTGGAGGACCAGCAGGGCCAGCACGAGCAGGGACCCCAGCACGGGGGCGAGCGGCGCACCGAGCCGGTGACGAACACGACGGATCACGACCGGCCCTCCCCGCTCCCTCGGTCCCACACCTGGGTATCACTCGTCATCACTGGTTCCTACGGTTATACAGGACCGCCCCGGAAGAGCCGCAAGGGATCCCGGCGGGTACGGAGGGCACGCGGACCGCGTGAGCGCGGGCGACATGAGCGGGGGCGGCGTGAGCGGGGGCGGCGGAGCGCGGAGGCTGCGGAGCGCGAAGACCGCGGGGCGAGGAGGCAGCAGCCACGCGGGCGGCAGGGCACGGAGCCCCCGGGGGCAAGCGGGCCGCAGAACGCGGAGACCCCGGTCACGCGGGCCGCACGGCACGGAGGGGCCGCAGGGCACGGAGCGTACGTCCCCCACGAGGGCCGGGCGGCCTGCCCGCGGGTACCTCATCTTCGCCACCGCCCGGCAGTACGGTGTCCCTCATGCGCCCCGACACGCCCGCCGAAAACGCCGAGAACGCCGAGAACGCCGAGACCGTCGACCACACCGCCGAAGCGGCCCGCCTGGAGCGGACCGCGGGCCTGTACCCGGAGGACGCCGAAGCCCTCCTGCTGCGGGCCGCCGCCCACCTGGAGCTGGCCGGGGACCGCCCCGCCGCGACAGCGCTCTACGACCGCCTGCTGGCCTCCCCCGCCCCCCTGGAGAACGCCACACTGGTGCGGGCCCTGAAGGCGGCCAACCTCTGGGAGTACGACCACGAGGCGGAGGCCCGGGCGATCATCGACGGCGTCCGCGCGGCCGCGCCGCGCGACCCGGCCCCCTGGGTGATCGTCGCGGAGTCGCTGGAGTCGCACGACGAACTGGAGGCGGCGCACGAGACGTTCACGGAGGCCGTGACGCTCCTGCTGACCGACGTCCCCGAGCCCCCGTACGCCACCCATCCCCTCCTCTTCGGCCGCCACCGGGTGCGCCGCATGCTCGGCGCCTCCCACGACGAGTGGGACGCCCTCGCCGACACCCTGCACTCCCTGCCGGTCTCCCTGGACGAACTGCACGACCCCAAGCGGGTCTGGTCCCTCGGCTCGGAGAACCCGGCCGAACTCCAGGCGGAACTGGTCCGCCTCCGCGCGGAACTGGGCGCCTACCGCGAGGCCCTCTCCCGCCCCTTCCCGGTGGCGGTCCTGCACTGGCCGGCCGGCGAACTGGAGGAACTGGTCGCGGCCTACGCCGACCTCGCCGCGGAGTACCCGTCGCACGAGACCCACCTCGCGACGATAGAGCGCTCCCTGCGCGAACTGTCCGCCTCCGGCACCGCCAACCTCGGCATCGTCACGGGCACGGTCCCCTCCTACGAGGCCTTCGCCGCCTCGGAGGGCTCCTCACCGTCCGACACGGCCCTGCTCCCCCAGTACGCGACGACCCTGGCGGCCCGGGGACGCGCGGTGGCCTGGCCCCCGCAGCGAGCGGCACAGTGCTGGTGCGGCTCGGGACGGGCGTACGGGGAGTGCCACGGCCGGGCGTCCTGAGCCGGACGCCCGCCCCACGCTCCCCCGGCAGCGGCAGGACCGGAAGGGACCATGCCACCATGCCCCCGCTCTGGCGCGTACTCGCCCTCCTCCTGGCCGCCCTGTGGACCCTGGTCGGCGCCCACGGGACCCGCGCCGCCCTGCGCGCCCGCCGCTCCGTACGCCGTCTGGGCGTCCCCGGCGTACGGACGAGCGGCGAGGTCGCCAACGGCCCCCGCCGGGTCGGCCCGTCCTACCACCCGCCCCAGATCCGCTACCAGGCCCCGCCCCCCGACCGCCCGCACGCCCCCGCCGACCACACCTACCGCCAGGTCCCCCTGAACGCCGACGCCCCCAACGCCCTGCATCGCGGCGCGATCGTCCACGTCCGCTACGACCCGTCGGACCCGCGCCGCGTGGTGGTGCTCCGCACCCGCAAGTCCCTCTCCCCGACGGCCAACCTCATCTGGTGCACCTGCTTCTGCGCGACGGGCCCGGCCTTGGGGGCGCTGGCACTGCTCTGAGGATCGCGAGGACAGAGCGGTGGGGGTGACCATGAAGGGGGAAGGGGGCTCCGCGCGCCGCGAGGTGCGAGCGAGGTCGGTCTCACCCGCTCTCGGTCACCGGCCGAACGCGATGCGGACGTGCTCGTCCCCGTGATGGAATCGACCTCGGGACCGAGTCAGGATCGTGAGGCACAGCCGTCTTGAGCACAATGAAGCCGTCGTCGGCCGCCGTCTCGGCGCGCATGAGCAGGCAGGCCAGCAAGGACACGGCCGCCGAACTGACGGTCCGACGCCTGCTGCACGCGGCCGGCCTGCGCTATCGCGTGGAGTACCCGGTGCCGGGCATGGCACGGCGGCGCATCGACGTGGCCTTCACGCGGGCCAAGGTCGCCGTACTGATCGACGGCTGCTTCTGGCACGGTTGCCCGGAACACGCTACGCAGCCAAAGGCCAACGCCCAGTGGTGGCGCACGAAGCTGGACCGGAACATGGCTCGCGATCGGGAGACGACGGAGCATCTGGCCTCGGCGGGCTGGACGGTGTTGCGGTTCTGGGAGCATGAGGATCCGGAAGAGGTGGCCGCTCGGGTGAGAGCGGCTGTGGAACGGCGTCTGGCCGAACGGGCGGGAAGGTGTGGCACGTGGGGGGACTGACCTTCGTGGACGTGTGCTCCGGAGCGGGTGGACTCGCGCTCGGCCTGGAGGCAGCGGGATTCGAACCGCGTCTGCTCCTGGACGACGACGAAGACGCCGTCGCGACGCTGCGGGCCAATCGACCGCACTGGAACGTGCTCCGCGCCGATCTGCTCGACTTCGACCCGGCCGAGCATCCCGAGAGCTACGACGTGGATCTCCTCTCGGCGGGGTTGCCGCGGGTCAAGTCGAGTGCGACCGCCCGACGGGCCGAAACAGGGTCGGAGGAACGCCTGTTGGAGGCCACGGTCTACCTGGCCCACGCCATCAGACCGCGAGCGGTGATCATCGAGAACGTTCCCGATCTCGCCCATTCGGACAGGTACGACCGCTTCCGTGCCTTCGCGCGTGCCGAACTGGCTCACCTGGGTTACGAGTTCAGTTGGTTCGTCGTGAACGCCATCGACTTCGGGGTGCCGCAGAATCGCAGACAGGGCGTCCTGGTGGCCGTAGAACGGCAGTGGGCCGAGGCCTTCCGGCCGCCGGCGCCCACGGTGGGGGAACCGCGAACGGTCGGTGCCGCCCTGGGCGCGTCCATGGCCGCGCGCGGTTGGCGAGACGCCGCCCGGTGGGCGGCCCAGGCCGATCAGCCGGCTCCCACCCTGGTCGGAGGCTCGAAGAACCGAGGCGGTGCCGACCTGGGGCCGACCGGCGCCAAGCGGAAGTGGGCGACCATGGGCGTCAACGCCCACACCGTGGGCAACGAGGTTCCAGGCCCCGACTTCGTGTGGGACCCTCAGCTCGGCAGGGACAACATGGTGAAAATCACAGTCGAGCAAGCGGCCCTCCTTCAGGGGTTCCCCGGGTCGTGGGAGGTCAAGGGCCTGAAGACCGCCCGGTACCGCCAGATCGGACACGCGACACCGCCGCCCGTCGGCCAGGCGCTGGGTCGGGTCGTCGCCGAAGCTCTGCGCGGGGAGCCGGTGGCCCCCGCCGCCGGCTAGACTTCCGCCACATGACCAGCACGCCGCCCCACCCGTCCATCCTCGACAAGCCCTTTGTCCTGGACCTCTTCGCAGGGCCCGGTGGGCTGGACGTCGCCTGCCACAGGCTGGGTGTCCCGAGCCTCGGGATCGAGTGGGACAGGAGCGCGTGCCTGACGCGCTACGCGGCCGGCCTGGACACCCTCCATGCCGACGTGAGCGCGGTCCGCAGGGAGGCCTTCGAGTCGCTCCCGCCGGAGATCAACGTGCTCGCCGGCGGCCCTCCGTGCCAGACGTACTCGGTGGCCGGGAAGGGTGCGGGACGCAAGGCACTGGAAGAGGTCAAGCAGTTCATCGACCGTCTCATGGCGGGCGATCCGGACGAGGAGATCGACAAGGAACTGGGGAACCTCAGCGACCCGCGCACCGCGTTGGTGCTCGAGCCGCTCCGGTACGCGATCCAGGCGACCCGGAGCGCGAATCGGGGGTGCCGGCCGTACGACGTCATCGTCGTGGAGCAGGTCCCCGCCGTGAGGGCGCTCTGGGACCGCTACGCCGAAGTCCTGCAGGAGATCGGCCTCCCTGACGGAACCAAGTACAAGGTCGTCGTCGACGTTCTGGACACCGAGACCTACGGAGTACCGCAGACGCGGTCCCGTGCCGTGCTGATCGCCCGTCGGGCAGGGCTCGGCGAGCCCTCGCTGCCCGGAGCGACCCACCGCGCCTACGAGGCCAAGGAGTGGAACCGCAGGAACGGCGGCATCGCGGCGCCGGCGACTCAACCGACCCTCTGCGACGCGGAAGCCCTCGACCCCCGACCGCGCCCCGAAGAGGACGGCGACCTGGAGCCCTGGACGTCGATGGGCGATGCCCTCGCCGAGCCGGTCGGCACGCACCCGGGGCGCAGGACGCCCTTCCTGGTCCGGTCGAACTACGGCAGCTCCGGAGTTCCCGGACGGCGCGGCGTACGGACCGACCGCCAGCCCGCCACCACTGTCACCGGTCGTATCTCGCGCTTCGTGGTCTTCGAACCCGTCGGCGACCACCACCCCGACATCGTCCGGGAAGGTCCGAGGTTCAGCATGAACGAGGCGGGGATGCTGCAGAGCTTCCCGTCGGACTACCCGTGGTCGGGTACGGCCCAGGCCCAGCAGGTGGGCAACGCCGTGCCGCCCCTCTTCGGGGCACATCTCCTGAGCGCCGCGCTCGGTCTTCCCGCGCCCACCCCGGAGGAGATGCGCAAGCCGTGGGTGCCCGCGACGGAGGAACAGCGGGCCAAGCTGCGGAGCCACGGTTGCGGGGCGGCGGACGACTGCACCGCCCGCTGCCCACGCCCCGAGTAGCCGGACGCCGCCGTATCAGTTCTCGCTCTTCCGGCCCCTGACCGGGGCGGTCTCGAACAGCTCGGCGAAGTAGTCGGTGAGCGCCGTCACGGACTCCTCCGGGACGGGGTCCTCGTCAGGGCCTTCCGGGAGGACGTGACGCGAGACCGGTGGGGCCGTCTGCGCCTCCTCGATCCAGTCCCGCAGACGGGCGGGGTCCCGGGGCTCGTCCGGTGCGAGGACGTCGTAGATCAAGGTCGCTCCGGCCGCGTTCACGGCAGCGCTCAGACCTTCGATCTCCCGCCCGGTGGTGACCTTCCCGTCCTGGAGAAGGCGGACCAGGGCCTGAGCGGTGGGGCGGTGGTCGAGCAGGTCCTTCCGGAGAACGGTGTGGATGAGGTCCTGGTTGCCACAGGCGATCTCGACCGGCCTGTAGTCCGGCCCGTTCCGGAAGATTTCGGCGGACCACCACAGACGGGAGAAGCACTGCCGATCCGCAGGACCCCGGAAGCGCTCCGCGGCGACGCGTTGCGCCGAGTCCGACAGATGACGCCACACGACATAGTCAGGGGCTACGGCCAGCGCCAGGTGGTTCCACCGGCGCTTGTCCGCCGCTTCCCTCCGCGTCAGACGCAGGGTGGCATGGAGCCGTGGCGCGAGCCAGGCGTCGGCCTTGGTGCGCTCGTTGCCGAACTCGAACATGGCGTCCTCGACCAGGCTGCGGATCGGCTCGACCCACCACCTGGCGTCGTCCTCGGGAAGCGGCTCGACGGCCTTGGCGAGGTCGATGCCACTGTGGACCTCTTCGCCCCTGAGCAGTCCCTCGGTGAGGAAGGTGTCGACGGCCGAGCCGGAAAGCAGCGCCAGGCGCTCCGGTACGTGGTGGGGCTGGGTGATCACGACTCGCTCTCCCTGTTCGTCCGTTCCAGACCGCGGATGACGTAGCCCACCGCCCTGGCGGCCTCGGCGCGCCGAACCGCCGCGTAATGGATGCGTGTCTGCAGCTCGCCCCAACCCGACTCACCCGTGCGTCGGCGGTGGACCTGGCGCAGTGCCTCCTCGACGTGCACCCCGGGGACGACGTCCGGGAGCATCTCCCGCAGCACCTCGCCCTGCCAGTCGGTCGGGAAGACCGGGCTGCCGCCCGGTTCCACCTCGAGGTCGCCGATGGCGCCGTGGAACACCGCCGTCCAGACGTCGGTGGCCATCTGGGCGACGAGGAGATCACGCACCTTGCTCTCGACGCCGGAGCCGTTGCCGTCCAACAGCCCGACGATCCCGTCGATGTCGGTGTTGACGTAGACGGTGGGGACCCTTGCCGTGGTGTCCACCAGCCAGGGCGCGTCGGCGTAGGCACGCAACCATTCCCTGGCGCTCTTGCTGAACGACGCCTTCTGGACATCCAGCCGCAAGCCTCTGACCGGTTCGTCCGAGACGGTGTCGACAGCCCAGCTCCGGTCGGTCTCGGTGATCGACCGCCCCCGCACCCCGTCGACCGTCCCGACGGCGTACGCGCTGAGGGAGGCTCGTCCCAGGTGGTCGTCGCGGAGCAACTCCAGGGAGCCCGACCAGTCGCGGCTGTCCTCGGTGTCACGCGTGAGGACCGTCGCGGTGCGGACGTTGGTCTCCCCGTCGGTCAACACGGCGAGGACACGCAGATCGGACCAGGCCGCGTCCGGGGCGTCGGCGCCGGGCGGCAGCGTGGCCGAGACACCGATCGTGGCGCTCACCCAGTCCGTGCGGCCCGCGACACCGAGGGCGACTGCCTGCTCCTGGACCGAGTAGGCGCTGGTGTCGAGTGGATCACGAGTGCCGTCGGACAGCTTGAGGGAGACCGACGTCACCCTGAGCGTGATCGGGCGGCCGAGTCGCTTGTACGGGTAGATCTTCACGCGTCACGCCCCTTTGCCGGTGAGCAGTTCGACGACGAGGCGGGTGAGCGTGGTCCTCACCGGGTGGCTGGAGACGTCCGTGGCTCCTCGGAACGTCGCGCGGCGCGTGCCGGGCGGGAAGCGCAGGGTCCCGTTCTCCACCTCGCAACCCTCCACGGCGACGAGTTCCGCCCAGTCGAGGCGCGGGCGCCCCCCGGAGCGGACGTCCAGTTGGGCGACCGGCACCATCGGAACGATCTCGTCGCCGCGGGGGATCTTCACCTCGGCCGTGATCAGCCACTCCCCCTGGTCACCGATGGTCGCATCGAGCCCGTCCAGCACCGGGACCACCGGACCCGAGGGCACCTTGGCCTTGGGCCGGCTCTTGACGGTCAGCGCCTTGCGCAGTGCCTCGCCGCCTTCGCCCCGGCCGCGCTTCGGGCGAGCGACGAGTTCCCTGACCGCGCTGTTGACTTCGGTGGTCAGGTTGTTGATCCGCCGATAGGCGGAAGGGGACCAGCGCAGGATCAGCTCCTCCGTCTGCCCCCAGCGGTCGTGCTCGGGCGGTTCGGCCGCCCGCAGGAACTCCTCGGCCTCCTTCGCGAAGGGGGCCGACTCCCCGGCGGCCTCGCCCACCAGGAGAACGGCCTGGAAGGGGTTGGTACCGATCGGCAGGTTGGGGACCGTGGCCTTCTTGACCGTCATACGGTTGCCGCGCAGCGAGTGCACCTGGTTCTTGGGGGTGTCCTTGTCACCGGCAGCCTCGGTGACCAGCAGGACCGCCTGGTGGGTCCCGAGGGTCCCGCGGGCGCCTCCGGCCAGCGGCAGTTTCAGTGGAACGTTCCTGGTCGCGACCTGTCCGGCCTCGGTGAGTCGATCCACCGCGGTGCCCTCGTAGTGCGCCCGCAGGGCGCGGGTCCGGGAGGGCTGCTCGACGGACGGGTCCACCTTCGTCTCCGGTACGACCTCCTCACCGTTGCGCAGGGCTCGTACCGAGACCTCCAGCAGCGGAAGTCGCCCGCCCCCGCCGATCATGGCCGCCCAGAAGTCGCGACCCAACGCCTCGACCAGGCGGCCGTGCATTCTGCCGATGTCGCGTGTGTCCTCGGGGCCCTCCTCGGCCCGCGGCTTCCCGTCCTGGTCGTCGCTCTCCCCTTCGAGGCTGGCCACGTCGTGTGCGCCCACGATGAGGAAGGACGTACCGGGCTCGTCGCTGTCCCGGCTCAGATGCAGGTGGGCCACGGTCTCCTCGTCCGCCCACCAGGAACGGGCCACCTCGGCGCCCGGTTTGTCGGGGTCGGGGCGCCCGAACCATGCCGGGCCCGCGTAGACCTGTCCGTCGACTTCACGCCAGGGCAGTTCGAGACGGCCGATCATCCGTCGCTCGGTACGCCCCTCGTGCGGCACGGACAGAGTGGAGTTGATGAGTACGAGGCCGAGCGCGCTGGTGGCCCACAGCGTGGCCTTCCCCAGTCCGTACGAACCACCAGCGGCGGGGCCGGACTTCAGGCTCTCGAGCTGCCGTCGGACGACGGCGGCGAACTTGCCGTCCTCGTAGTCGTCGCCGGTGAGTCCGGAGGCGTTGTAGTCGTCGACCCGTAGAAGGATCAGGCGGCCCTTCTCGTACATGTCCCGCACACCGGCGTCGACGACCCGGCCCACCTTCTGGTTACCGGCGAGCTCGGAGACGGCGGAGTAGTGCGGGAAGAGATCGTTCCAGAGGATCGCGTCCCGGAAGGCTTCCAGGTGTTCGCCGGTCAGCTCGTGCAGCGTGTAGCGGACCCGGACCGGGCGGCCGTTGTCCGCCAGGCGCTCGTCGAGGCTGTTCTGGCACGTTTCGCGCGCGAGGACCTGGACATCGGCGTCGAAGGCG
The DNA here is from genome assembly GCF_040703815.1 of Streptomyces sp. NPDC006743. Taxonomy (NCBI): domain Bacteria; kingdom Bacillati; phylum Actinomycetota; class Actinomycetes; order Kitasatosporales; family Streptomycetaceae; genus Streptomyces; species Streptomyces sp. NPDC006743. The sequence goes on along the minus strand of NZ_JBEYJA010000011.1, from coordinate 60,102 downwards.
AAGGCGGCGGCGTTGCCCATGTCCCGGCCGCCGTCGGGGTAGCCGGGTCGGTGGTACCAGGTGACCGGGAGGCCGGCCTGGGTGTCGGTGGTGCGGGTGTGCACCGTGCCGACGTCAGTACCCAGTGCCTTGGCGATGTCGGTCATCACCGTCGGGCGCGGCGTCGACCGTCCGGCGATCCATGCGGAGACGGCGGCTCGGGTCAGCCCCAACTCCTTGGCCAGTTCGGCCTGCGTCTTCCCCGCGAGCCTGAGCTGCCGGGACAGCCACGGCCCGAACTCCTCACCTGTCTCCACGCGTCACCTGTCTCTTCCTAGGGCGTGAGAGGAGGCTAATTTGACGATCGCGATCACGTCAACCAAAAGTTAACCGCGCAGAGACATCGGCAGGTTCACTCACCCTGTCCGAATAGCCCGGTTCGCCGCCTATGTGACCCTATGTCCACCCTGCACAAGCGGAGGCCCTCAACTCCTTTTGTGTGAAACGACGTTGAGACTTGCCGACACCTCAAAACCCCGATAGGTTCGTCACGTTGGAAAAGCCAACTCGCTCACGAACCGGTTTGTCCGGGGGCCGGGCGACTGGCCAGAGTTGTGCCCGCATGCGCTCAACGAACGCATGGGGAAACGTTTTTGGTAAGTTCTGGCGGCCGGGGGGATCCAGCCGCTACCGTGATCGGCGGGAGTGAATCCCGCGACAGAAACCATTCGCTTCACGGGGGCGTTACCCGATTACACCCCTGCGCGAATCACAGGACATCAATCGACAGGGGTGGGAATCGATGAACGAGGACGACTGCTTTCCGTTACTGCTCTCCCAGCGGGAGCGCAGCACCTTCGAGCTGGGTATTCACCTGGGGGCGAGCAAGACCGAAGAAGCGGACTTCTCGAACCGCCATGAACTGCCCTCCGACGAGGATCTCCCCGGAGGATTTCCCGACGCGACCCATGGTGTTCCGGTACCGCCGGACGCGAGCCGTCCTGTCGCCTGACCTTTCGCACTCAACCCGTGTGACCTGCGCACTCGCTCATCGGAACGACGTTCCGACCGCCGGTGCGCGATGAACCACGGGCCGGCTCGCACAGTCGGCGAGCCGGCCCGTCTCCCAGACTTTCTCCCACCTTCGATGTCAGGAGCGCAGCGACCGTGTCGTCCCCGTCCTCAACGGTGATCGAAACCGTCCTCGAACAGTCCGCCCGCGTTCTTCAGACCTATGCCGTGGACCCCGGCCTCGTGGCCGAGCACGCCAATGGCGAGCGCCGCATCACACAGGGCGGATACGGCGACCGCCAGCTTTTCGAGCTCGTCCAGAACGCGGCCGACGAAATCGCCGGCGAACCCGGTGGACGCGTCCACGTGGTTCTCACGGATACCCACCTGTACTGCGCCAACGAGGGAGATCCGGTCACTCCGGAGGGGGCCGAGACCATTCTTCGAATGAGCATGTCGAAGAAGCGCGGCGGTCAGATCGGACGGTTCGGGGTCGGGGTTAAGTCGGTCCTCGTGGTGACCGACGCTCCGGAATTCTTCAGCCGTACCGGGAGTTTCGGATTCGACCGCGCCTGGTCCTACGCGCAGATCAAGGCCGTGCCCGGGGTGACGGAGCGCTACGGGCCGGAGTTCGACGCCCCCGTCCTGCGGATGGCCCGCCCGCTCGACATGCAGGCCGAGCGGGCCTCCGACCCCGTGCTGGACAAGTTGTCGACCTGGGCGACCACGGTCGTCCGGCTCCCCCTGTTGCCGAAGGCCGACGACCGGCTCGGCAAGGACATGCACGGCAGTCGTGGCAAGGACCACGGTGAACCCCGCGAGGAGTTCCCGGTCGGGTTCCAGCTCTTCTCGCCGCACGTCGCCAAGGTCGTGCTGGAGGACCACCGCCCCAGGCCCATGGCGCGCCGGACGCTGACCGCCCAGCAGTCCGGCGACCTGCACACCGTGACGGAGGAGCGCACGGGGAAGGCTCTCTCCACGGAACGGTGGCGCGTGTTCACCACCACGCACGAGCCGGGTCCCGCGGCCCGCGCGGACGCCGGAGAACTGCACGACCGAGTCGCGCTCGACCTGTCCTGGGCCGTCCCCGCCCTGGAACGGGACGCCGACAGCGGCCTGTACGTCAGCCCCCGCTCTCGTGGTCGCGGAAAATTCTGGTCCTTCTTCCCCACCAAGTACGAGATGTCCCTGAGCGGCATCCTCAACGGAGCGTGGAAGACCAACGAGGACCGGCAGAACCTGCTCGACTCCTCCCCCTTCAACCAGGAGATGATCAGGGTGTCGGCGAAGCTCGTCGTCGACTCCCTCCCCGGACTGGCCCCGACCGAGGACCCGGCCGCGTACCTCCCCCTGCTGCCCGGCCGTGTCAGGGAGTCGATCAGCTGGGCCGACGAGTTCCTGACCCGGGAGATCTGGGCCCTCACCGCCACGTGTCCCTCGCTGCCCGATCAGGACGGCGTCCTGCGCACCCCTGGGCGACTGCGCATCCACCCGCGGCTGGACAAGGACCTGAAGCAGCTGACGCGGTGGCTGCGGATGTGGCACGAGTGCCCCGGTCGGCCCTCGGACTGGCTGCACCCGAGCGTCGAGGCGGACTCGCTGCGCTCCGGCAAGGTCGAACACGTCCTCGCCGCCGCCGGTCACGAGCGGGCCGGGGTCCGCGACTGGCTGGAGGCCCTCGTCGCCAACGGCACCGTCGAGGCGTCGGCGGTGGCCGTCCGCATCCTGGCCGACATGATCGAGAGGGGCTCCTCCTTCGCCGACGAGGCCCGCAAGGCCCGCGTCGTGCTGACCGAGGAGCACGGGTTGGTCGCGCCGGTCCACGGCAAGGTGTTCCGTCGGGCCGAGCACCAGGACGGGCTGCGCGAGTCCACGGTCTACGTCGTCGACGCGCTCGCCCATGACCCGTCGCTGGCGCACGCGCTCAGCGTCCTCGGCATCCGCGAGGCCGACGCCGAGGGCCGATTCGTCAGCGTCCTCGACCAGGGCTTCGACCACTACGGGCAGTCCGACTGGGAGCGCTTCTGGGAGCTGTTCCGCCAGGCCGGTATCCGCCCGCTGGCCCACAAGGTCCTGGAGCGGGTGCCCGATCCGCACTCGACGCTCCGGGTGCGGACCGCCGACAAGCACTTCCGGCCGGTCGCGGACTGCATGCTGCCCGGTGTCGTGGTGGACGCCGAGCGCGATCCCGGCGTCGCCGTCGACCTGACGTTCCACTCCGACGACACTTACTTCTTCTCCCTGATCGGCCTGCGGGACCGGCCGGCCGGTGGCGTGCAACCGCGGGCGGACGAGGCCTGGTTCGAGGAGTACCGAGCGGCCGTCCACGCTTCCTACCTGCGTTCCCTGGACAGCCGCGCCCCGCGGCCCTCGCTGAACCGGATGAAGGTCGAGGGCGCCGCGATCGGTGGACCGCTCCATCTCTTCCGCGACCTGTCCGAGGCGTCCCGCGCCGCCTTCCTGAAGGCGCTGCCCGACGAGGCCGTGGTGGACAACTGGACGCGTCAGTTCGGCGCTCAGACCGGCACTCGGCAGGCGGTGATGTCCCCGATCCGGTGGATGCTGCGCAAGCACGGCAGGGTCGCCACCTCCCAGGGGATCAAGCCGCTCGCGGAGGCCGTCGGCCCTCAGCTCGCCGCCTACCGCGACGTGCTCCCGGTCGCCGACATCTCCCCCGAGAAGGCTCGCAAGCTGCGGCTGCCCACCACCGTGGAGGAGGTCCCCGCCGACCGCTGGGACGCGCTCCTCGACGAGGTGTCCCGCAGCGAGGACGACACCTTCGTCGGCGCCACCTACGTGATGCTGACCCGGTTCGGGGCCGACTTCCCCGAGGACTCGCTGACCCGTTGCAGGATCGGTGACACCTGGGGCACCCGCCCCGACGACGAGATCACCCTCGCCGTCGGCACCGCCGAGTACCGGGCCCTGCGCGCCGAGCAGCTCCCCGCCCTGCTCGTACCGACCACCGAGGACGCCGAGCTGATGATCGCGAAGTGGGGCATGCTCCGCTACGCCGACGTGATCAGTCGGGAGACCCGCGAGGTGCCCGAAGGCGACCCCGTCCCCCTCGTCGAGCTGTTCCCCGCCCTGCGGCAGCGCCTGAACAGCGGCAACCGGAACAGCACGGTGCAGCGATGCGTCGAGTTGGAGGAGGTCACGCGCACGCCCAACGGCACGCACGCCTCCCCCCTGGACGCCGTGCGTCAGGACAGCACGGTCAAGATCCGCGTGCCGGTGGAGCCGGAGCCCATGCTGCGGCTGATCGACCGGGAACTCGGCCTCGGCCTCGGCGCGGCCGGTTGCCGCGCGGTGCTGGAGCACCAGGACCGCATGGCCAGGGACAGCGCTCTGAAGGCCGCGCAGAAGGCCGTGCGCGACGCCGAGGACGTCGTGACCAAGCTCGAACTGCTGATTGGTGCCGACGCGCTCAGGGCCGGCCTTCCCGAAGGACTCATGGACGCCGAGCTGCAGGCGACCGGTGGCGTGGAGCCGTCCGGACGCCGCGTCGCGCAGATGGCGTTCAACGCGCACGGTGACGGGGTGCTCCAGCAGCACGCCCGGGACATCCAGGCCCGTTTCCCCAACGCCCCGGTGGCGTACGGGGGCTCGTCGGCGGCCATCGCGTTCGTCTCCGATCTGCGCCTGCCTGTCACCTTCGCCGGTTCCAGGACTCCGTCGCCGCCTCCCTTCGAGACCGTCGAGGGCCCCCGGGACTTCCCGCGGCTCCACGACTACCAGGAGGACCTGGTCCGCAACATCTCCACCCTGCTCGACCGGCTCGCCCCGCAGCGCGGCATGCTGTCCCTGCCCACCGGCGCCGGCAAGACACGGGTCACCGCCGAGGCCGTGATCCGCTGGGTGAAGCGGGTCGGCGACCTCAAGGGCCCCTTGCTGTGGATCGCGCAGACCGAGGAGCTGTGCGAGCAGGCCGTGCAGAGCTGGAAATTCGTCTGGAACAAGGTCGGCGCCGAGCGACCGTTGACCATGAGCCGGCTGTGGAGCAGCAACGAGGTCGGCAACGTCGTCGACCATCCCCACCTGGTGGTCGCCACGGACGCGAAACTCGAGCGATGCCTGGGCACCGACCAGTACGCGTGGTTGCGCGAGCCCGTGCTCGTGATCGTGGACGAGGCGCACACCGCCATCTCCAAGCGGTACACGGACATCCTCGGCCAGTTGGGTCTGACCCAGTACGAGACGCGGCGGCATCTGCTCGGTCTGACCGCCACCCCGTTCCGTAACACCAACGAGGACGAGACCCGCCGCCTGGTCACCCGCTTCGGCAACCGGAGGCTCGACGAGGGCGTGTTCCCCTCCGGGGACCCGTACCGCGACCTGCAGGGGTGGGGCATGCTCGCCCAGGTCGAGCACCGCACCCTGGAGGGCGGTCGGATCGAGTTGAGCCAGGACGAGAAGACGCACGCCGAGCGCATGGCGATGCTCTCCCGCGCCGCCGAGCAACGGCTCGCCGACGACCACGCGCGCAGCCTGCGCATCGTCGACTCGGTGGCCGCCCTGCCGCCGGACTGGCCGACGCTGCTCTTCGCCACCTCCGTCGACCACGCCAAGTACCTGGCGGCCATGCTCAACGACCGGGACGTCCCGTCCGCCGCCGTGGACTCGACGACCAGCGCGCAGGACCGCAGGACGCGGATCGAGAACTTCCGGAACGGCCGCCTCCGGGTGCTCACCAACTACGGTGTCCTGACCCAGGGGTTCGACGCGCCCGCGACGCGGGTCGTGGTGGTGGCGCGACCGGTCTACAGCACCAACGTGTACCAGCAGATGATCGGGCGTGGCCTGCGCGGCCCCAAGAACGGTGGCAAGGACACCTGCCTGATCCTGAACGTCGACGACAACATCGCCAACTTCGACACCGCTCTGGCCTTCAACCAGTTCGAGCACCTCTGGAGCCGCAAGTGACCGACGTCTACCTCGACAGTCCGCCGCTCACCGCGGAGCAGCGGGCCGTCGTCGAGCAGCCCTGGGACGCCCGGGTCCTGGTCACCGCCGGGGCCGGCGCCGGCAAGACGCACACCCTGGTGCGTCGGCTCGACGCGCTGTGCGGTCACGAGGACCCGGAGGAGGCGCTGGAGGCAGGCGACATCCTCGTGCTCACGTTCTCCCGGGCGGCCGCCCGGGAGTTGCGTGAGCGCATCACCCGGCACGGGGACCGGGCCCGCCGGGTGCGCGCCCAGACCTTCGACGCCTGGGCGTACGGGATGCTCGTCCAGGCGCACCCGGACCGGGACTGGGCCGCGACCTCCTTCGACGACCGGATCAAGGCCGCGGCGGAAGCCGTCGAGGACGGGGCGCTGGAGGCCGGCGACTCGGTCCCGCCGTCCCATGTGGTGATCGACGAGGTGCAGGACCTGCTGGGCGACCGCCGGGAACTGGTGGAGTCCTTGCTCGACCGCTACCAGGACAGCTGTGGTTTCACCGTGGTCGGTGACGCCGCCCAGGCCGTGTACGGCTTCCAGATCGAGGACCCGGCCGAACGCGACGACGAGACCGGCCGGTTCTTCGAGTGGTTGCGCCGTTCGTTCCCCGACGACCTGGTCGAACTGCACCTCACGGAGAACTTTCGGGCCGTCACCCCGGAGGCACGGGTCGCGCTGTCGCACGGCTCCCGGCTCCAGCGGATCCGTGACGCGGACGAGGCCGCCACCCTCTACGAGGAGCTGCGCGATCTGCTCCTGGACCCGGCGAACGCGCTGGGCGACCTCACCGACGAGTACACGCTGCAGGGTCTGCGGGACCTCGACGACACCTGTGCCGTCCTCACCCGCGACAACCGGCAGGCGTTGGTCGTCTCCCGGCTGCTCCACGAGAACGGCATCGGGCACCGGCTGCGCCGGCCCCTCGATGAGCGCCCGGTCCCCTACTGGGTGGCCGAGCTGCTGCGCCGTACCGAGGCGACCGGCCTGTCCGAGGAGCGGTTCCGCTCCCTGCTCGAACAGATCCCGCTGCCCCATGAACCGAACGCGGCGGTTCTGTGGACGGTGCTGCGGCGCGCGACCCGCTCGCCCGGGCGCACCGCGCTCGACCTGGACCGGCTGCGCCGCCTGGTCGCCGACGGCCGGTTCCCCGACGAGGCGGCCGACCCGGAGACCGCACGGATCGTCGTCTCCACCGTGCACCGGGCCAAGGGGCTGGAGTTCGACCGAGTGATCGTCCTGGCTCCGCCGACCGTCGCCGAACTCCACAAACAGTACGGCGACGAGGTCGACCTCCCCGCGGAGGCCCGTGCCCTGTACGTGGCGATGACCCGCGCCCGACAGGACCTCTATCACGTCCCCTCCCCCGACCTGCCGGTCATCAAGAGGGCGGGGAACCGCAAGAACGGCCGGCGGTACGTCGGCGGATGGCGGTCGTACGACCGGTTCGGCGTGGTGACGGAGGCCGGTGACGTCTGTCGGGACAACCCTCCCGGTCACGCCACCGACGCCATGGCTACCCAGTCCTATCTCCTGCGGGAGGTCGGCCCCGGCCAGGAGGTCCTGCTGCGCAAGCGCCACGACCTGCCGGCGGGCGAGGACCAGAGTCCGCCGTACGTCCTGTTGCACCGGGGACGGGAGATAGGCGAGGCGTCGGAGCGGTTCCTGCGGGAGCTGTTCGGGGTGCAGAAGGTGAACCGGACGTGGGACCCGTGGTGGCCCGACGAGATCCACGGTCTGCGGATCGACACCTTGGAGACGGTGACGGGCAGCACCGCGGCCGGCGCCAACGCTGGCCTGGGTGACCGGGGTGTGTGGGTCGCGCCGCGGATCACCGGTATCGGCATGTTTCGACGGGCTAACGACGAAGAGGAGCAGGGCGCATGACGCAGGTGGCAGGTCGGCACTCCGAGCACTATCGGGTGCGGGACGAGGAACTCGTCGTGGGGCTGCGCAGGGAACTCTTCGGTCCCATCGAGGAGTCCGGGCCGGAGGACCGGGCCGAGGTCCTCCCTCATGACGCGCCGATCGACCGCTACCTGACCGGTGTGCTGTATCCCCTCGCCTCGCGCGAGCGGAGGATCGAGAACGCCGCCGAGCAGGACGGCCCGGACGCCGCGCCCGTACTCGCCCGGGAGGACGCCGAGGAGTCCGGCGCCGCGCAGGAAGCCGGTGTCTCGGGCGACAAGCGCCCGTCCTCCATGGGCCTGACCTTCGCGATCGACCCGGCCATAAGCGACGCGATCGTGGTCTCGGCTCGTGCGGCGGTCTACGAGCCCACCGACGCGGACGGCAACCCGGTCCCGGCCCGCCGCGCCGAAGCCAGGACCGTCGCGGAGCAGCGGGAGCGGTGGCGGCGCAAGGAACTCCAGCTCCCCGAGAAGACCATCGACGTGACCGCCCCCACCCCGGGCGAGATGATCGACCTCGTGCCGGACAAGGTCGCTCTGCACGCCATCGTCCGCCGACCCGATCCGGTCACCGGCACGGTCACCGTCACGGTCACGCTGATCAACCGACAGAAAGTCGGTGAGCGGGACCTCCAGGACGCCTTCGCCCTGTTCCAGTGCGGCCTGACGGTCTGGGCCGCCGACGGTTCGAGCGCCTTCGTCGAGCGCCCCGCCCCGGACGCCGCACCCGACCCCGAGATCGCCACCGGTCGGCTGCTGCACCGCCATGCCCCGACCTTCGCCATCGGCCACGGCTGTGCCGCCGCCTGGGACTGGAACCCGTCACCGATCGGTGTCGTCGACAGCACCCCGGCCGCCGTCCCCGAGGTACGCAGCGAGTTCGTACCCAGCGTGGAGGTGCTGCTGACCGACTCCAACCCGGAGATCGACAGTTCCTCGCTGTCGATGCTGGGGCTGAGCGAGAAGTCCGACAGCGAGGTCCTGGCCGCTCTGGAGGCGCTGGCCACCGGGTACGAGGACTGGATCGACCGGAAGTCGGCCGAGGCGGAGGCTCTGGCGGACGGCCCTCACGAGCGGCCCGCGCGGGATCAGGTGGACGCCTGTCGCGAGGCCCTCGGCCGGATCCGCGAGGGCATCGAACTGCTGCGGACCAAGCCCGACCTGATGCGGGCGTTCCGGCTCGCCAACCGTGCCATGGCCGACCAGCGCGCCCGCAGCGCCTGGGTGAAGGACGGACGTGCCGGCAGCCCCGACCCGTCCGCCGGACGCTGGCGGCCCTTCCAGATCGCCTTCGTGCTGCTCTGCATGGCCGGCATCGACGATCCCGCGCACGAGGACCGGCAGATCTCCGACCTGCTCTGGTTCCCGACCGGCGGTGGCAAGACCGAGGCCTACCTCGGGTTGATCGCCCTGACGTCCTTCCTCCGCCGCATTCGCAGGGGCGCGGACGGCGGTGGTGTCACCGTCCTGATGCGTTACACGCTCCGGTTGCTCACCTTGCAGCAGTTCGAACGTGCGGCGATCCTGCTCTGCGCCATGGAACACATGCGGCGCCGCACGCCCGAGCTGGGCGACGAACCGTTCTCCGTCGGCATGTGGGTGGGGCGCTCGGCCACCCCCAACACGCTGGCCGAGGCCGCCTCCAGGCTCGACGAGCTGCGTGCCGACCTCGACAAGCGTCTCGCCACCGAGAACCCCGTCCAACTGCACGCCTGTCCCTGGTGCGGCACTCGACTCGACGCCCGGGACTACGAGGCCGACGAGGACGCCAAGCGGATGCACGTCCGCTGCCCCGGCGCGGAGTGCGACTTCTCCGACGGTCTTCCCGTCCACCTGATCGACGAGGCGGTGTACGACGCTCGCCCGACGCTGGTGATCGCCACCGTCGACAAGTTCGCCTCGATGCCGTGGCGACCGGCGACCTCCGCGCTCTTCAACCGGGACGACCCGGCCGACGGCACTCCTCCCCCGGAGCTGATCGTCCAGGACGAGCTCCACCTGATCTCCGGTCCCTTGGGGACCCTGACCGGCCTCTACGAGACCGCCGTGGACGCGCTGGCCGACCGCCCGAAGGTGATCGCCTCCACGGCGACCATCCGCCGCGCGGCCGACCAGGGCCTCCACCTCTTCGCCCGCAAGGTGCGTCAGTTCCCGCCCGCCGGCCTGGACTCCCGCGACTCGTGGTTCGCCGTCGAGACCCCGCGCGAGGAGAAGGCGAGCCGCCGCTACGTCGGCCTCCTGGCTCCCGGCACCAGCCAGTCCACGCTGTTGATCCGCACGTACGCCACGTTGCTGCACCGGGCCATGCACGCGGACACCGACGACAAGGTGCGCGACGCCTACTGGAGCCTCGTCGGCTACTTCAACAGCCTGCGGCTGCTCTCCGCGGCCGAACTCCAGGTCCACGACGACGTGGTGGCGTACCTGGAACTGCTCGCCGAACGCGAGGGGGTGGCCGTGCGCTCGGTGGCCAACTACTCGGAGCTGACCAGCCGGATCGACGCCAGCGAGATCCCCACGCGTCTCAAGGGGATCGAGAAGAGGCTCCCCGACGAGGACGCCGTGGACGTCCTGCTCGCCACCAACATGATCGCGGTGGGCGTGGACGTGGACCGGCTCGGGTTGATGGCCGTGATGGGCCAGCCCCAGACGACGGCCGAGTACATCCAGGCCACGAGCCGCGTCGGCCGTGCCCACCCCGGCCTGGTCGCCGTCATGCTCAACGCGGCGCGTGCCCGGGACCGCTCGCACTACGAGAGCTTCCAGCACTACCACTCCGCCCTCTACCGCGAAGTCGAATCCACCTCCGTGACCCCGTTCTCCGCCCGCGCACGTGAACGGGGACTGCACGCGGTGATCGTCGCTCTCGCCCGCATCCTGATCCCGGCCGCCCGCCCGAACGAGGGCGCCGGTCAGGTCGAGTCCTACGCGGACGTCCTGCAGGGCCGCATCAGGTCCCTGGTCGTGGACCGCGTCCAGGCGGTCACCGCCTCGGAGACGGGGGCCGTGGAGCGAAGTTTCGACGAGTTCGTCGACTGGTGGCGCGAGGAGGCCGACATCCACAGTGAGCTGCTCTTCGAACCCAGGCGGGGCAGCCGTGCCCCTTCGCTCCTCAAGTCGTACGACGACGAGTCCGAGGACCGCGAGGCGTGGTCCACCCTGTGGAGCCTGCGCGACGTCGACGCCGAGTCCGCCCTGTTCATGGAGGGAAACCGATGACCCCGCCCCCCGCCCGCCGCCGTCGGACCGCGGCGAACGGCACCGCCCCGGCCCACAACCTCCCCCGCCGCGGCACGATCCGCCGCGCGCAGGTGATCACCACGTACGGCGTCGGGTCGCTCATCGCCGTCGACCACGAGTCCTTCGTCGTCTCCGGGCTGGACGAGGCCGACCGGAGCTGGAGCAAGGACGAGTCGCGCGTCGTCCATGAGCGACGACTGGCCCGCCTGCTCGACGTCGACCACTTCCGGTTGCCGCCGGCATCCGAGGACACCAGCAGGGACGGCCTCCGGGTCCGCCGCTTCCCCCTCATGCATTCGTGCCCCGGGTGCGACGAACTGCAGCCGCACCGCGATTTCTCGCCCCCGGCCGGTCGAAGCGTCTGCGGCACGTGCGAAGTGGACCTCGTGCCCTCCCGCTTCGTCGTCGCCTGCGAGGCCGGGCACCTCGACGAGTTCCCCTACTGGCAGTGGGTGCACCGCTCGCCGGACCGGGATGCCACGAGGCTCGGGACGTGCGGCGGCAAGCTCAGGATGCGCACGACCGGACGCACCTCCTCGCTCCGCTCCATCGTCATCTCCTGCACCTGCGGCCAGGTGCCCGAGGTCTCGATGGAGGGTTCCTTCCGCAGGAACGCGCTCAAGGACCTGCGCCTCACCTGCCGAGGTGCCCGCCCGTGGCTCGGCCTCTCCGCCGTGGACCCGGCGGGGTGCGGACTCCCCTTGCGCACCCTGCAGCGCGGTTCCTCGTCCGTGTGGCAGCCGGTACTGAAGTCGGCGCTCTCCATCCCTCCGTGGAGCAACGGCCGCGCGGATCCGCTCGCGGGACACTGGGACGCTCTCCGCCAGTTCGACAACCGCGAACACATCGGGATCTACCTCAAGGGCGCTTTCCAGGGCGCTTGTCCGATCCCGCTGGACGAGGTCATGGACCTGCTCGACGCGGAACGCGAGGAGGACCCGGAGGGCGAGGCGGAGCCGAGCTTCGACCACCGCTACCGCGCCCTGCGCAACAAGGAGTACGAGCGCCTGCGCCAGGGCAACGACGAGAGCGAGCACTCCCGTGACGAGCAGTTCGTCTGTGAGACGCCGCTCGGTGACCAGAACGTGCTCCGGCCGCTCGGGATCACCGGCCCGATGCTGGTCAAGAAGCTCCGCGAGGTGCGGGCCCTGAAGGCGTTCACCCGACTCGTCGACACCGAGTCGACGACGGACGCGAAGGAGATGGCGCTCTCCGAGAAGCCCTTGCGCTGGCTGCCGGCCATGGAGGTCCAGGGCGAGGGAGTCTTCCTTCGCCTGGACGAGAACCGATTGGACGCCTGGGAGAAGGCGACGGCGGTGGCGGCCCGGGTCGAGCGCATGCGCACCGCTCACCAGCGGATGCTCGATCAGCGGGCCGACGATCCGAGTCGGGCCGTGCAGTCCCCTGCGACGCCCCGCCTGGTGCTGTTGCACACCTTGGCCCATGTCCTCATCAACGAGTGGAGCCTGGATGCGGGCTACCCGTCCGCCTCCTTGCGCGAGCGCCTGTACGCCGCCGATGACATGGCCGGGGTCCTCGTCTACACGGCGACGAGCGACTCGGCGGGCAGCCTCGGTGGTCTTGTCGCGCAGGGTGAGCCGGACAACCTCGACCGGACGATCCGTTCCGCCGTCCGTCGTGCCGAGTGGTGTTCCTCCGATCCTCTTTGCATGGAGACCACGGTCTCCGGCACCGACGGCACCAATCTCGCCGCCTGTCACGCCTGCGTGATGCTCCCCGAGACGAGCTGCGAGCACAACAACATCCTGCTCGACCGTGCGCTGCTGGTGGGGACGCCCGAGGACCCCTCTCTTGGATTCTTCGGGGTCGCCCTCGCTTCCTGACGGTCGTCGACCCGGGTCACGAGCCGACCTCGGCCATCTGGGTCTCGAACCGCGTCTGGGCGCGGTCCAGCACGTCGTCCGCGTCATGACCGTGCGTCCGGAGCCAGTGGAGGAGGTCGGTGATGATGAAGATCGCCGCCTCCTCCCCCTCGGCGATGCTGAGCCTCCCCGTGCGCGAGCGAGTCCGCGGACCCGAGGCACCGTAGAGGTCGATCACGGCCTCGGCCCGACTCACCCGGGCACCTCCGGGGTGACCCCCCGAAGGCAGCAGGACCGTCGCCAGTTCGCACCAGGTCACCTTCCGATCGGCGAGGAGTCGGACGCCCCAGCGGTCGCTGATCGCCGCGACGAGCGCCATGCCTCGACCGCCCTCGGCCTCGGCGTCCGCGTCGACGAGGGTGGGCAGGGCGCGGCTGTCGGGGTCGTGGACCTCGATGCGCAGGAACGTGCCGTTCATCAGCACCGCGAGGGTCGTCGGAGTGCCGGCGCCCACGTGACTGATGACGTTGGCCACGAGTTCACTCACACAGAGCTGCACCTCGTCCGCCAGGGCCTGCAACCCCCACGTCCCGAGGTGGTCCCGCACCCGGCGTCGCAGGGCCGCCACCTCCGCTTCCGCGGCCATGAACTCCACGATCCAGGGCGTTCGCACCATGCATGTTCCTGGGATCACTTCCGAACCCTCCAACGCCTTCCGGTCCGTACGGACGCCGAGCCGAGAACCGGTCCCGCGTCGGCCGTCCTCCTCCGCCAGAATGGCCGGCGCGCATCCCGTCGTGCAATGTGCACGGAGAGAATCCCACCATCGAGTGACTGGTGGCCGACACCGATGCCCCGGAGACTGAGGGCTGTTCGACACGAAGGGGGTCAGATGGCCGGATCACCGACGGCACGTCGCCGTCGTCTCTCCATCGAGCTGAAGAAGCTGCGGGAGAAGAACGCGTTGACCTGCGCACAGGTGGGCGCCGCTCTCGACTGGAGCGGTTCCAAGGTCAATCGGATGGAGACCGGCAGCGGGCGGATCCAGCCCTCCGACATCGATGCGCTGTGCCGCTTCTACGACACCGGCGACGAACTGCGGGAGTTCCTGAAGTCCCTGGCACGACAGGCCAAGACGCGCGGCTGGTGGCAGGTGCACGGCTCCGGCGTCCCCGAGTGGTTCTCCATCTACATCGGTCTCGAACAGGACGCCTCCACACTGCGGCAGTACCAGTGCGAGGTGCTGCCCGGGCTCATGCAGATCGAGCCCTATGTGCGCGAACTGCACACGTGCGGCTCGTACCTGTCTCCCGAGGACATCGACCGTGCCGTACGCGTGCGGTTGGAGCGACAGGCCATGCTGGCGAGCGCAGGTGCCCCCGACTGCTGGTTCGTCGTGAGTGAAGCGGCCGTGCGCCGAGTCATCGGTGACCGGCAGGTGATGCGTGCGCAGTTGGAACGCGTGCTGGAGGCCGTGGAGCAGCCGAGCGTGACGCTGCAGGTGCTTCCCTTCGATGCCGGCACGAGCCCGACCACGGGATCCTTCACCATGTTGGGTTTCCCCGATCCGGAGGACCCGGACGTCGTGTACCGGGACGGAATCACCGATGCGATGTACTTGGAGGGTGAGCCGCATGTCCGCGAGTACACGCGTGCCTTCGACGAGTTGCGGGCAGCGGCCCTGAGTCCACGACGGACGACCCAGTTCATCAAGAACGTTGTGAAGGAGTACGCGCGATGAGCCTCACCCGTGGTGACGCCGCAACCCTGCGCTCATGGGCCAAGTCGTCCTACAGCAACGGCGCGGGGGGCGAATGCCTCGAGTGTGCTCGTCACGGTGATCGGGTACTCCTCCGCGACACCAAGCTCGGCGACTCCCACGTGGCGGCTGTCGGGGCCTCGGCGTGGGGAGCCTTCACGGTTGCTCTGCGCCGAGGGTGGTCCGAGCGCCTTTGATCGAGTAGCGGCTCGAGGAGACACAGGTTCGCCGTGGCACCCGATCGTTCACGGGCCCGGCGAAGGGCTCGGGCCCGGCGGCCTGCCGGCAGTGACCCGGGTGCGCCGAAACGTCTCCACCATCGCCGTGTTCGCGGTGACCAGGACCGCCGTCGCGACGGCCGCTGCCGGGTGGCCCACGCCGTACACCGCCGCCGCGCCGCCGCCGAGGACCAGGGCCTTGACGAGGAGGACCAAGGGGAGGCCGGGGCGCAGGCGGGCCTTGGGGGCGGCGAAGAGGGACCACAGGGTGATGGCGAGGGCGGGGGTGCCGAGGGGGCCATCCGAGCGGCTGGGGGTCTTCGCCCGCTCCGGGCGACACGGGCGTCACGAGAGCCCGGCGCTCCCTCGGTCGTCACCTGCGTTCGGGTGCTGCCCTCACGTGTTCCTGAGCGCGCCGGAGTCGCCTCCAGGCCGCGGCATCGGTTCCGTCACCGAGTTCGTAGTGGAGGGCGGGGCGGGCCGCGGAGCCGAGACGGGTGGGGGGTGTGTCCGGCACGAGGCTCCCGGCTCGGCTCAGCCCCATGTCGGCCACGGCGTCCGGCCCGAACGTGAGGGCGACGGGGAGGGCCGGTGGCTCGTAGTGCGCCGGCACCGTGAGGTCCGCGCGGGCTGCCCGTAGCTCGGTGATCATTGTGGCCAGACGGTGCTGAGCGGCCAGTTTCTCTGCCAGGTGCGGCAGCCGGTCCAAGGGGGCGGGTCTGTCGCCGGTGTGGCCGAAGGCCAGTGTGATGTGTTCCTCGACGCCCAGCCGGGTGTGGGTCACGCGCTGGGTGGCGATCGCCGGGCGGTCCGGGTCGCCTACTGCCACCAGCCAGGTCGGTGAGCCACGGCGAGCACGGTTGCGTGCGAGGTCGGTCAGCTGACGGCGGGACCACGGGACGTTGACGGGTTCCGCGGTGGACCAGCCCGCGGGCGGTTCACCGGTCAGTGTCCGCCAGGCGCACTCCAGGGCGCCGCCGAGGAGGAGCTGTCCGTCGGCGGGGTGGACGGTACGCAGGGACAGGAGGAGCTGGCGTTCACCGGATGGGCCTGATGGTGGCCGGTAGGCGTCCGCCATGGTGGGGCTGGGACCGGGTGCCGGGGTGAAGAGGCCGTCACGCCAGCTCAGTTCCAGGCCGGACAGTCCGTCGTGACAGCCGGTTCGGGGGGCGCTCACGACCCAGCGGGCGGAGGTGCGCTCCAGGAGCGTGCGGGCGGGCAGGGTGAGGCGGGTGGCGGGCGGGGTGACCAGGTGCAGGTGCCGGCCGGTGCGGGCGGTGGTACGGAGGAGTTCGGTCAGCCAGGTGGTGGCGGCGAGGACCGGGGTGTCCTGGAGGACGGTGGCTGCTCGGGTGGTGACGAGGTCGGCTTCGGTGAGTACGTCACCACCGACCGCGTCGACGGGTTCACCCGAGGCCGCGACCGTGACGACGCCGGTGTGAGCGCCGGCGCTGCGGGGCCAGGTGCTGCCGTCGAGCAGGGTGGCCAGGCGGCCTGCCACGGAGGCTGCCAGCCGGGGCGCTTCCGGGACGACGGAGGCCGCGCGGACCTCGGTCCACCACACCGGGGTGCCGGTGGCAGCGGCGGGCCCCAGGAGCCGGGCCGTCTCTCCCGGTACCTGGAGGTAGCGAGGCGCCTCGACCGAGGCGATCAGACGCCCGTCCTCCGCGTGCAGTTGTGCCACGGCACCTTGCCCTGACCGCTTGACGCGCAGATCGGGACCGCCCGCGTGGAGGGCGGCCAGCAGGGTCTTCGGGTCCGGCATCCGCGGGGTGAGGGCTATGGCGTGCTGAGTCATGGGGCGCCTTCCGGAAGAGATGACCCGGGCGTCGGCTCGTCGATGTCGGTGCGCGTGGAGAGCCGAGAGCCACACAGCCGGGGCGGCCGGACCGACGTGGGCATCAGGCTCGCCCAGCCGCGAAGCCCGACCGTGCCGGAAGTTCTCGCCCCGCCGCCCGCATATCGGCGTGTCCGGCGTCGCCCGATGCGGATTCCGTACCCGTACGGTCAACCAGCACCAGGACGACGGGGCACGTACCAGGTTCGGCGTGTCACCATTCTCTGCCGGACAGTTCCTGCACTTCTTCCGCACTGATGGCTTTGCGGAGGGAACCTGATACGACGGCGCCGGATCGATCGGTACCGGACCGTCGCACGGCCTCGCGCAGGGCCTGGCTGGAGGGCAACCCCCGGGCCTTGCATCCACTGAGATGGTCCAGCCAGTCTTCTGCGGCATCGAACGCGATACGGCCGGCCGGGGATCGCGGCTCGTACCCTGCCGCCTCACCGCTCTCATCCGCCCACACGTAACCGATGACACGTCCGTCGATCGACACCTCGGCGAAGTCGACTGGCGCCGATGAATGGGATTCGTAATGCGGTTTTTCTTGTGGGACCTTTCCTTGGAGCCACTCGGTCCGTCGTGGAACCTCGAACATGTACCAGGAATCCAGAAGGTCCGGGTCATCGTCCGGGAAATCCTCGAAGCCATCCTCTGTCGGCGTGCCGTGGAAACCCGGGTCCCAGGGCTCGATCGGCACGCCCAGCAGGTCCGTGACGGCAGCAAGGGCGGCTTTGAGCCGTGGGGCATTCTCTTTCTGAACATCCGGTTGTCTGCGACCGCGCAGGTCATGGGACAACCAGGCGTCGGAGTATGTGCGGAGAGTGATCGATGCGGCCCCGCTCGGCCACACGTCGACGGTCACGGAGAAGAGTTGTTCAGCCCGGTACCGGTCCCCGGCCCGCAGGACACCGCCCGGCAGCTCCAGGTCGATGGTCGCGAGACCGACGTTCCGGCGGTCAGGTTCACTCAGCGCTTCGAGGAGCGCGCGTTCGGCATCGCCCGCGGAGAAGTCGACGCGTACTCCCTGCGCTCGCGGGACGACGGCACCCTCGCTCCCCGTGCGAACCGCGATGTCCGCCCGCGCGCACGCCTCCGCGAGGCCGAGCGTCCTGAGAACCGACCACACGTCGAGCGCCAGCCGAACACATGGCACCAGCGGGTCGCCTTCACAGCCGGCG
Source organism: Streptomyces sp. NPDC006743 (assembly GCF_040703815.1). NCBI lineage: Bacteria > Bacillati > Actinomycetota > Actinomycetes > Kitasatosporales > Streptomycetaceae > Streptomyces > Streptomyces sp. NPDC006743. The sequence continues at coordinate 42,204 of NZ_JBEYJA010000011.1, read as the reverse complement.
TCACCGGTCTCCCAGGACCAGGCGCCGACCGCGTCCATCGTCGTGATCACAGCACTCCTCGCGGGTCAGCCATCGCGCCCGGCGGGATGACGATCGTTCCGTCCTCGAGGCGGATCACGAACAGGATGCCACGCCCCTTGTCGCTCTTGAACGGGTGCTCACCCCGGTGAACTTGCAGAAGTTCATCCGGAATGCCTCTCTGCTGCCAGTCGGCGACGGTGCCCTGCGCATCCACGAGCATGATCTTGTGATCCGACTCCGACTTCGAGAGCTGACCCAGGTTCTCGGACTTGGAAATAGAGTTGAAAGGATTCTTAGGATTGTCAAGCCTCTTCAGCTGGTAACCCCAGCTCTGCCCCGAATCATCCGTGATCCGCACATCAATATCCGCCTTGATGGATTGGTTCTTGACTTCGAATTCGATGTCGCGGATACCTCGGCGATAAAACTCCTCGCCAAGGCGAATCTGGTCGACAGCGCGGGAAAATTGCCCTGTCTTGCTCGAACCAAGCATCGAAACGGTTTCCCTGAAGCCGGGGCACTTGGCCAAGTGGCCAGAGGTGATGATATCCGCGATCTCCCGACCTGACGGGGATTCTGCGAGTCTGCTGATGGCGGCTTCGAGGACCTTCGGCTTGGTGGTGTTCTTGGGTATGTTGTGCAGGGCCTCGCGCAGGTTCCGTTCGGCCTCGCCACCCAATTCGAGGGGGCCGGACGGAGTCGGTTCAGGGCGGTGTGCGTGCGCGTCGTGGTCATGGCCGCCGCCTGCGGCCCCTCCTCCGTGTCCGCTGCCCATGTCAGTCCGGCCGGGATGACTGTGTTCCGAGGCCGGGCCACCGGTTCCCCGGTGGTGTTCCGCGGCCGCCGCTCCGGCGTGGTGCGTTGCGCCGGCATGTCTGTCGTCCCCCGGTGGTTCGTGGGGAGAGCCGCCGTCGGGCGCCTGACGGCTCGCGTGCGGCGAACGGTGGTCGGCCATCCCCACAGCACCTTCCCGCCCCCGTCCTCCGACACCCGCGAGTCGTCTGTCGTCCGAGGGCACCCGCTCGGCCGCGGAAGGCTCCCGTGCCGCGGGTGTCGTGTTCGGGGTGCCGTCCGCGTGCAGCGGGACAAGGTTGCCGTTCGTGTCGATCCGGTAGCGGTCGCTCAGGTCGAGGGCCGTGTCGGGGAAACGGGACTTGGGAAGTCCGAGGTGGTCGGTGACGCGGGCGAGGACCTCGGAGACCTTGGGCAGGTCGGACAGGGCCTTGGCCGCCTTCATGGTGCCGGCGATCGGGTCGAGGACGTCGCCGGCCCTGGCCGCGGTGCCTGCGGTCTCGGCGACCCGGCCCGCCTTGCCCAGCCGGGCGAGACCGCCGGCGGCGCCCGCGAAGACCGTGAGGAGGTTGAAGCTCGTGACGGCGTGGGCGCGGGCCGGGTCCTCGTCCCACGTGTCGTAGGCGATGAAGCCCTTGCCGAACTCCTCGGCGTACGCCTCGCTGCCGCGCTGCCAGTCCGAGAGGTGGTCGCCCAGGCCTACCGCGTCCATGCCGTAGGCGTAGGCACCGACGAAGGTGCGCTTGAGGCCGTCCCAGGTGTCGTGCCGGGCCTGGGAGCCGTTCACGCCCAGGAGGTTGTCCTCGAAGACACCCAGACCGACGAAGCCGCCCCAGACACTGTCCTTGACGATGCCGTCCCACCCCCAGCTCTTGACGCCGTGGCCCCACCAGTCCAGGCTCCAGCGTTCGTAGGTGCGCTCGTCCGCGCTGCCCCACGGCAGGTGATCCATGGACGTGAGGGTGCCGGCGTCGGCGCCGTACATGCCGGGTGCGTGGCTGCCATCGTCGGCCACCCAGTCGCGGCGGCACGCCCCGGGGCTGATGCTCCTGATCTTGTTCGCCGCGTCGCGCTCCGCCGTCTGGAAACCTTCGACGGCCGCCGCCACATCGTCCATCAGGGCTTTGTTCGCGTCGACCTTGTCCTGGTCCTTGGTCCAGTCGTCGTCGCCCCGCACGCTGTCCACGAAGGCGACGGCCTTCTCCCTCAGTTCCTCCAAGCGGTCCGCGTGCGGCTTCGCCTGCGCTGCGAAGGTCTCCAACGCGTCGGCCAGGGACTCGATGTGCGCGGCGAATTCGTCCGCGGTGTCCATCACCGGCTGGGTGGAGGAGAAGAGCTGATCGGCCTCCGGCGCCCTGTAATAGGCGGCCGTGGCCTGGAAACGGGAGTGGACGTCCTGGCCGTCGTTGCGGATGCCGACGGCACGGGTGCGGAGTTCGGTGACGGCCTCGGACAGCTTGCCGAAGTCGCCGGTGTACTGCGGTATTCCCCCCGGCTCTATCACTTCGTCCGGCCTCCGCCGTGCCGGTCGGCCCGCTCGGTCACCGCGCGCAGTTCGGCGGACGAGGGGACCTTGGCCGCCTCGCGCTGGGCGCGCGCGGCCATGGCCAGGTCCCCGTCGACGTAGGCGGTGGTGGCATCGACGGTGCCGTCCATCGTCTTCTTGATGCGTGCCACCATGAACGTGACCTGCGACTCCGTGTCGGAGACGAAGTCCGCCACCGCGCTGCCGACCGGACCGACGGGCGCGGAGCCGCAGTACGGGCCGCTGATGGTGCCGGCGCGCAGGGCGGCTTCCTCGACGCTCTTGCCGTAGCCCTTGATGTCCTTGCCCAGTTCGTCGGCCGCCAGACCGACGAGCGACAGAATCGATTCCACCCCGCTGGGTGTGACATCCCACCCCGTCACGTCAACCCCCCTGGCTCCCGTCGCCTCCCGTGGGCCCCCGCAGGCCCCTTGCGGGGACACGTTCCCCGGCCGGTCCGTCGGACCGCGCGGGACCGGCAAGGGGATCTTCATCTCTATCAGGGCGTTGATCGCCGAAGCAACGCGGTTCGGCGCGGACAGGGAAGATCCGGCCAGATCACCCCCTCCGGGGCGCCGGCGGGCGTGGGCCGGTCAGTTCCGCGCGGCCGAACAGCAGGGCGTAGCCCGGGGGGAGTTGGGTGAGGACGTCCGTCAGGACGGGTGGGGGCAGGAGGTCCGCCAGGACCGTGAGGACCGTGCCCGTGTCCCAGCGGGCCGTGGCCGGGGTGGAGTTGTCGAGGCGGGACGCCACCGACTCGACGAACTCACGGGCCGTCAGGGGGCGGATGACCGGGATCTGGGCGGCGATCACCCTGGCCGCCTCCTCGGGCAGGGCGCGGGCCAGGGCGACGCGTTCGTCGCCGGTCACGTGGGTGCCGAGGGCGGACAGGACGGTGCGGGTGACGCGTTCCGCCTGCGCTCTCGTCGTGTATCCGCCCGCTTCGCGTACGCGTTCGATCAGGATCTGCCAGGTGCGGGACGTGGAGGCGGGGCCCGCCTCCGTCAGGGTCGTCATGGTCGGGATGGGTGCCGCCGGCGCGGTCATCGTGGGGGGCCTCCTCCGCGTGGGTTGGCTCGCCGGGGTGGTGCGTGGCCGCGTCCCGTGAGCGGGGCACGGGCTCACGGGACGCTCTTCTCACAAGGTCCGTCCGGCCGGGGTGGGCCGGGCCGGGGGCGGCTCCTCAGCCGCTGAGCTGGCGGCGTTCGCTGCCGCCGGTGACCTGGATCTTGCGTGGCTTGGCCTGCTCGGCCACCGGGATGCGCAGCGTGAGGACGCCGGCCTCGTACGACGCGTCGATGCGTTCGGTGTCGAGGGTCTCGCCGAGGAACAGCTGGCGGGTGAAGGTGCCCGTGGGGCGTTCGGCGACGATCATCTCCGCGCCCTCGGCGGCCGGGGACTTCCGCTCGGCGTGAACGTTGAGCACGTTGCGTTCGACGTCGAGGTCGATGGTCTCGGGGTCGACCCCGGGGAGGTCGAAGTGGACGATGAAGTCGTCCCCCGACCGGTAGGCGTCCATGGCCATGGCGCCGGGGCGGGCGGGGCCGAAGACCTGCTGCGCGAGACGGTCGAACTCGCGGAAGGGATCCGAGCGCATGAGCATCACAGGTCACTCCTTTCCTGTGGCACTGGGTGCGATGCCCTACGCCTCTTTATATAACTCGCCGGACTAAAGTTGACAAGCCTCGACTCAGGTCAGGAACGCCCTCACCGCTTCGTACAGGCGTTCCGGCTGGTCCAGGTGGACGTCGTGGCCCGCGCCGGTGACCGTCAGCGGTGTGGTGCCGTGCGGGCGGCGGGCGTGCATCCGGGTGAACTCCGCCTCGCGCATCGTGCCGTCGGCGCCCCTGACGACCAGCGTGGGGCAGGTGATCGCCTCCCACTCGCGCCAGTGGTCGCGGCGCGTCAGTCCGGTGACCGAGGACACCATCACGTCCCTGTCAGCCTTCGGCCACCAGCCGTCCGCGCGCTCCTCCAGGCTCCGTGCCCAGGCCTCGTACCCGAAGAAGCGGGCGGCCGCCTCGGCAGCGGGTCGTCGTCCGCCCCCGTTACCACCCGGGTTGCAGGAGTCGAGCACGGCTACCGCTGTGGTTGCAGGAGATTCAACCCTGTGCGGGACGCCGCCGTACGGGCCGGACAGTACGTTCGGATCCGGCCGGCGGCGCGGTCGGCGGTGGGGCACCACCACCCGGGGGGGTACCGACCTGGTCAACCGCCCCGCAGGCGCCCCGGGACGTCATCGGATCGGAAAAAAAGGGGGAACACCGTGTTCTTTCGTCCGTCGCGCTCGATCCTCGCGAGCGCCCTCGCCACCACGGCACTGCTCGGCGCGGTCACGGCCGTCACGCCCGCCGCTCACGCCGCCTCCTCCTCCACGCAGGCCTACACCTGTCACATGTCCTACTCGGGCGGCAGGGCGTACGCGGGCACTACAGCGGCAACACCGTCGTGCCGACGCGGACCTCGGTGTCGCAGGCGGGTGCGGAGGCCCAGTGCCTGCTCAAGAACTACGGCGCCGGCACGGTCGACGGCATATTCGGCGCCCGGTCGCAGGCCGCCATGCGCAACGCGCAGGAGGACATCAACGACTGGTACGGCCACAAGGTGGCCGTGGACGGCATGCCGGGCCCCTCGTCCTGGCCCTGGCTGCGCAAGCTCATCTCCGACCAGCACCTGTGAGGCGGCCGCACCGCCCGGCGCGGTGACTCGCCGCCGGGGGCCGGGGCCGAGTGGTGCGCCCGGTCCCGGCCCCCCGGCGGCGCGCCGTACGGGCGGCACGCCAGGGGGCCTTCCGCGGCGGGACCGTGCCGCCGGTGTCCGTCGGCCATGGATCAGCCGAACATGCCCGGCTGGTAGTCGCCCGCCGGCTGCTGGATGACGACGTTCAGGCGGTTGTACGCGTTGATCAGGGCGATGAGGCCGACGAGAGCGGCCAGCTGGTCCTCGTCGTAGTGCTTGGTGGCGTTCTCCCAGACCTCGTCGCTGACGCCGCCGGCCGCGTCCGCGATGCGGGTGCCCTCCTCGGCCAGCTCCAGGGCGGCGCGCTCGGCCTCGGTGAAGACCGTGGCCTCCCTCCACGCGGCGACCAGGTGGAGGCGCTGTGCCGTCTCACCGGCGTGCGCGGCGTCCTTGGTGTGCATGTCCGTGCAGAAACCGCAGCCGTTGATCTGGCTGGCGCGGATCTTCACCAGCTCCTGCGTCGCGGCCGGGAGCGTCGAGTCCGACAGGACCTTGCCCGCGGAGTTGATGTAGCGGAAGAACTTGCCGGCGACGGGGTTCTGGAAGAGGTTCAGGCGGGCTTCCATCGTGGGCTCCTTGGTCATCGTTGCTCGTCGTCATGCGGTTGCAGTGATACGACGGATCCGGGGCGCGGTGTGTGACAGGCCCGCGGATCCCGATGGTGTGACCTGGGTCTCACTCTGGCCTGCTCGGGGCCGGTCCGCCCGTCGGCCGGGGCGGGGGTTAGCCTCGGGGCGTTCGACGCGTGCGGGAGTCACGGCACGTGCGGGAGTCGGGGGAGACAGGGAGACAGTGATGGCGAGGATTCCTACGGCAGCGGTCGCCGCGACCGGACTCGTCGGCGGCTACGGCGTGGCCCGCTGGACCAAGAAGCGGCAGCTGGGCGGGGCCGTGCTGGCCGTCGCCGGGGCCGTCGCCGCGCAGCAGTGGCGGCAGCGGGCGGGCGGCAAGGCGGCGGGCGCGCTCACCGCCGCCTACGTCGCCGCGTTCGCCGGGTCGCACCCGCTGGCCAAGAAGGTGGGCGCCTGGCCCGCCGTGTTCGGGGTCGCCGGGGCGGTCGCCGCCGCATCCTGGGCCGTGGCCGACCGGCGCGGTTCGTAAGGGACGCGGTCCCACCCGCGGCCCCGCGCCGCCTCGGGCCGCTCCGGCTCGGCCCGCTCCGGCTCAGTCCCGCGTGGCCCGGAACGCGTTCCGGTACGCCCTCGGGCTGGTGCCCACCACCCTGCGGAAGCGTTCGCGGAAGGCCGTGGGCGAGCCGAAACCGGCCTGTTCGGCGATGCGTTCCACGGGGTCCGGCGTGGTCTCCAGCAGGTGCTGGGCGCGCCGCACCCTCGCGCGGTGCAGCCACTGCAACGGCGTCGTGCCGGTCTGCTCGCGGAAGCGGCGGTTGAGGGTGCGGGTGCTCATGCCGGCCCGGGCCGCGATCTCCTCCAGGGCGAGGTCGCGGTCGCAGTGCTGCTCCAGCCAGCGCAGCACCGGCTCCAGGGTGGCGCCGGCGGGGGCGGGCGGCAGGTCGTGGACGATGAACTGCGCCTGGCCGCCCTCCCGTTCCAGCGGCATCACCGACAGGCGGGCGGCGTGCGCGGCGGTCGCCGAGCCGTGATCCTTGCGGATCATGTGCAGGCACATGTCCAGGGCCGCGGCGGCGCCCGCGGAGGTCAGGAGCCGGCCGTTGTCGACGTAGAGGACGTTCGGGTCGACGGTCACCCGCGGGTACCGCTGAGCCAGCGTCCGCGCCGCGGTCCAGTGGGTCGTCGCGCGCAGGCCGTCCAGCAGGCCGGTGGCCGCGAGGAGGAAGGCGCCGACGCAGATCGAGGCGATGCGCGTGCCGTTCGCCGCCGCGGCGCGCAGCGCGTCCGCGACGCCCGGCGGGAGCGGGGCGGTGGGGTCGGCGACCCCGGGCACGACGATCGTGTCCGCCTCGGCGAGGGTGCTCAGGCCGTACGGCGCCCGGACGGTGAACGCGCCGCCGGCCGCCCGCACCTCCCGTTCCACCGAGCAGACCCGGGTCTCGTAGAGGGCCCGGCCGTCGGGCCGTCTGGCCCAGCCGAAGGTGTCGACGGGGGCGGAGAGGTCGAACGGGATCACCTGGTCCAGCACCAGGACGGCCACGGTGTGCATGCGGGGAGCGTAGGCGGGCGCGCCGGGGGCGGGCACTGGGGGTAGCCGGTGTCCCGCCGGCCCCGGGTCCTGGCGAGAATCCGTCGGTACCTGGCATTCCTGCCGCTTCTTCCGGCTCACCGGTCCGTCTAGCGTCGGCGCGTGACCAAGTTCCTCCTCGCCGTGCACGTCCTGGCCGCGATCGTCGCCATCGGGCCCGTCACCGTCGCCGCCAGCATGTTCCCGCCCGCCGCGCGCCGCGCGCTTGCCTCGCCCGGTGATCTGCGGGCGGTGGAGACCGTACGGCTGCTGCTGCGGATCTGCCAGGTGTACGCCGTCGTCGGTGTCGTCGTGCCGGTGTTCGGGTTCGCGACGGCGCGGAACATGGGCGTGCTGGGCGACACGTGGCTCCTCGTGTCCATCGCGCTGACCGCGCTCGCCGCGCTGGTGCTCGCCGCACTGGTCCTGCCCCGCCAGGCGGCCCTCGTCGAAAGCCTCACCGCGGAGAGCCCCACCGCGGAGGACCTGACCGAGGAGAGCCTCACCGCGGAACGCCCCGCCGCGGAACGCCTCACCTCAGCGAGCCCCGCCTCAGCGACCCTCGTCGTCGTGAGCGCCACCGGGGCCACCGGCGAGGACACGGGCGGCGCCACCGGCGAGGGCGGCGGCGGCACCGCCCGCGCCACCGCCCGGCTGGCCATGTTCACCGGCCTGTTCAACCTGCTGTGGGCCACCGTCACCGTCCTGATGATCGTCAGGCCGGGCTCGACGACGGGGGCGTGACGTCGGGGCGGCCCTTGCCCGCGGACGGTCCGCTCTTCGCCGGCACGGCGGTCAGCGGCGTGGCGATGTCCTCCAGGGAGCGGCGCTCGGCGTCGACCGCGAGGAAGGCGGCCACCAGGCCCGCCGCGCACATCAGCGCCGCGCCGATCGAGAAGGCGAGGACCGTGTCGCCGACCTTGCCGGTGCCCGTGAGGTCGGCGAAGAGCACCGGGCCGCTGATACCGCCGGCGGCGGTGCCGAGGGCGTAGAAGAACGCGATGGACATCGCCCGGGTCTCCATCGGGAAGATCTCCGACACCGTCAGGTACGCGCTGGAGGCGCCCGCCGAGGCGAAGAACAGCACCGCGCACCAGCAGGCGGTCAGCGTGCTCGCGCCGAGCGCGCCGCGGTCGAACAGCCAGGCCGTGCCGAACAGCAGCAGGCCGGACAGCAGGTAGGTCGAGGAGATCATCACCCGGCGGCCGACCGTGTCGAAGAGCTTGCCGAGCAGCAGCGGGCCGAGGAAGTTGCCGACCGCGATGACGGCGAAGTAGTAGCCGGTGCGGTCGGAGGGGACGTCGAAGAACTTGGTCAGGATGGCACCGAAGCCGAACGTGATGGCGTTGTAGAGGAAGGCCTGGCCGATGAAGAGCGAGAAGCCGAGGACGGCCCGCTTGGGGTAGTGGGCGAAGACCGTGCGGCCGATCTCCAGGAAGGACACGCTGCGGCGCTGGTGGATGGTGATCTCGCCCTGCGGCTCTGGCAGCGGCCCGCCCGTCTCCGACTCGATCCGCCGTTCGATCCCGCTCACCACCTCCTCGGCCTCGCCGTCCTTGCCGTGGATCAGCAGCCAGCGCGGGCTCTCCGGCACGTGCCGCCGTACGAGCAGGATCACCAGGGCGAGGACGGCGCCGAGCGCGAACGTCAGCCGCCAGCCCACGTCGGCGGCGAGGAAGTGGGTGTTCAGCGCGAGGATGGACAGCAGCGAACCCCCGACCGCGCCCACCCAGAAGCTGCCGTTGATGATCAGGTCGACCCGGCCGCGGTAGTTCGCCGGGATCAGCTCGTCGATCGCAGAGTTGATGGCCGCGTACTCGCCGCCGATGCCGAACCCGGTCAGGAAGCGGAAGAGGAAGAACCACCAGGCGTGGAAGGAGACGGCGGTCAGGGCGGTGGCCGCGAGATAGACCGCCAGGGTGATCATGAACAGCTTCCGGCGGCCGTAGCGGTCGGTCAGCCGCCCCCAGAACAGGGCGCCCACGCAGGCCCCGGCCACGTACAGCGCGGCGGCGACGCCCGTGACCTGCCCGGAGCTGATCGCCAGACCGCTGCCCGGCTCCGACAGGCGGCTGGCGATGTTGCCGACGACGGTGACTTCCAGCCCGTCCAGGATCCACACCGTGCCCAGGCCCACCACGATGGTCCAGTGCCAGCGCGACCACGGAAGACGGTCGAGTCTGGCGGGGATGTCGGTGGTCACGGTGCGGCCGGTGCCGTCACCTGACGACCCTGCGGCGCTTGCGGCGTCTGCGGTGGCCATGGGCTCCCTCCTCGTCGAGCGGACCTCACTCCGGGTGCCCCCGAACCCATGGGATCACGCCCTGGCACCGGCCGCCTACGCTCCGAGGACGCGCGACACCGTGTAGATCAGCAGTCCCGCCAGCGACCCCACCACCGTGCCGTTGATCCGGATGAACTGCAGGTCACGGCCGATGTGCGCCTCGATCTTGCGGGTGGTGTGCTCGGCGTCCCAGCCCGCCACGGTGTCGGTGATCAGGGAGGTGATCTCCTTGCGGTACGTCGTCACCACGTACACCGCGGCGCCCTCCACCCAGCGGTCCACCTTGCCCTGGGCCTTGGGGTCCTCGGCCATCCGGTTGCCCAGGGAGAGCAGGGAGGCCCGCACCCGCATCCGCAGCTCGCTGCGCTCGTCCTCCGCCGCCGAGACGATCATCGACCGTACGGCGGACCAGGCCGAGGCGATCAGGTCCTGGACCTCGCCGCGGCCCAGCACCTCGCTCTTGAGGCGTTCGACACGGGCCCGGGTGTCGCTGTCGGACTGCAGGTCGGAGGCGAAGTCGGTGAGGAAGCGGTCCAGGGCGCCGCGCGCGGGATGGCCCGGCATGTCCCGCATCTCGGTGACGAAGCGCAGCAGCTCCTTGTAGACGCGCTCACCGACCTTCCGGTCGACGAACTTCGGGGTCCAGCCGGGCGCCCCGCCCTGGACGGCGTCCATCACGGAGTCGCCGTGCAGCACCAGCCAGTCGTGCGCCCGGCTGACCACCAGGTCGACGACGCGCCGGTGCCCGCCGTCGGCGACGATCCTCTCCAGCATCTTGCCGAGCCCGGGCGCGATCTCCTGCACCGCCGCCCGGCGCGTGATCGCCTCACCGACCACCGCCTGCACGTCGGAGTCGCGCAGCACCGTCAGCGCGCCGCGCAGCGCGGTGGCCAGCTCGGCGGTCACCCGGTCGGCGTGCTCCGGACGGGCGAGCCAGGCGCCCAGCCGGCCGCCGATGCCGACGGCGCGCAGCCGCTGCCGTACGACGTCCTCGGAGAGGAAGTTCTCGCCGACGAACTCGCCCAGCGAGACGCCGAGCTGGTCCTTCTTGGTGGGGATGATCGCGGTGTGCGGGATGGGCAGCCCGAGCGGGTGCCGGAAGAGGGCGGTGACCGCGAACCAGTCGGCGAGCGCACCGACCATGCCCGCCTCGGTGGCCGCGGCGACGTACCCCGCCCAGGCACCGGCACCGGTGTGCTCGGCCCACTTGGCCAGGACGTACACCACCGCCACGAACAGCAGCAGCCCCGTCGCGGTGAGCTTCATCCGGCGCACACCGCGCCGGCGCTCCTCGTCGGCGGGGCTGAACACGGTCATCGCGCGCCGGGGGACGGCCGCGGCGTCCGCCGCTTCCGCGTCCGCCTGTGGCACCGCCGTCGTCGTTCGTTCCATCCGCTCCACCCGTTCCGTGTTCCCGCACCCGCCCCGCGCACGATTGTCCCCTCCTGACCTACTCCCGGGACGGAACAGGAGTTCCCGGCCTCACCCGGAAGGGGCGAGGGCGCGGGGGCGACGGCGGCACGGCGGCACGGGGGGGGAGCCCGCGGGGCGGGGAGGGCCTGCGGGGCGGGGACAACCGGGGGCAGGAGGAGCAGGGAGAACCGGAGGAGGGGGCGAGCGGCCCTAGAAGTCGCGGTGCCCCCGGCCGTCCCGGCGCTGCTCCCGGCGTTCGCGGTGCCGCTCCCAGCGCTCCTCGTGCCGTTCGCGGTGCTGCTCCAGCCGCTCCTCCTGGCGTTCCCACTGCCGCGCCCAGCGCTCCTGGCGCTCGTCGCGGCGGCCCGCCTGCAGCTCGCGGCGCTCGGCCCTGCGGTCCAGCTTCTCCCGGCGGCGCTCCTCCTTCTGCCGCTGGCGCTCGGCCCTGGTCAGCTTGCGCTCGACCCCCACACCGCCCCAGAAGGCGAAGCCCGTGACGATCACGCGCGGGGCGCCCGGCTCGCCCGGCACACCCTCCTCGCGGTGGTCGAAGCCGCCCATGATGCCGATGCCGCGCACGACCACCTCGACACCGGGCGGCACGATCACCTGCGCGCCGCCCATGATCGCGATGCAGTTGATCTCGACCTCGCGGTCGGCGAAGTCCGCCTCGCGCAGGTCGATCTCGCCGCCGCCCCAGAAGGCGAAGCAGGTGAAGCGCCTGGGAACCGTCCACCGGCCCTTGCGCTGGAAGCCGGACATGACGGCGACGGCCCACGACGACGACCCCTCGCCGCCCGTGATCCGTCCCGCCCAACTCCCGTCCCCGGCGGGCTCCTTGCTGAGGGAGACGGACGGGGCGAGGGGGACCGCGCCCGGCCCGACCGGCAGGTCACGGGTGATCGGCGCCAGCTCCCCGTACGTGCGCGCCTGGTACGTCGCCTCCAGCCGCTCCTCGAACTCCGCCATGTCCAGGCGCCCTTCGGCGAGGGCGTCCCGCAGGACCTCGGCGACTCGTTCACGGTCGGCGTCGGAGGCACGCAGCTCGGGGACGGGGTGCCCGGCGGGCGTCTCTCCTGGGGGCGGCACGGCGTCGGTCATGGGCAGCAGCCTACGAGTTCGCCGCGCGGGAGGCTACGAGCCCACGCGTTGCGCTCCGGTCTCGTACATCGTGGCGATCACGGCCTCGATGTCCGGCTCGCGCACCGACAGGTCCACCAGCGGGTAGCGGTCCGCGATCCGCGCCACCAGCGGCGCCGCCGACTCGCCCGCCGGGAACGCCAGCCACTGCCGCGGCCCCTCGACGCGGACCACGCGCGCGCCCGGCACGTCGACCGGCGGCAGTTCGCGCTCCAGGTCCACCACCAGGGTGCGTTCGCCCTCCCCCGCCTCGTGCAGGCCGGCCAGCGGGCCGTCGTACATCAGCCGGCCGTGGTCGATCACCATCACCCGCGAGCACAGCTGCTCGATGTCCTGGAGGTCGTGGGTGGTCAGCAGCACCGTCGTGGCGCGCTCGGCGTTCAGGTCGCGCAGGAACTCACGGACCCTGGACTTGCTGACCACGTCCAGGCCGATGGTCGGCTCGTCCAGGTACAGCACCTCCGGGTCGTGCAGCAGGGCCGCCGCGATGTCGCCGCGCATCCGCTGGCCCAAAGAGAGCTGCCGTACCGGGACGTCCAGCAGGCCGGACAGTTCCAGGAGTTCCACGCAGCGGTCGAGGTTCTCGCGGTAACGGGCGTCGGGGATGCGGTACATGCGGTGCATCAGCCGGTAGGAGTCGATCAGCGGCAGGTCCCACCACAGGGTCGTCCGCTGCCCGAACACCACCCCGATGCGCCGCGCGAGCCGCGTCCGCTCGCGCGAGGGGTCGATGCCGGCGACCCGCAGCCGGCCGCCGCTCGGGGTCAGGATGCCGGTCAGCATCTTGATCGTCGTCGACTTGCCCGCGCCGTTCGGGCCGATGTAGCCGACCATCTCGCCGCGCGCCACGGTGAAGGAGATCGAGTCGACCGCCCGCACCCGCCGCCGTTCCCGCTTCAGGAAGCCGGTCTTCTTGCGCACGTCGAAGACCTTCTCGACCCGGTCGAGTTCGATGAAGGCCCCGCCGCCCGTCCGCTCGGGGGCGCTCTCGAGCGCGCCGTCCGCTCCCGTGTCCATGTCCTGTGTCCCTCCAGCTTCAGCTTCCCGTACTCCGGTACGACCGCAGTCCCGCCCGCCAGGCCAGTCCCGCCGGCGCGCAGCACGCCGCCGCCACCAGCGGCGGGGTGAACGCCGTCCACCACGGCAGCCCCAGCGGGTAGGGGCGTTCGAGCACATAGGCCGCGGGGACCCAGTTGACGAAGGCCAGCGGCAGGACGAACGTCACCCCCCGCACCAGCTCCCTGCCGAACACCGTCGGCGGGTACTCCAGCAGCGTGGTGCCGCCGTAGGTGAACGCGTTCTGCACCTCGGAGGCGTCCTGCGCCACGAACTGGAAGGCCGCGCCCGCCACGAAGACCGCGCAGAAGATGGCGCAGCCGCTCAGCACCATCACCGGCATCAGCAGCACCTTGGCCGCCGTCCAGTGCAGGTCCAGCGTGCACAGGGCGTATCCCAGCACCAGGAGCCCCTGCGTGACGCGGCCCAGCCGGCGCAGCGCGAACCGGTCCGCGGCGACCTGCGCGAGGACCGGCGCCGGGCGGACCAGCAGCGTGTCCAGGGTGCCGTCGCGCACCCGCCGTCCCAGCCGGTCCATCGAGCCGATCGCGAGGTCGGCCAGCCCGAAGGACGTGCCGGACAGCCCGTAGAGGAAGGCGATCTCGGACAGCGAGTAGCCGCCCAGCGCGTCCACGCGGGAGAACATCAGCAGGATCGCCACGAAGTCGAGCGCGGTCGCCGCGAAGTTCCCCAAGGTGGTCAGCACGAAGGAGGTCCGGTAGGCCATCGTGGAACGCAGCCACATCGCGGTGATCATGCGGTAGGCGCGCAGGCCTTCGGCGAGCCGGCCGCGGGACGGGGACGCAGACCGAGACGCGGACGGAGACGGGGACGCAGACCGGGACGCGGGGTCCGTGGCGGGCGGTGCGGAGGCGGTGGCGGGTGGTACGGCGTCCGGGCCCGCCGGAACGGAGCCCGGGGCGGCCGGTACGGCGTCCGGCGTGTCACCGGTGAGGTCAGCCACCCTGGACCACCACCCGGCGCGTCGCCACCGTCTGCAGCAGCCTCCCCGCCCCCAGCAGCGCCACCGCCCACGCGCCCTGGAAGGCGTACGTGCGCAGCGGATCCGCGTGTCCCAGCAGGACGTCGGCCGGGGCCTGGAGCAGCGACGACCACGGCAGGACCCGTACGACCTCGCCGAGGGCGCCCGGGAAGACGTTCAGCGGCAGCAGCATCCCCGAGCAGAAGAGCCCCGCCAGCCACGCGATCTGCACGACTCCCGCCCCGTCGAGCAGCCAGAACGCGCTCAGCGCCACCAGGAACCGGATCCCGAAACTCACCAGCATCGCCGGCGGCACCGCACCGAGGAACGCCGCCCAGGTCACCGGGTCGGTGGGCAGCATGGCCGGGAAGACCAGCGCCCCGAACACGAAGGGCACCACCCCGCGGCCCAGCAGCTGGAACACCGACCGGCCCAGGTCCGCCGCGAGCCACCACAGCTGGAGGTCGGCCGGGCGGTGGAGGTCCGTGGCGATGTCCCCGGTACGGATGCGCTCCATCAGCTCGTCCTCGACCCCGCCCCCGCCGATCGCGAGCGTCGCCAGGAACGCCTGGCCCAGCCACACGTACGTCACCGCCTGGGAGTGGTCGTACCCTCCCAGATGCGGCCGGGCGTCCCACAGCGCGAGATAGGTGTACACGAGGATCAGGCCGAAGACCGTGTTCGTGAACACCCCGGCCGCCGTGGCCGCCCGATACGTCGCGTACCGTCTGAATCCGCCCGCCGCGACGGCCACGTACAACCGTCCAGCGCCCACGTCACGCCCTCCAAGCTCCGCCGACACCGAAGCGCAGGAGCCTAGTGCGCGCGGAACGTGACGTGCCACGCATTTTCCGCGCGCCGGAAGTCCCGGAGCACGGGAACGGAACGCGAGGTACGAGAGTCTTCATCCGGGGGCGCAGAAGACGCATGAGGGCGTACGGGAACGTACGAGGCGAAACAGGAGTCCGTGCACGAGATGAGCGACGAGCCGCAGCCGAAGGCCGGGGCGCAGCAGCCAGGGAGCGGCGCGCAGCCGCAGCCGGGAACGCGACCGCCGTCGCGGCCCGGTGGGGAGCCGCGGGAGCGGCCCGGCCCACGACCGGAGGCCGGGGCACAGCGCCAGGGCCCCGGAGCGGGACGGGACTTCGGCGCGGGGTCCACCCGTGGTGCGGAGCCGGACTCCGGCGCGGGATCCGCCTCCGGCGCGGGGTCCGCCCGTGGTACGGAGACGGGCTCCGGTGCGGGATCGGGATCCCCCTCCGGTGCGCAGAAGAGTGGTCCTGGTGCGGGGCCGCGGTCGGGCGCGGGCGGTGCGGGAGCCGGTTCGCGGCCCGGCGCGGGGGCCGGCGCCGGTGGTGACGCCGGTCGTCCGGGCGCCGCTCCGGTGCCGGAGCCGGCACCGCGGCCGGCACAGGAGGCCGGCCGGGAGCCGGAGCCGCAGGGCGCGCCGCGACGTCGTACGGCACCTCCCGCCTGGGCCGCGACGGGAGCCGGTGCCGGCGGACGCAAGGCACCGGCCGCCGCACCCGCCTCCTCCCCCGCCGCCACGACCACCGCGGCCCTCGCCTCCGTCGCCGGTGGCGGGAACGCCGGCGCGGGCGGTGGCGGCACCGCGGGCCCGGACGGCAAGGGCGGCAAGGGCGGCAAGGGCGAACGCCCCAAGCGCCGGCGTTCCGGCTGGCGGCGGATCTTCCCGACCTGGCGCATGACGCTCGGCGCGTTCCTCACCCTCGTCCTGCTCGGCTTCGGCGCGTTCTTCCTCGGCTACTCGCTGGTCAAGATCCCGTCCGCCAACGCCCTCGCCGTCAAGCAGGCCAACGTCTACCTCTACGCCGACGGCACCGAGATCGCCCGCGACGGCGAGGTCAACCGCGAGAGCGTCCCGCTGGACCAGGTCTCCAAGGCCGCCCAGCACGCCGTGCTCGCCGCCGAGGACCGCGACTTCTACAGCGAGTCCGCCATCGACCCCAAGGCCATCGTCCGCGGCGGCTGGAACACCGTCACCGGCAAGGGCAAGCAGTCGGGTTCGACGATCACCCAGCAGTACGTCAAGAACTACTACCTGGGCCAGGAACAGACCGTCACCCGCAAGGTGAAGGAGTTCTTCATCTCGATCAAGCTGGACCGCAACAAGTCCAAGGACGAGATCCTCGAGGGCTACCTCAACACCAGCTTCTTCGGCCGCAACGCGTACGGCATCCAGGCCGCCGCGCAGGCGTACTACGGGGTGAAGGCCAAGGACCTCGACCCGGCCCGGGCCGCCTACCTCGCCGCGCTGGTCAACGCCCCCAGCGAGTACGACGTCTCCGCCCACCCGGAGAACAAGCAGGCCGCCGTCGCCCGCTGGCACTACGTCCTGGACGGCATGGTCAAGAAGGGCTGGCTCAGCGCCTCCGAGCGGGCCGGCCTGAAGTTCCCCGAGCCCAGGGCCGCCACCGTCCCGACGAACATGGCCGGGCAGCGCGGCTACCTCGTGCGCGCGGTGAAGGACTACCTGGCCAAGAACAAGATCCTCGACGAGGACGAACTGGCCGCCGGCGGCTACCGCATCACCACCACCCTGCAGAAGAAGAAGCAGGACGCCTTCGTCAAGGCGGTCGACGACCAGCTGATGAACAAGCTGGACAAGAAGAACAACAAGACCGACACCTACGTCCGCGCCGGAGGCGCCGCCGTCGACCCGAAGACCGGGCAGGTCGTGGCGATGTACGGCGGCGTCGACTACGTCAAGCAGTACACCAACAACGCCACCCGGCGGGACTTCCAGGTCGGCTCCACCTTCAAACCGTTCGTCCTCACCTCCGCCGTGCAGAACGACTCCACCACCCAGGACTCGCGCCCCATCACCCCCAACACCCTCTACGACGGCACCGACAAGCGGCCCGTCCAGGGCTGGAACGGCGGCCACTACGCCCCGGAGAACGAGGACCAGCAGTCCTACGGCGACATCACCGTCCGTGAGGCCACCGACAAGTCCGTCAACGCGGTGTACGCGCAGATGGCCGTCGACGTCGGCTCCGACAAGGTGAAGGACACCGCGCTCGCCCTCGGCCTCCCCTCCGACACCCCGGAGCTGATCGGCTCCCCGTCCATCGCGCTCGGCGTGGCCCAGGCCAGCGTCGTGGACATGGCCGAGGCGTACGCGACCCTCGCCAACCACGGCAAGCACGGCACATACACGATCGTCAAGAAGATCACCAAGGACGGCTCCGACGCGGTGGCCCTGCCCGGCCACGACAGCACCGTCTCGCAGGCCGTCAGCCGCGAGGCCGCCGACACCACCACCTCCGTACTGCAGAGCGTCGTCCAGAACGGCACCGGCGCCCCCGCCCAGGCGATCGGCCGCCCGGCCGCCGCCAAGACGGGTACCGCCGAGAACGACCAGGCGGCCTGGTTCGCCGGATACACACCCGACCTCGCCACCGTCGTCTCCGTCATGGGCCAGGACCCGGAGACCGCCGCGCACAAGCCGCTCTACGGCGCCCTCGGCCTCGCCCGCGTCAACGGCAGCGGACCGCCCGGCAGCATCTGGGCGCAGTTCATGGGCGACGCCCTCAAGGGCACCCCGGTCAGCGACTTCGACCTCCAGCTCCAGCCCGGCGCCGACCGGACCCAGGCACCGCCGAGCGACCCGGCGCAGACCAGCCCCGGCACCGGCACCGACGGCGGCGGTGACACGGCCGGCTCGGCCAGCCCCGGCCAGAACACGCAGGGCCAGAACACCCAGGGCCAGGACCAGGGACAGACCGGCGGCACGCCCACCGACGGCGGCGGAACGCCCACCGACGGCGGCGGCCCCGGCGACACCCAGGGCGGTCCCGGCGGTGACACCGGCGCCACGGACGGCACGGGCGGCACCCCGCCCGCCGGCGGGGACACCCAGGGCGGCGGCACCCCCGGCGGCGCCGGCGGCGGTACGCCGACCACCGGGGACCCCACGGGAGGGGGCGGCGCGGGCGGCGACGGCGGATCCGGGACCAGCACGGGCCCGGGCGCGGGCGGCACCGGAACGGACACCGGCACGACGACCGGCACCGGCCGCGGCCATCACGCCACCACGGCACAGGGGCAGTAGCCGGCCCGCGGGACCCGCGTGGGGCCCTGGGCCGGAAGGCCCGAGCCCCGCGGGACCCGCGGGACCGGTGACGAGACCTCAGTGCCCCGAGGTGGCCTTCAGACCCACCACGGCCACCAGCAGCAGACAGACGAAGAAGATCCGGGCGGCGGTCACCGGCTCCCCCAGCACCACCATGCCGAGCACCGCCGCACCGGCCGCCCCGATACCCACCCACACGCCGTAGGCGGTGCCGATGGGCAGCGAACGGGCGGCGTAGGACAGCAGCAGCATGCTCGCGACGATCCCCGCGCCGGTCAGGACGCTGGGCACCGGTCGCGTGAACCCCTCGCTGTACTTCATTCCGATCGACCAGCCCACTTCCAGCAGACCGGCGACGACAAGCAGAACCCAGGCCACGACGGGCACCTCCGCGAAGACGGCGACGCCGGGTGGTCGACCGGGCGTCACGACGGACATCAGGTGCGTCGTCTTTGCCTTCGACCCGGTACGGCGCGTCTCGTCGGGCTCCCTCCCGAGGCTAGCAAAGGAACGGCGAAGGGGCCGGTGACCACGGTCACCGGCCCCTTCGTTCCCTTCTGAGCCGTCCTGTCAGAGGTACAGACCGGTGGAGTCCTCCGACCCCTCGAACCGGTCCGCGGCCACCGCGTGCAGGTCGCGCTCGCGCATCAGCACGTACGCGGTGCCCCGCACCTCGACCTCCGCCCGGTCCTCCGGGTCGAACAGCACCCGGTCGCCCGGCTCCACGGTCCGCACGTTCTGACCGACCGCCACGACCTCCGCCCAGGCGAGGCGGCGGCCCACCGCCGCCGTCGCGGGAATCAGGATCCCGCCGCCCGACCGGCGCTCGCCCTCGCTCGTGTCCTGGCGGACGAGCACCCGGTCGTGCAGCATCCGGATGGGCAGCTTGTCCTCGTGGGGGCTGTGCTCGTTTCTGTTGGCGCTCACGCCTGAAACCTACCTGCTCGGGCCATGTCCGTACGGAGCGGGTCAGCCGCGGCGCTTGCGCCCGCCGACGGCGAGCAGGCCGACGACCCCCACGGCGAGCAGCGCGACCGGCACGATCCGCTCCAGCCGGGGTGCGCCCCTCTCGTCCGTGAACTGCCCGCGCACCTCGCTCACCACCCGGTTGACCTGGACGTACGCCCGTCCGAGGGTGTGGTCGACGTGGGAGGCGACCTTGGCCCTGGCATCGCCGACGATGGTCTTCGGGTGCACGCGCACCCCGATCTCGTCGAGGGTCTCGGCCAGCGTCTCGCGGCGACGCCTGATGTCCGCCTCGATCTCAGCCGGGGTTCTGGTGTCCGCCGTGTCCGCCACCGTAGCGCCTCCGAAGTCAACTGATGCGTGTTCAGCACAGTCTGTCAGCTCTCGCCGCGACCGCACTGTCGGCACCCCCGGTTACCCTCGGACCCACACGGTATTGGCACCTACGAGGACACGCACGAGGAGAAGACCTTCGATGAGCGAGCGACTCCAGCCCGGCGACGCGGCCCCCGCCTTCACCCTCCCCGACGCCGACGGCAACGAGGTGTCGCTGGCCGACCGCAAGGGCCGCAAGGTCATCGTCTACTTCTACCCGGCCGCCCTCACCCCCGGCTGCACCAAGCAGGCCTGCGACTTCACCGACAACCTCGACCTGCTGGCCGGCGCGGGGTACGACGTCATCGGCGTCTCCCCCGACAAGCCGGAGAAGCTCGCGAAGTTCCGCGACACCGAGTCCCTGAAGGTCACCCTCCTCGCCGACCCCGACAAGAAGGTCCTGGAGGCCTACGGCGCCTACGGCGAGAAGAAGCTCTACGGCAAGACGGTCACCGGAGTCATCCGCTCCACGGTGATCGTCGACGAGTCGGGCAAGGTCGAACGGGCCCTGTACAACGTCAAGGCCACCGGCCACGTAGCCAAGATCATCAAGGACCTGGGCATCTGACCCGACGCTCCCGGCGGCCCGCCCGCACACCCGGTACGGGCCGCTTCCCGGTGCGGCCGACGGGAGGAGTCGCCACCGCCGGGCCCCAACTGCCATGCGGTCACCGGCACCTGGCACAGGTGAGACGCAGAGCGGAAGGCGGTTGCCGGTACGATGACAGGCAACCGGCGGCGGTGGCGCAACGGCGACGCAGCAGACTTAGGATCTGTGGCCCTTGATCGGGCTTGAGGGTTCGAATCCCTTCCGCCGCACGTGAACGGCCTGCGGATCGAAGGATCTACGCAGGCCGTTTCCGTGTCAGCCCACCAACTCCCGCACCACCGGCACCAGCGCCCGGAACGCCTTGCCGCGGTGGCTGATCGCGTTCTTCTCCGCGGGGGTCAGTTCCGCGCAGGTGCGCATCTCGCCGTCGGGCTGGAGGATCGGGTCGTAGCCGAAGCCGTGCGCGCCGGCCGGGGTGTGGCGCAGGGTGCCGCGCAGTTGGCCTTCGACCACCCGTTCCGTGCCGTCGGGCAGGGCGAGGGCCGCCGCGCAGGCGAAGTGGGCGGCGCGGTGGCCGTCCGCGATGTCCGAGAGCTGGGCGAGCAGCAGGTCGAGGTTGGCCTGGTCGTCGCCGTGGCGGCCGGCCCAGCGGGCGGAGAAGATGCCGGGGGCGCCGCCGAGGACGTCGACGCACAGGCCGGAGTCGTCGGCGACCGCCGGGAGGCCGGTGGCCTGGGCCAGCGCGTGGGCCTTCAGCAGCGCGTTCTCGGCGAAGGTGACGCCGGTCTCCTTGACGTCGGGGACCTCCGGGTAGGCGTCGGTGCCGACCAGTTCGTGGGGCAGTCCTGCCTCGGTGAGGATCGCCCTGAGTTCGGTGATCTTTCCGGGGTTGCGGGTGGCGAGGATCAAGCGGGTCATGCCCACCAGTATCGGGTGCCGGTCAGGGTGTGCAGACCTTGGTCAGTTCGCCGGCGGCGTCGGTGACGGGGGTGAGGTCGGGGGTGTCGTCGCCGTTCTTGAGGGCGGTGCGGACGTTCCCGACGGCCTTGTCGAGGTCGTCGACGGCCTTGTTGACGTCCGTGTTGTCCGTCTTGTCGCCGATTTTCTCGAGGTTGTTCTCTATGGCGCGCAGGGCGTCGTCGGTCTTGGTGGGGTCGTCGGCGGCGTTCCGCACGGCCTGCTGGAGGTCGGTGACGCTGTCGGCGATGGAGTCGGCGGTCTGTACGCAGTCCAGGGCCTTGCCGACCGCGTCGCAGCCGGTGAGGGCGGTGACGGTGAGCGCGACGGCGGCCGCGGTGGCGGCGACCGCGATGGTGCGGCCCGGACGTCGGTACCGGCTCGTGGCCATGGCTGGGTCCCCTCCCCGTTCGGTGGCCGGGCGTACGGCTGTGGTGCCGTACGCCCGTACCGGTAGGGACGCCGGGCGCGGGAGACGGGTTGCGTCCGCGCGGCGCCCTTTCTTGGTGTTCCCTTTACTTCCGGGGCTCCCGGGGGCGCGGCGTCCGCCGGGCTGGTCCCGGGGCCGCTCGCGCGCTACTTCTCGAGCGCCGCCCGCTGGATCGCGGCGAGGTCGGTGCAGCCGGCCACGGCGAGGTCGAGCAGGGCGTTCAGTTCGTCGCGGGCGAAGGGTTCGGCCTCGGCGGTGCCCTGGACCTCGACGAAGCGGCCGTCGCCGGTGCAGACGACGTTCATGTCGGTGTCGGCGCGCACGTCCTCCTCGTAGCAGAGGTCGAGCATGGGGACGCCGCCGATGATGCCGACGGAGACCGCGCTGACGGTGCCGGTCAGCGGCTGGCGGCCGGCCTTGATCAGCTTCTTGCCCTGGGCCCAGGCGACGGCGTCGGCGAGTGCCACGTAGGCGCCGGTGATGGCGGCGGTGCGGGTGCCGCCGTCGGCCTGGAGGACGTCGCAGTCGAGGACGACGGTGTTCTCGCCGAGGGCCTTGTAGTCGATGACGGCGCGCAGCGAGCGGCCGATGAGGCGGCTGATCTCGTGGGTGCGGCCGCCGATGCGGCCCTTGACGGATTCACGGTCGCCGCGGGTGTTGGTGGCGCGGGGCAGCATGGCGTACTCGGCGGTGACCCAGCCCTCGCCGCTGCCCTTGCGCCAGCGCGGGACGCCTTCGGTGACGGAGGCGGTGCAGAGGACCCTGGTGTCGCCGAAGGAGACGAGGACGGAGCCTTCGGCGTGCTTGCTCCAGCCGCGTTCGATGGTGACGGGGCGGAGCTGGTCGGGGGTGCGGCCGTCGATTCGAGACATGGGTCGAGCCTAGTGCCCCGCGAGGAAGGGGCTCTTCCGGCGTCGGGAAGAGCCCCTTGAGGGTGAACCGCCGGGTCCTCGGGCGGGACCCGGGGGGGTCACATCATGTCTTCGATGTCCGCGGCGATCGGGTCGGCGTCGGTGCCGATGACGACCTGGATGGCGTTGCCCATCTTGACGACGCCGTGGGCGCCGGCGGCCTTGAGGGCGGCCTCGTCGACCTTGCTCGGGTCGACGACTTCGGTGCGGAGGCGGGTGATGCAGCCCTCGACCTCTTCGATGTTCTCGATGCCGCCGAGCCCGGCAACGATCTTCTCAGCCTTGCTGGCCATGTTCTGTCTCCCTGATCCGAACCGCTTTGTCGCAGTAACCCACAGTTGGCCCATCTTCGCGAGCGGTCGCGCCGTGGGTGCCCGATGATGGCGTTCACGACAGCGGAACCGTCCGTCAACTGGTCTACACCACCGTTGGCGCGGTGGCCAAACGCGGTGCGGCGCCGTGGAGCGGAGCCTCGGGAGGGCGTCATGAGTGCCGGCAGCGCGGGCGGTGCGGACGTCGGGGCCTCTCCTGTGCGGGAGCGCTGGAACGTCCTGTTCCAGGGCTTGCAGAAGATGGGCCGCAGTCTCCAGTTGCCGATCGCGGTGCTGCCGGCCGCGGGGATCCTGAACCGGCTGGGGCAGCCGGACGTGTTCGGCGAGGACGGGCTGGGCTGGGTCGGCGTCTCGAAGGTGATGGCGGGGGCGGGCGGCGCGCTGCTCGACGGGCAGCTGGGGCTGCCGATGCTGTTCTGCGTCGGTGTGGCGATCGGGATGGCGAAGAAGGCGGACGGTTCGACGGCGCTGGCGGCGGTGACGGGGTTCCTCGTCTACTACAACGTGCTGCACCAGTTCCCGGCGACGTGTCCGGCGGGGGCGCGGGTGAGCGCGACGGGGTGCCAGGCGGCGGACGGGACGGTGACGGCGTTCACTTTCCAGAATCCGGGAATCTTCGGCGGCATCGTGCTGGGGCTGCTGTCCGCCTTCTTCTGGCGGCGTTTCCACCGTACGAGGCTGGTGGACTGGCTCGGTTTCTTCAACGGGCGGCGGCTGGTGCCGATCGTCATGGCGTTCGTGGCGATCCTGTTCGCCGCCCTGTGCCTGTGGGTGTGGCCGCCGGTCGGCCGGGGTCTGGAGAGTTTCAGCGACTGGCTGAGCGCCGCCGGGGCGTGGGGCGCGGGTGTCTTCGGGCTGGCGAACCGGGCGTTGCTGGTGATCGGTCTGCACCAGTTCCTGAACGTGCCGATCTGGTTCCAGTTCGGCAGTTACACCAAGCCGGACGGGACGGTGGTGCACGGCGACATCAACATGTTCCTGGCGGGCGACCCGCACGCGGGGCAGTTCACCTCGGGTTTCTTCCCGATCATGATGTTCGCGCTGCCGGCCGCGGCGCTGGCGATCACGCACACCGCCCGGCCCGGCCGGCGCAAGGAGGTCGGCGGACTGATGCTGTCGGTGGCGCTGACGTCGTTCGTCACGGGGATCACCGAGCCGCTGGAGTACTCGTTCCTGTTCATCGCCCCGGTGCTGTACGCGGTGCACGCGGTGCTGACGGGGGTCTCGATGGCGGTGACGTGGGCGCTGGGCGTGCACGACGGGTTCAGTTTCTCGGCGGGGCTGATCGACTACGTCATCAACTGGAACCTGGCGACCCGGCCGTGGGCGATCGTCCCGATCGGCCTGGGCTTCGCCGTGGTGTACTACGGGGTCTTCCGATTTGCCATCACGAAGTTCGATCTGAAGACTCCTGGGCGGGAGCCCGAGGACCAGGTCGAGGACACCACGAAGGCCTGACGGGTCGAACCGGCGCGAAAGCGGCGCGGGAGAACCCTCGGGAGCCCGCACGGCGCGTAGTGGTCCGGTCGCGTTTTCGCGGGTTCCTTACGCCACCTTCATCGTGCTACAACAGGTCTACACCACTGAGTGGTGTAGACCACCACCCGATGGAGGACGGACGTTATGAGCACCGCCACCGCCGAGTCGACGGCGGCCCCCGCAAAGAAGCGGGGATCAGGCCTGTTCCAGGGCCTGCAGAAGGTCGGCCGAAGCCTGCAGCTTCCGATCGCCGTGCTGCCGGCGGCCGGCATCATGGTCCGGCTGGGCCAGGACGACATCTTCGGCAAGGACGGCCTGGGCTGGGACAAGGTCGCCGCCGTGTTCAACAACGCGGGCGGCGCGCTGACCGGCTCCCTGCCGATCCTCTTCTGCATCGGTGTGGCGATCGGCTTCGCCAAGAAGTCGGACGGTTCGACCGCGCTGGCCGCGGTGGTGGGCTTCCTCGTCTACAGCAAGGTCCTCGAGGCCTTCCCCCTGACCGAGCAGCACATCGAGAAGGGGAAGATCGTCGAGGCCAGCTACAACAACCCGGGTGTGCTCGGCGGCATCATCATGGGTCTGCTGGCCGCGGTGCTGTGGCAGCGCTTCCACCGCACCAAGCTGGTGGACTGGCTCGGCTTCTTCAACGGCCGCCGTCTGGTGCCGATCATCATGGCCTTCGTCGGCATCGTGGTGGGTGTCGTCTTCGCCCTGATCTGGAAGCCGATCGGCACCGGCATCAGCGACTTCGGCAACTGGATGACCGGCCTCGGCTCGGGCGGCGCCGCCCTCTTCGGCGGCGTGAACCGCGCGCTGATCCCGGTCGGCATGCACCAGTTCGTGAACACGATCTCCTGGTTCCAGCTCGGCAGCTTCACCGACGCCGCCGGCCAGGTCTGGCAGGGTGACATCCCGCGCTTCATGCACGGTGACCCGTCCGCCGGTCTCTTCCAGTCCGGCTTCTTCCCGATCATGATGTTCGGCCTGCCGGCCGCCGCGCTCGCCATCGCGCACTGCGCCCGTCCCGAGCGCCGCAAGGTCGTGCTCGGCATGATGATCTCCCTGGCCGCGACCTCGTTCGTCACCGGTGTCACCGAGCCGATCGAGTTCTCCTTCATGTTCATCGCGCCGGTGCTGTACGTGCTGCACGCCGTGCTCACCGCCGCGTCGATGGCCATCACCTGGGGCCTGGGCGTGCACGACGGCTTCAACTTCTCCGCCGGCTTCATCGACTACGCGCTGAACTGGCACCTGGCGACGAAGCCGTGGCTGATCATCCCGATCGGACTGGTCTTCGCGGTCATCTACTACGTGACCTTCCGCTTCGCCATCATCAAGTTCAACCTCCCCACCCCGGGCCGCGAGCCCGAGGAGGAGGTGGAGGACCTCACCAAGGCGTGAGCCTCCGCGGAACGTGACGAGGCCCCCCGAGCCGCGGCTCGGGGGGCCTCTTCGTGCGCCGGCGGACGGCCGCCCGCCGCCCGCCTCAGATCTCGTACGTCGCCCCGGGCGCCGCCAGTTCGACCGGGCCGTCGTAGACCGCACGGGCGTCGGTGAGGTTGATCTGGGGGTCGGTCCACGGCGGGATGTGGGTGAGGACCAGGCGGCGGGCGCGGGCGCGGGCGGCCGCCTCGCCGGCCTCCCGGCCGTTGAGGTGGAGGTCGGGGATGTTCTCCTTGCCGTCCGTGAAGGCCGCCTCGCACAGGAACAGGTCGGCGTCCCGGGCGAGTTCCTCCAGCGCCTCGCTGGTGCCGGTGTCCCCGGAGTACGTCAGCGTCCGGCCGCCGTGTTCGAGCCGGATGGCGTACGCCTCCACGGGGTGGGCGACCCGCTCGGTGTGCACGGTGAAGGGGCCGATGTCGAAGGTGCCCGGCTTGACCGTGTGGAAGTCGAAGACCTCGCTCATCGAGGAGGCGGTGGGCGTGTCGGCGTAGGCCGTGGTCAGCCGGTGCTCGGTGCCCTCGGGGCCGTGGACCGGGAGGGGGGCGCAGCGTCCGCCGTCGTGCCGGTAGTAGCGCGCGACGAAGTAGGCGCACATGTCGATGCAGTGGTCGGCGTGCAGGTGGCTCAGGAAGATCGCGTCGAGGTCGTAGAGACCGCAGTGGCGCTGCAGCTCGCCGAGGGCACCGTTGCCCATGTCGAGGAGCAGCCGGAAGCCGTCGGCCTCTACGAGGTAGCTCGAGCAGGCCGATTCCGCGGACGGGAACGACCCCGAGCAGCCGACGACGGTGAGCTTCATGGAGCAGAAACCTCCGCTGGCGGGAAAGATACAGAAGGTGACGGGGGTCGTGCGGTCCGTCGAGCGTAAGGCGCGCGGGGGCGGGTCGCTCCTTCGGCAAGGGCGGTTGTGGGCGAACTCACCTGTGGTGTCACCGGTTCGGCTGGACGTGGGGCGCATGGGGTGCGGAAGAGGGCGCGCACGGACCCCTGCGCGCCGGTAACGTCGTCCTTATGGACACGTCCTGGTGGCTGGCGCTCGCGGCGGTGGTACTGCTGGCGCTCGTCGCCACGCTCGTCGACGGGTGGGGCCGGGGCCGCCGCCCCGCGGGGCGCAGGTCCCGTCCGCCGGGGCGTCCGGAGGGCCGGGGCGCCGTGGCGCGTCCGCGGCCCGCGGAGATCTGGTGGGCGAACGTGCCCTACGAGGAGGGTCCGGGGTCGAAGGACCGGCCCTGTCTGGTGCTGTCCGTGCACGGCAAGCGCGCCCGGGTCGCGAAGATCATCAGCAGGTACCGCGACGAGCGGGCGGGGGTGATCCCGTTGCCGCCCGGCTCGGTGGGGGACGCGCAGGGGCGGACGAGCTTCCTGGAGACCGACGAGGTGCGGGAGGTGCCCGTGTGGGACTTCCGGCGCCGGGTGGGGGTCGTGGACCCGGTGCTCTGGGACCAGGTGCGCTACCTGGCCGGGTGAGGCGTCCGGCGGCGACCGCCCGTACACCGTTGACCTCCCGTTCCCGCCGCGGACCGCCGGTACGCCGTGCACCGCCCGTACGCCGTGCACCCCCTCCGGGCCGTGAACCGCCCGTACGTCTGTCATGGCTTCGCCACCTTCACGGTGACCGTCCACTCCTGGATGCCCTGGCAGGAGATCCTGCCGGGGACGGTGGCGCACAGGGGGCGGGAGGCGGTGAGGCGGGCGGTGCCGGGGGCCGTGGCGGTGTAGGCGGCGAGGGCGTCGCCGGGCAGGATCACGATGCCGGCGTCGGCTCCCTCGAGGACGGTGCCGGTGGCCTTGACCGGGGTCCAGGGGCGTTCCTTGGTGCCGTCCAGGGTCAGGCGCAGGTGGCCGCCGACGGTGAGGCACACGGTGCGGCCGGAGTCGGCGGCGGTGAGGTCGGCGTGGGCGGTGCAGCCCGGCGCGGACGGCTGGGCGGCGGAGGGGGACGCGCCGCCGCTCCCGGTGGCCGTGGCACTCGCCGGTCCCCCGGTGTCCTTGCCGTCCTGCTGTGTGCCGCAGCCGGCGAGGAGCAGGGCGGCCGCCGCCGCGGCGGTCGCGGCGGTGGTGCGGTGGAGCGTCGTACGGCGCATGGGGCGTCCGCCTTTCTGCAGTCCCGTTCCGGGTGCCCGGTGGGCCGGGGACCCGGTGCCCTGGTGCCGATGTGACGTTCCTCCAGCACATCAGGATCCCCGCGCACGCGCACGCCGGGGCCCCGGCCGGATCACCGGCCGGGGCCCCTCCCCCGCTGCGCCCGGTGGCTCAGCTGGTGCTCAGTGCCGTGTCGTCGACGACGAAGCTGGTCTGCAGGGAGGAGTCCTCCGTACCGCCGAACTTCAGCGTGACCGTGGAGCCCGCCAGGGAGGACAGGTCGAGGGACTTCTGGGCGTAGCCGGAGGCCGCGTCGGCGTTGGAGTACGTCGCCAGGGTCTTCGAGCCCGCGGTCACCGTCAGCTTGTCGTAGGCGGTGCTGCCGCTCTCCGCGGTGTCTATGTGCAGGTAGAAGGTGAGGACGGCCTTGCAGCCGGCCGGGATCGTCACCGTCTGGGACAGGGTGTCGGTGTGCGAGGTGCCGTAGCCGTCGAGCCACGCCTTGTAGGAGCCGCTGTGGGCGGGCTCGCCGCTGTCGGTGGTGATGACGCCGCTGGAGGCGGTCCAGGAGGCGGTGCCGGACTCGAAGCCCGGGTTGGCCAGCAGCTGGGACGCGGTGCAGGTGCCGCCCCCGCCGGTGCCGACCGTCCAGGTGAACGAGGTGGAGCCGGACGCGCCGGTGGAGTCGGTCGCGGTGACGGTGACCTGGTAGGTGCCGGCGGTGGAGGCGGTGCCGGTGATCAGGCCGGTGGAGCTGTTGACGGACAGGCCGGCGGGCAGGCCGGTGGCGCGGTAGGTCAGGGCCCCGCCCGCGCTGTCGGTGGCCCTGATCTGGAGGCTGACCGAGCCGCCGGTGGTGGTCGACTGGCTGCCGGGGTTGGTGACGGTCACCGTGTTGCCGGTGCCGCCGCCACCGGACGTGAAGGCGGTCGTGCCGTTCGGGGTGCCCCAGCCGGTCGGGCCGTCGTAGCCGGCGGCCGCCTTGCAGAAGTACGCGGTGGAGCAGGAGCCGTTGGAGCCGCTGGTCACGTCGTACAGGTTGCCGGTGTGGGTGTAGGGGTACTTCGCCGGGTAGTCGCTCGCGCCCGGGGTGCCCGCGAGGGCGTAGACGCCGGCGATGATCGGGGCGGAGGCGCTGGTGCCGCCGTAGACCGCCCAGCCGGAGCCGCCGTAGGTGTCGTAGACGGCGACGCCGGTGGCCGGGTCGGCGACCGCGGAGACGTCGGCCTCCATGCGCTTGGCGCAGCCGGTGTCGGTCTGCCAGCTCGGCTTGGGGTCGTAGGCCGAGCAGCCGGAGCCGGTGCCTTCGGTGGAGTTGGTGTTCCACACCGACTCGCTCCAGCCGCGGGAGGTGGAGGAGGCGGTGAGGGCGGTGCCGCCGACGGCGGTCACGTACTGGGAGGTCGCCGGGTACTCGGCGCCGTAGCCGGAGTCGCCGGCGGAGACGGTGATCGCGACGCCCGGGTGCTTGAAGTACTGGGTGTCCTCGGTGGTCTGCGAGGACGCCTCGGAGCCGCCCCAGCTGTTGGAGACGAACTTGGCGCCCAGGGCGACGGCCTCGTTCTCGGCGATGCCGAGGTCGGTGTCGTTCGCGGAGTTCGCCTCGACCAGGATGATGCTGCAGTTCGGGCAGACCGCGCTGACCATGTCGATGTCGAGCGCTTCCTCACCGGCCCAGCCGCTGTCGTTGGCCGGCAGGGACGTGGTGGAGCCGGTCTGGCTGACCTGCTTGAAGCAGCCGTTGGCCTTGGTGCAGGCCGACAGGCCGTACGTCGAGCGGTAGGTGGCCAGGTCGGACTCGGCGTTGGGGTCGTTGTAGGCGTCGACCACGGCGACCGTCAGGCCGGAGCCGCCCGTGCTGGGCAGGTTGTAGGCGCTGTGCAGGTTGGCCGGGGAGAGGCCGGAGGGCGCCGCGGCGGCGAGCGCGGAGGCGAGCCGCTGCTTGATGTCGGTGCGGCGCTGGGCGAAGCAGGAGGCCTCGCCGGGCCGGGCGTCGGCGCACAGCCGGGTGGTGGGGACCTTCTGGCCGGCCTTGCCGGTGGTGTGGAAGGTCTGCCGCTCGGGGGCCGTGAGGGCCCGCGCGTTCTGGGCGGCCCGGGTGGTGTGGGGGTGGGCGCCGGCGGGCTGGGCCGCACCGGCGGTCGGGGCCGCGACGAACCCGGTGACCGTGAGGGCGAGGGCGGGGAAGGCGACGGCGAGGAGTCTGCGCAGACTCCGTCTCCGGCTGCTCGGGCGTGACTCACGCATGACGGTACTGCCTCCGTTGACGTGGGGATGCGCACTGGTCGGGCAGCCCGTGACGCGCGTAGCGGCGGCGACCGCGCAGTCATGAGCATGACACCTGACACCCCGGGATCTCACGTGTTCGTGACATGTCAGGGTGCGCCAGGAACGTAGCCCCGGGCCGCCGGGACGCGGCAGTACCGGAGGGAATTCTTTGCCCCTCCATAGGATGAGATTGGCCCCCTCGTGGGAGGGGGCTGGGGCGTGCTTGAGACGGGCCGGACCCCTCCGCGGGAGGGGCCCGGGGCGGACGTCAGGCCCAGAGCTGGCCCTGGAGCGTCGCGATGGCCTCCTCGGTGGTGGCCGCCGTGTAGACCCCGGTGGACAGGTACTTCCAGCCGCCGTCGGCGACGACGAAGACGATGTCGGCGCTCTCCCCCGCCGCCACTGCCTTGCGGCCGACGCCGATCGCCGCGTGCAGCGCGGCGCCGGTGGAGACGCCCGCGAAGATGCCCTCCTGCTGCAGGAGTTCACGGGTGCGGGTGACCGCGTCGGCGGAGCCGACCGAGAAGCGGGTGGTGAGCACGGAGGCGTCGTACAGCTCGGGGACGAAGCCCTCGTCGAGGTTGCGCAGGCCGTACACCAGGTCGTCGTAGCGCGGTTCGGCGGCGACGATCCGCACGTCCGGCTTGTGCTCGCGCAGATAGCGCCCGACGCCCATCAGCGTGCCGGTGGTGCCCAGGCCCGCCACGAAGTGGGTGACGGAGGGCAGGTCGGCGAGGATCTCCGGACCGGTCGTCGCGTAGTGGGCGCCGGCGTTGTCCGGGTTGCCGTACTGGTAGAGCATCACCCAGTCGGGGTGTTCGGCGGACAGCTCCTTGGCGACCCGCACGGCGGTGTTGGAGCCGCCCGCGGCCGGGGAGGAGATGATCTCCGCCCCCCACATGCCGAGCAGGTCCCGGCGCTCCTGGGAGGTGTTCTCGGGCATCACGCACACCATGCGGTAGCCCTTGAGCTTGGCCGCCATGGCGAGCGAGATGCCGGTGTTGCCGCTGGTCGGTTCGAGGATCGTGCAGCCCGGGGTGAGACGGCCGTCCTTCTCCGCCTGCTCGATCATGTGCAGGGCGGGGCGGTCCTTGACCGAGCCGGTCGGGTTGCGGTCCTCCAGCTTCGCCCAGATGCGGACGTCGGCGGACGGCGACAGCCGCGGCAGGCGCACCAGGGGGGTGTTGCCCACCGCGGCCAGCGGGGAGTCGTAGCGCATCGCTGCTCAGCGGCCTCAGCGCATGCCGCCGGCGACGGCCGGCAGGATCGTCACGTTGTCGCCGTCGGCGAGCTTGGTGTTGATGCCGTCCAGGAAGCGGACGTCCTCGTCGTTCAGGTAGACGTTGACGAAGCGGCGCAGCTGCTCACCGTCCACGATGCGCGCCTGGATGCCCGGGTGCCGGGCCTCGAGGTCGGCGAAGAGCGCGGCGAGGGTCTCCCCGTTGCCCTCCACCGCCTTCTGCCCGTCGGTGTAGGTGCGGAGGATGGTCGGGATGCGGACCTCGATGGCCATGGTTGCGGGCTCCTGTCAGGAAGGTGTCGTCGGATCGGGGGGCGCGCGTCGTGAGGCCCCCAGGCGTTCGCCCCTGGGGGAGCGCCGCGGCTCACGGCCGTACGGCGGCGGCAGGGAACGTCAACAGATGGCGCTGTTCAACCTGCACAGGTCGACGTGCAGCCGCGCCACGAGCAGCATGCCCGGGATGTCGTCGCTCACGTCGTGAAGAACCATGGGCTCATCGTATCGATTCCCGGTCCGGTCCCCGGAGTGTGATCTCATCCTTCGGACGGAATCCATCCGACTCGCGAGACGGCGGCCGGTTCAGTACGCCTCGACGACCTTCACCTCCTCCTCGGTGACCTCGCCCTCCACGATGCGGAACGAGCGGAACTGGAACTCGCCCGCGCCGTCGGTGTCGGCGGTGGACACCAGGACGTAGTGGGCGCCGGGCTCGTTGGCGTAGGAGATGTCGGTGCGGGAGGGGTGGGCCTCGGTGGCCGTGTGGGAGTGGTAGATGATCACCGGCTCCTCGTCGCGGTCGTCCATCTCGCGGTAGAGCTTGAGGAGGTCCTGCGAGTCGAACTCGTAGAAGGTGGGCGAGCGGGCCGCGTTCAGCATGGGGATGAACCGCTCGGGGCGGCCGGCGCCGACGGGTCCCGCGACCACGCCGCACGCCTCGTCGGGGTGGTCGGCTCGGGCGTGGGCGACGATCTGGTCGTAGAGCGCCTGGGTGAGGGTCAGCATGGGCCAAAGGATAGACAGAGGGCCGCCCCGTACCGGGGAGTGGTACGGAACGGCCCACATGACGGACGTCCTGAGCGGCGGCCGGAGCGGGTTCCACGAGAATCCGCCCCGGCCGGACGTCCGGGTTCCGGTGCCGGTCAGCGCCTGCGGAAGGCGGCGGCCTCCGGGTTGCGGCGCTTGAGCACCAGGTAGGCGACGGCGAGGACCAGGCCCCACAGCGGCGCGCAGTACAGCGAGACGCGGGCGTCCTTGTCGATGCCCATCAGCACGATGACCATGCCGATGAAGGCGAGCGCGAACCAGCTGGCGAACGGGGCTCCGGGGGCGCGGAACTCCGACTTGGGCAGCTCCCCGCGGTCGGACCTGGCGCGGTAGCGGATCTGGCAGACCAGGATGACGATCCAGGCCCACATGCCGGAGATGGTGGCGAAGGAGACGACGTAGTCGAACGCCTTGCCCGGCCACTGGTAGTTGATCCACACGCCGACCAGCATCAGCGCGGCGGAGAACGTCGTGCCGATGAGCGGGGTGCCGCTGCGGGTCAGCCTGGTGAAGAACTGCGGGCCCTGGCTGTTGAGCGCGAGGTCGCGCAGCATGCGGCCGGTGGAGTACATGCCGGAGTTGCAGGAGGACAGGGCGGCGGTCAGGACGACGAAGTTGACGATGCCGGCGCCGGCGGGCAGGCCCATCTTCTGGAAGGCGACCACGAAGGGGCTCGCGCCGGCGTGGAAGCTCGTCCACGGCACGACCGACAGGATCATGATCAGCGCGCCGATGTAGAAGACGGCGATGCGCCACGGCACGGTGTTGATGGCCCGGGGCAGCACCTTCCTCGGGTCCTTGGACTCGCCCGCGGTGACGCCGACCAGCTCGACGGCGAGGAAGGCGAACATGACCATCTGGAGGGTCATCAGCGTGCTGCCGACGCCGTGCGGGAAGAAGCCGCCCTGGTTCCACAGGTGCGCCACGGTGGCGGTGTCGCCGGCGTCGGAGAAGCCGATCGTCAGGATGCCCGCGCAGATCAGGATCATGCCGATGATGGCGGTGACCTTGACCATGGAGAACCAGAACTCCAGCTCGCCGAAGAGCTTCACGGAGATCAGGTTGGCGCCGTAGAGGACGACGGTGAAGACCAGGGCCGAGACCCACTGCGGGATCGAGAACCAGTACGTCATGTAGGCCGCCGCTGCGGTGACCTCGGTGATGCCGGTGACGACCCAGAACAGCCAGTACGTCCAGCCGGTCACGAAGCCCGCGAAGGGGCCGATGAACTCGCGGGCGTACTCGGAGAAGGAACCGGAGACCGGGCGGTACATCAGCAGCTCGCCGAGCGCCCGCATGATGAGGAAGATGACGAAGCCGGCCACCGCGTAGGCGAGGATCAGGCTGGGTCCGGCCTTGGAGATGCCCTTGCCCGCACCGAGGAACAGGCCGGTGCCGATGGCGCCGCCGATGGCGATCATCTGGATCTGCCGGGCGCCGAGCCCGCGCTGGTACCCCTCGCCGTCCTGCACGGCCTCTTTGCCGCCGTGGTCTTGCTCGACCTGCGCTGAGGTCATGTGTCGTGCGCCTTTCTCCATGCCGACCCGGGCCGTTCGTCGGCCGCGGATCGGGTCTCGATCCCCCCGGACTGAAATGGAGTGAGCGGGCCCGGTCTCACCGGACTCGTTCATGCCTGGCCGGCGGTTGCCGGCTCGGTGGCGCACCCGGGCGAACGTGGGTGGTGTTCGCCGGGCGGTCGTGAAGATTTATCACGGCCGCACCAAAGATCGCAGGGTGACTTGTGGCACACGGCACAAGGAGAAGCGGACAAAACCCACCCGAACGGCTTATACCGTCGGGCCGTATTGACGCGATCGTTATGCGGATTTGAGCGTCCTCTGAGCGAACACGCAATCCGTGCAGACCGGTGGAATCAGGGCATGAGGGTGGAGACGAGGGTCTCCTGGAGGCCGCCCAGCCACAGGTACGCCATCACCATCGGCTTGCGCGGGTCCTCGTCCGGCAGCCGGTAGAGGTCGTCCGCCTCGTCCTCGTCGCCGATCTCCAGCCGGGAGGCGATGGCCAGGCGCAGGTCGTTGAGGGCGCCCAGCCAGCGCCGGGACTCCTCCTGCGACAGCTTCAGCACCGCCCCGCCCGCACCGGCGGCCGACAGCTCGTTGAGCGAGTGGATCACCGCGAGGGCGTTCTCGCGCTTGCCCGCGCGCAGGTCGTTCTCGGTGTAGCGGCGGAACTCCGAGGCGTGCGCGCGCTGCTCGGCGGCCTCCTCGGCACTGGCGGGCGGCTGCTCCGGATCGCCGTAGGCGTCCGGGAAGAGCCGCCTGAGCACCGGGTCGGCGGGCGGCTCGCTCGGGCCCTCGGCGAACAGCTCGGCCAGCGGGTCGGCGGGTTTCTCGTCCTCGGCCGGGCCGGGGCCGATCAGCTCCAGGAGCTGCACCGCCAGCGAGCGGATGATGGAGATCTCGACGTCGTCGAGGGCGACGGCCGCGCCGCCGCCGGGGAGCGGTTCGAAGTGTCCAGGCATGGAGGGGGTTCGCTGCTTCCGGTCCGGGCTCGTCGTCGGCGCCGGGCGCGCCGCACGTTCACGTGGCTACTTGCGGTCCTGCTGGAGGGTGGCCCACAGACCGTAGCCGTGCATGGCCTGGACGTCCCGTTCCATCTCCTCGCGGGTGCCGCTGGAGACGACCGCCCGGCCCTTGTGGTGGACGTCGAGCATGAGCTTGGTGGCCTTGTCCTTCGAGTACCCGAAGTACGTCTGGAAGACATAGGTGACGTAGCTCATCAGATTGACGGGATCGTTGTGGACGATCGTCACCCAGGGGACGTCGGGCTCGGGTACGGCGAAGACCTCCTCCGCCGGCTCGGTCTTCTCGATCTCGATGGGTGCGGCTGCCGTCACATGGCCCATGCTGCCACCACAGGGGGGTGGGAGCACAAATGAGCAGGCCGCATCCGCAAATCGTCAGACTGACGAAATGGGAGTACGATTCTCGGTCATGAACACAGCGGACCTTGGGCTGCCGGTGGACGTTCCCTCGACGGCGCTCTTCACCGACCACTACGAGCTGACCATGCTGCAGGCCGCCCTGCGGGCCGGGACCGCCGGGCGGCGCAGTGTCTTCGAGGTCTTCACCAGGCGCCTGCCCGAGGGCCGCCGCTACGGCGTCGTGGCCGGAACCGGCCGGGTGCTGGACGCGGTGGAGAACTTCCGCTTCGACGCCGACGTCCTCGGCTTCCTGCGCGAGCGGCGGGTCGTGGACGAGGCGACCCTCCAGTGGCTGGCCGGCTACCGCTTCAGCGGCGACATCTGGGGCTACCCCGAGGGCGAGGTCTACTTCCCCGGCTCGCCGGTGCTGCGGGTGGAGGGCTCCTTCGGCGAGTGCGTGCTGCTGGAGACCGTGATCCTGTCGATCCTCAACCACGACTCCGCCATCGCCGCCGCCGCCTCACGGATGGCCTCGGCCGCCGGGGAGCGCCCGCTGATCGAGATGGGTGCCCGCCGCACCCACGAGCTGGCCGCCGTGGCCGCCTCCCGCGCCGCCTACGTCGGCGGCTTCGCCACCACCTCCGACCTGGCCGCCGGCTTCCGCTACAACATCCCCACCGTCGGCACCTCTGCGCACGCCTTCACCCTGCTGCACGACAACGAGCGCGACGCCTTCCAGGCCCAGGTGGAGTCGCTGGGCCGGGACACGACGCTGCTGGTGGACACCTACGACGTCGCCGAGGCCGTGCGCACGGCCGTGGAGGTGGCCGGGCCCGAGCTGGGCGCGGTGCGCATCGACTCCGGCGACCTGCTGCTGGTCGCGCACCGGGTACGGCAGCAGCTGGACGAGCTGGGCGCCCGGGACACGAAGATCGTCGTGACCTCCGACCTGGACGAGTACGCCATCGCCTCGCTCGCCGCCGCGCCCGTGGACGCGTACGGCGTCGGCACCCAGCTGGTCACCGGGTCCGGGCACCCGACCTGCTCCATGGTCTACAAGCTGGTCGCCCGCGCCGAGTCCGCCGACCCGCGCGCCCCGCTGACGCCGGTGGCGAAGAGGTCCAGCGGCGGCAAGACCTCCATCGGCGGCCGCAAGTGGGCGGCGCGCCGCCTGGACGCGTACGGGATCGCGGAGACCGAGGTGGTGGGCACCGGCGAGGTGCCCACCGACCTGGCCGACCGGCAGTTGCAGGTCGAGCTGGTCAAGGGCGGCGAGGTCGTCGGCCGGGAGCCGCTGGACGTCGTACGGGACCGGCACGTCGCGGCCCGCGCCGGGCTGCCGCTGTCGGCCACCCAGCTCTCGCGCGGGGAACCCGTCCTCCCGACGGAGTACGTCACCGGGGGCTCGGGTAACTAAGAGCTGCGAACAAAAGGGGCGCCCGGCTCGCGCCGCCCGGCACGCACGCTCGCGGCGTCGCCGGAAGGCCCTGGTGGCTCCGCCACAAGGGCCTTCCGGCGCCTTGCGATCGCACGCACCGGACACCGCGAGCTGACCGGACTCCCCTTTCGTCCGCAGCTCTGAAGCGCGTGCCCGCCCCCGCGCCCGCGCCCGTACACCCCCGCCCCCACGACCGACCGACCCGACCGCCGACAGCCGAAGGACACCCACCATGCGCCGCGCCTTGATCGTCGTCGATGTGCAGAACGACTTCTGCGAGGGGGGCAGCCTCGCGGTGGCCGGCGGTGCCGACGTGGCCGCCGCGATCACCGAGCTGATCGGGCAGGCCCCGGCCGGTTACCGGCACGTGGTGGCCACCCGCGACCACCACATCGCCCCCGGCGGGCACTTCGCGGACGACCCCGACTACGTCCGCTCCTGGCCCGCGCACTGCGTGGCGGGCACGGAGGGCGTGGGCTTCCACCCCAACTTCGCGCCCGCCGTCGCCTCCGGCGCGATCGACGCCGTCTTCGACAAGGGCGCGTACTCGGCCGCCTACAGCGGCTTCGAGGGCGCCGACGAGAACGGCGTGCCGCTGGCCGAGTGGCTGCGGGCCAGGGAGATCGACGAGGTCGACGTGGTGGGGATCGCCACCGACCACTGTGTGCGGGCCACCGCGCTGGACGCGGCGCGGGAGGGTTTCCGCACCCAGGTCCTGCTGGACCTCACCGCCGGGGTGTCCGCGCAGAGCACCGAGCGGGCCCTCGAGGAGCTGCGGCGGGCGGGCGTCGAGCTGACGGGCAAGCCCGTCGTCGCCTGACCCGCGCGCGGGCTCCGGCTCACGCCTGCGCGGGCGTGCGGCGGCGCAGCAGGGCCCGGATGGGGTGCCACAGCTCCGGCGGGCCGACGGGAGCGCCGCCGACAGCGTTGTCGGGGGAGGTGCGCCAGACCAGGCCGTCGGGGTGGTGCAGGACCGCGGTGATCTCGTCGGGGCTGGGCGGGGCGGTGTTGCCCCGCAGGTAGACGGCGCGCAGGCCCAGGTTCCGCAGCCGGGTCAGGGCGCGGGCGCGGTTGTGCGCGTGGACGAGCACGCGGACGCCGCCGGGGCCGTCGGGGGCGGGGCTGGGCAGGTTGAGGGCCACCACGACGGTGCCGTTCGGCAGCTTGCTGAAACCTCCTGCGGCCATGCGGTCACATCCCCGTTCCGGTCGGTGTCAATAAGAGAGCCACAGCAGGCACCTAAACACGATCGGCGGCAACCCGCCAGAGGGTTGCCGCCGATACGCGTTTGACCTGTGCTTTTTACCTTTACTTCACCGCGCGGCCGACTTCGAGCTCGATCGTGGAGCCGTCGTGGGCCTCCTTGGTGATCTCGATCCGGGTGTTGGTGTCAGTGATCTTGACACCGCCGGCCGGGTTCGCCGGGTCGTAGTACGTGCTGGTGTGGTCGTTGAAGACCGGCACGCCCTTCGACGACTTGATCCGGGTGGTGACGTCCGCCTTGTGCAGGGTGATGCCGTCGGTGCGGAAGCGGCTGAACGGCGAGTCGTAGGCCTGGACGCGGTTGCGCATCAGGGTGCCGTCGGACCACTTCAGGGCGGTCGGGTGCGAGTCGACCGGGAGGATCAGACCGGTGCCCGGGTGGACGCTGGTGTTGTTGTCCGCCTGGGAGGTGTCGTACTTCCAGATCAGCAGGCCGTTCTGGTAGGGGTAGTGCTCGACCCAGTCGGGGCGCTTGGCCGAACCGAAGTTGTACGGGCCGGTCTTCAGCGTGGTGTCGTACGAGACGTACTGGCGGTTCTCCGCGATGTAGTACTGCTCGTAGTCCTTGGTGAAGGACGCGCCGATGCGGGAGAAGCCCTTCGCCGTCCATGCCGGGTCGGCGGTCTCGGCGTTGTCCGAGAAGAGCGCCGCGCCGTCGGCGGTCAGCGTGATGTCGTCGGCCGCGAAGCCCTTGAGCGCGGCGCCGCCGTCCGTCTGGTAGCGGAAGCGGAGCTGGATCTTCTGGCCCGCGTAGGCGTCCAGCGGGTACGACAGCTTCTTGTAGGCGTCGACCGAACCGGTCAGGGCCGGCTTGTCGCTGCCGTCACGCGGAATGGCCTGGCCGTCCACCGTGCCGTCCAGCGCCGTCCAGTTGGCGCCGCCGTCGGTCGAGACCTCGGTGTAGAGGAAGTCGTAGTTGGCCTCGATGTCGTACCAGCCGTCGAGGGAGAGGGCGGCCGACTTCTTGCCGGTGAGGTCGACGGAGCGGGTCAGGGTGTTCTTCAGGTCGTCGCCGCTGCCGCTCCACCACTGGGTGGCGCCCTGCGCGGGCTTGACGACCTCGGTGGTGACCGCCTTGTCGGGCAGCGAGACCACCACGGCCTGCCGGTACTTGGTGTTGTACTCGGACACACCCAGCTTGTGCCAGGACTTCACGCCCGCCTTGGCGGTGTCGAAGTTCAGCCAGCCGAGCCGCATCTTGTCCCAGGCGTTCATGTCACCGGGCAGGTCGCCGATGGCGTCCTCGCCGCGGCCGAGCCAGGAACCGGAGGACATCAGCGTCCAGAAGCCGGTGGAGTTCTCGCCGCCGGCGGTGTCGTACTCGTCGGGCAGGCCGAGGTCGTGGCCGTACTCGTGCGCGTAGACGCCGAGTCCGCCGTTCTCCGGCTGGATGGTGTAGTCGCCGACCCAGATGCCGGTGTCACCGATCTGCGCGCCGCCGAGCTTGTTGTCCGAGGGGCCGGTGGAGCCGGCGTCGGTGCCGTAGGCGTACCAGCGGTGCGCCCAGATCGCGTCGGTGCCCTGGACGCCGCCGCCCGCGGACTCGTCCTCGCCCGCGTGCACGATCTGGAAGTGGTCGATGTAGCCGTCCGGCTCGTTGAAGTCGCCGTCGCCGTCGTAGTCGTAGCGGTCCCACTGGTCGTACTTGGCCAGGTCCGCCTTGATCGCGGCGTCCGACTTGCCGGCCGCCTTCTGCTGCGCCACCCAGGCGTTGACGCCGTCGCTGACGACGTTCCACACGCTGGAGCAGTTGGTGGATCCGCAGTAGTTCGAGCCGTAACGGGCCTCGTTGTAGGGGACCTTGACCCAGTCCGAGACCTCGCCGTCCACCGAGTAGCGGCCCGAGGACTGCTTCTCGTAGTACTTCTTGACCGACTCGGTGTTCTTGCCGGTGCCGAAGTACAGGTCCTGGAAGTGCTTCTGGTCGTAGTCCTTCTGCCAGGCCGTCGAGTTGTCCTTCTGACGGTCCGGCGCGGCTATCTGGTTGTGCAGCGGCCCGGGGGTGCCTCCGTACTTCGGGTCCGTCTTGTCGCCGAACTCGACCAGGATGGTGAAGATCTTGTCGGTCTTCTCCCGGCCCATCTCGACGTACTTGGTGTCGCCCTTCTTGCCCTTGAGGCCGACGACCTTCGAACCGTTGCGGTCCTGGACCTTGGCCTTGCCGGAGATGACCTGGCTGAGGGCCTCCTGGCGCTGGGCCTCCTGGGTCTTGCTCAGCGGACCGTCGAGGTTGTGCTCGTGCTGTCCGGCCGCCTGCGGGTCGTGCCGGTCCACGGTGGCGGAACCGGCCGTGGTGGCGGCCTCGGCGACGGCGAACGTCGAGAACGTGGCGGTGGCCGCCGCGAGCGCGACACCGATCGCGGCCGCTCTGAACGTCCAGGGTCTACTGGTCACTTGCTGTCCTCCCCTGACGCGTCCGTGCGCGCGGAAGGGGGGTCTCTGAGGCACGAGAAAGTCCGCGCGCGATCAACGCGTGTTAGTCAAGTGACGACATTTGACTAGAGGTTTACGAGAAAAGACAGACCTTGACTTGGACAGTTCAAGTGCACTATGCGGAGACGGCGTTCGCTTTGCGGACGGACGGGGACCGGGACGGGCGGGCACGCCGCGGCCGTGACTCCGTGCGCCCCCCATGCACCGGCACCATGGGTTAGGTCACGCTTACCGGCCGTTCCTCCCGGGCATCCAGGGGATTACAGTCGATTGGCACCACGCCCGGAAGCCGGTGGAAAGCCAGGCCGGCCCGCTGCCGCACCCCGAAATCTTCCGAGGACACGATTGCCATGCCTCGTCCGACCGCCGCACAGCTCGCCTACGGTTCCTGCACCGTGATCTGCTCGACGCTCGCCATGCTGCTGCTGTCGCAGACGAGTTCGGGCGTCGGGATCGCTGTCATCGCCCTCGCGGCCCTCGCGCTGGGGCTCCTGGTCGCCATGACGGTACCGCTGCCGAAGGCGCGCGCCTCGGCCGCGGCGGCGAGCGGGGCTTCCGGGGCCGCCGTCACGGCTCCCGCGGCGGCTCCGGCCGACGGGCAGGCGCGGGTGGCGGCGCGGCGGGAGACCGTCTCGGCCGGTGCGGAGCCGGGCCAGGGTCCGGCGACGGCCGCCTGACGCGGCGCCGGCTCACCGGCCGGTGCCCGCGCCGGCCCGGCTCACCGGCCGGTGCCCGTACTGACCACCACCGTCTTGGCGGCCTTGTCGTGCAGGCCCTGCTTGTAGGGCCGGTCGAAGTAGCTCCAGCCGCCGCAGACCGCGAGCCACAGACAGGCGCAGCAGAACCAGAACGGGATCCAGAGCACCGCGGCGCGCCCCAGTGCGGTGGCGGCGGACGGTGTCGATCCGTCGCTCAGGTCGGCCACCCGCATGCCCAGCCACTTCTTGCCCAGCGTCTGCCCCGACCTGGCGGTCATGAAGGTGTCGTAGGCCAGGTAGAACACGACCCCGACGACCGACTGCCAGATGGAGGTGCCCACCTCGACCTGGTCGGCGTTCATCGTCGACTCGTTGACGCGCAGCGCCCAGGTGACCACCCAGACCACGATGCCCACCAGGATCAGGTCGATGATCCGGGCCAGGGTGCGCCTGCCGCTCTCCGCGAGCGGGGGCATGCCGGCGAGGGGTCCGCCGGGGGGCGGGCCACCGCCGTAGGGACCGCCGCCGTACGGGCCGTCCCCGTACGGACCACCACCACCGTAGGAGCCGCCGCCGTACGGGCCGCCGCCCTCGTGGGAACCTCCGCCGTAGGGGCCGCCGCCGTAGGGGCCGCCGCCCTCGTGGGGGCCACCGCCGTACGGACCTCCGCCTTCGTGGCGACCTCCGCCGTACGGGTCGTCGCCGCTGTCCGGGCTGCCGTCACCGTACGGA
Organism: Streptomyces sp. NPDC006743; assembly: GCF_040703815.1. NCBI lineage: Bacteria > Bacillati > Actinomycetota > Actinomycetes > Kitasatosporales > Streptomycetaceae > Streptomyces > Streptomyces sp. NPDC006743. The sequence goes on along the minus strand of NZ_JBEYJA010000011.1, from coordinate 495 downwards.
TCGCCGCCGCTTCCGGAGGGGCCGCTCGCGTACGGGTCGCCGCCGCCGCTGTACGGATTGCCGCCGCCGTGCGGGCTGCCGCCGCTTCCGGAGGGGCCGCTCGTGTACGGGTCACCGGGGCGCGGGTCCTCCGGGTGCGGGTCCCCGCCCTGCGCGCCGTCGCCCGGCCGCGGCGGCGGGCCGCCGGGCAAGGGCGGGGGTCCGGAGCCGGCGGGCGGTTCGGAGCCGGGGGGCGGTTCGCTGCTCATGCGCCGAGTGGATCTCGAACCGGACCGAGCCGCATCCGGCGGGCCTCCGTACGGAGGACAGCGGGCACCCGCCGGGATGACGGCGGGGGCGGCCGGGCGAGGTGACGGCAGGGCTAGGTGACCGCGGGCCGACAGGGCGACGGGCCCATGGGGGGCGGGGGTCGCCAGGGCGGTGGGGCGGCGGCGCGGGTGTCTCGGGCTACATGCACCAGTACGACAACCGCTACCTGTGGATGTCCCTGAAGCG
>NZ_JBEYJA010000010.1:0-194846 GCF_040703815.1 Streptomyces sp. NPDC006743 | reverse complement strand
GATCCGGCGTAGGGAGTAGGTGACCCCCGAGGCGCCTTCCGCCGGGCATGCGCACCGCCCTCCCCCTGTCCCTGTGTCGGGTGTCCTCCCCGCGTCCCGGTCGTTCAGTCCTGCTGAGCCCACCACTCCTTCAGAGCGGCGACAGCGGCGTCGTGCCCCATCGGGCCGTTCTCCAGACGCAGCTCCAGCATGTGCTTGTAGGCGCGGCCCACGGCCGGGCCGGGTGCGACGCCGAGGATCTCCATGATCTGGTTGCCGTCGAGGTCCGGGCGGATCGCGTCCAGCTCCTCCTGCTCCTGGAGCTGTGCGATGCGCTCCTCCAGACCGTCGTACGCCCGCGACAGGGCCACCGCCCTGCGTTTGTTGCGTGTGGTGCAGTCGGAGCGGGTCAGCTTGTGGAGCCGGTCGAGGAGCGGGCCTGCGTCGCGCACGTAGCGGCGGACCGCCGAGTCCGTCCACTCACCGGTGCCGTAGCCGTGGAAGCGCAGGTGCAGCTCGACCAGGCGCGAGACGTCCTTCACCAGCTCGTTGGAGTACTTCAGAGCGGTCATGCGCTTCTTGGTCATCTTGGCGCCGACCACTTCGTGGTGGTGGAAGGAGACCCGGCCGTCCTTCTCGAAACGGCGCGTGCGCGGTTTGCCGATGTCGTGCAGGAGCGCCGCCAGCCGCAGGGTGAGGTCGGGGCCCCCTTCCTCCAGGGCGATGGCCTGTTCCAGGACGATCAGCGTGTGGTCGTAGACGTCCTTGTGCCGGTGGTGCTCGTCCCGTTCCAGACGCAGCGCGGGCAGCTCGGGCAGCACCCGCTCGGCGAGACCGGTGTCCACCAGGAGGGTCAGTCCCTTGCGCGGCTGCGCGGACAGGATCAGCTTGTTCAGCTCGTCACGCACCCGCTCGGCGGAGACGATCTCGATGCGCCCGGCCATCTCCGTCATCGCCGTGACGACCTCGGGAGCGACCTCGAAGTCGAGCTGCGCGGCGAAGCGCGCGGCCCGCATCATGCGCAGCGGGTCGTCGGAGAAGGACTCCTCCGGCGTGCCCGGCGTGCGCAGCACCCCTGCCGCGAGGTCCTCCAGCCCGCCGTGCGGGTCGACGAACACCTTCTCGGGCAGCGCCACGGCCATCGCGTTCACGGTGAAGTCGCGCCGGACGAGGTCCTGCTCGATCGAGTCGCCGTACGACACCTCGGGCTTGCGCGAGGTGCGGTCGTACGCCTCCGACCGGTAGGTCGTCACCTCGATCTGGTAGCCGTCCTTCTGCGCACCCACCGTGCCGAAGGCGATCCCGACCTCCCACACGGCGTCGGCCCACGGCCGCACGATCTTCAGCACGTCCTCGGGACGGGCGTCCGTCGTGAAGTCCAGGTCGTTGCCGAGCCGGCCGAGCAGCGCGTCCCGGACGGAGCCGCCGACCAGGGCGAGGGAGAACCCGGCCTCCTGGAAGCGGCGCGCGAGGTCGTCGGCGACAGGGGCCACCCGCAGCAGCTCGCTCACCGCGCGCTGCTGCACCTGGCTCAGGGCAGGGGGAGTGTCATCGTTGGCGTTCGGCACAACAGAAGAGGGTACGTGTCCCAAGGGCCGCGCCGCGCCGCCGTCGCCCGGGACCGTCCGCCGCCCGACGGGCCGCCCCGGACCCGAGGCCGCGCAGTCCTCTGCCACCCGCGCCCTATCCACGCAAGACCGCCCCATCGTGACGTAACGAACAGCATCCCCGGATACGCGCATATCAAGGGGCGCACCCCTGTCTCCCGCCGATCTTGTGGCCGCCTCCGCGGCACTTCCGCTCCGCGCGTCTCGTTACCATGCGTGGACGCACATTCCGACGACCACTGACGACGAGGGACGGGCGAGCGCGTGGCCGAGGCGGCAGACTTCCTGGGGACCAGTCCCTCACCTGCCCGCCGCTGGCTGCGGCGAGCGGGTGCACTGCTCGCCGGAGCACCCCTGCTGGCCGGGCTGCTCCAGTTTTCCGCCGCTCCGGCCGCGCAGGCCTCCGGCCGTCAGGCACCGGTGGCGGTCTCCGGGTCGCGCACGGTGGCGGTGTCCCTCGACGCCCTCAGTCCCAGCGTCCCCTCCGCAGGGGACACGCTGACCGTGTCGGGCACCGTGACGAACAAGAGCAGGCAGGCGGTCACCGACGCGCACGTCGGGCTGCGGGTCGGGCCGCACCTGGACACGCGCTCCGAGATCGACGCCGTCGCCCGGCGCACCGACTTCGAACCCGGTGCCGACGGCTCCGAATTCGGCGGCAAGTACACGCAGAAGTTCGCCGCGCTGCAGCCCGGTGTCGCCCAGCACTTCAGCATCTCCGTGCCCGCCTCCAAGCTGGACTTCGGCGCCGACGGCGTCTACGGGTTCTCCGTCTCGCTGTCCGGGCAGACGCCGGCCCAGCCGTGGGAACAGGTGCTGGGCATCCAGCACACGTTCCTGCCGTGGCAGCCGTCCGAGGCGGACACGAAGACGAAGACGACCTTCCTGTGGCCCCTCGTCTCCACCGTCCACATGACGGCGGAGACAGGTCCCGGCGAACTGCAGACCCCCGTCTTCCTCGACGACGACCTGGCCAAGGACCTCGCCCCCGGCGGCCGGCTGGAGCGGATGCTCGCCCTCGGCAAGGATCTCGACGTCACCTGGGTGATCGACCCGGACCTGCTGGCGTCCGTCGACGCCATGACCCGCAACTACCTAGTCCGCACGGACGCCTCCGCCACCCCCGTCGCCGGAACCCACCAGGCGGTGGCCAAGCAGTGGCTCGCCGAACTGCAGCAGGCGGTGGCGGGCAAGGAAGTGGTGGCGCTGCCCTTCGCCGACCCCGACCTGGCCGCGCTCGCCCACCGGGGCACCAGCGTCTCCGGATCCCTGAGCCAGCTCAAGGACGCCACGGACGTCGCCGCCAGCACGGTGGAGACGGTGCTCCACGTCAAACCGGCCACGGACTTCGCCTGGCCGGTGGACGGAGCCGTGGACCCGGCGATCGTCCGCGTCGCCACCTCCGCCGGTGCCGACAAGGTCATCGCGCGCAGCGACAGCCTCGAAGAACCCGACGGCCTGACCTACACGCCCTCCGCGGCCCGGCCGATCGGCCAGGGCACCACGGCGGTCGTCGCGGACGCCCGGCTGTCGACCGCCTTCGAGGACGACCTGTCGCAGGCAGGGGCCAGCACGCTCGCCGTGCAGCGCTTCCTCGCCCAGAGCCTCGAACTCGACGGCCAGACCGGCAAGCAGCGCAGCATCGTCGTCGCCCCGCAGCGCATGCCCAGCACCAGCCAGGCCCAGGCCATGGCGCAGGCGCTGCTCGCCCTCCAGCAGGGCACCTGGTCCCAGCCCCAGGACCTGGCCGCCGCCGCCAAGGCCAAGCCGGACCCCGGCGCCACGACGAAGGTCCCGCCGTCCTCGGACTACCCCTCCTCACTGCGCCGGCAGGAGCTGCGGCGTCCGGCCTTCGCGGAGATCGCCACGACGCAGGACAAGGTCGACAACTTCAAGGTGGTCCTCACCTACGCGTCCCGGGTCGTGACGCCCTTCGGACGTGCCCTGAACCGGGAGATGTCCACGTCCTGGCGCGGCCACGGCAAGGCGGCGGAGAGTTTCCGGGACAGTGTGCGGGCCTACCTCGACGACCTCTCGGGGGAGGTCAAACTGATCGACAAGTCGGAGACCAAGCTCTCCGGCCACAGCGCGACGATCCCGGTGACCGTGCAGAACAACCTGGTGCAGGACGTCGACCATCTGGTGCTGCGGCTCACCTCCACCAACCCCACCCGCCTGAAGATCGGCGGCGACGCGTACGCGGAGCAGCCGATCGCCGTCTCCGGCGGACACAGCCAGTCCGTGAAGTTCACCACGTCGGCCAATGCCAACGGGCCGGTCACGGTGGTCGCCCAGCTCTACACGCAGGACGGCCAGGAGTACGGTGCCCCGGTCACCTTCGACGTGAAGGTCACCGAGGTCACCGCCACCGTCATGCTGGTCATCGGCGGCGGCGTCCTGCTGCTCGTCCTCGCCGGATTCCGCATGTACACCCAGCGCAAGCGCGCCGCGGCCCGGGAAGCTCAGGACCCCGCGGACGAGCAGGACACCGAGGACCCCGAGGACGCGCAGGACACCGGGAAGACGCAGGACACCCGGGGCGGCGCGGATAACGCCGGGGACACGACGGATCCCGCACAGGCCCCCGACGGCGCCGCCGCCTCCGACGGACCGGACGGCCCCGGAACACCGGGCCGGACAGCGGGCCGCCCCGGGGGAGACGGCCCGGAGAACCCCGCCGGCCCCGCGCGACGTCTCACGCAGGAGCCGGGCGGCCGGGCCCCGGGAGAAGACCGGGAGCAGCCGAGTGACCCGACACCGGACACCGCATCCGAAAGCGCCGACCCGTCCGGCACGGGTGAGAAAGTGGACCGTTGAGGATGTCGTGGCCCGGAGGGCCCGGGACGATGAGGTGGGGTAACCATGAACGCGCCGTACGACGGTGACCGCGGCCGGGCCGCGGGCAGCTCGGGCCACCCCGGCACCCCGCCACCCGAGCACGGCCAGGTGCCGCAGCAGCCTCCGGCCGACATGTACCTCCAGGACGCCTACGCCGAGGACCCCTACCGGGCGCAGGACCTCACGGCCCAGGACCCGGTCGGCGAGGCGCTGTACGACCGTGCCGCGCACCCACCGCCGCCCCCGGGCTCGTACGAACCGCAGCAGCCGCTGTACGGCAGCCCGCCGCCCTCCCCCTACGCTCCCGACCCCCGGGTCTGGGCGCAGACCCCGCCGCCCGAGCCGTCGGGCACCACCCAGTACCTCCCCTACGGCGAGGATCCCCGCACCACCCAGTTCGTGGGCGTCGACGACCTGGTCACCCACTCCGCCGAGGAGCAGCACGAGCCGGACGCCTTCGCCCACCTCTTCCGCGACCAGCAGCAGGGCGGCTACTCCCAGGACCCCCGGCAGGCCGCCTACCAGAACCCGCAGGACCCGGGGCCGTACGGCTACGACCCCCGCCCGGGCGGCTACCAGGCGCCCGGACAGCCCGCCTACCAGGACCAGCAGGCGGGCTACCCGTCCACGGACCCGAACGGCTACCAGCCGTCCGGCCTGCAGGGCTACCAGACTCCGCAGGACCCGCAGGGCATGGGCGGCTACCCGCCCGCCGAGCCGCCCTCCGTGCCCGCCCCCGCCCCGGCCGCCGGGCAGGGCCCGACGGGGCCGTACGCCCCCGCCCCGGCGGCCGGCGCCCAGGCAGTGGCCGAGGCACCCGCCGCCGCACCACCGCCCGCCCAGGCGGCGAAGAAGGGCGGCAAGGCGTCGGGGCTGCTGAAGTCGAGCGCCGTGATGGCGGCCGGCACGCTGGTCTCCCGGCTCACGGGCTTCATCCGCTCCGCGATGATCGTCTCGGCACTGGGCCTCGGCCTGCTCGGCGACACCTTCCAGATCGCCTACCAGCTGCCGACCATGATCTACGTCCTGACCGTCGGCGGCGGCCTCAACTCGGTCTTCGTGCCGCAGCTCGTCCGGGCCATGAAGGAGGACGACGACAACGGCGAGGCCTACGCCAACCGGCTGCTGACGCTCGTCATGGTGGCGCTGGGCGCCCTCACCGTCGTCGCGGTCCTCGCCGCACCCCTCCTGATCCGCCTGCTGTCCCCCTCGGTGGCGGGCGACCCGGCGGCCAACGAGGTCGGCGTCACCTTCACCCGCTACTTCGTGCCCTCGATCTTCTTCATGGGCATCCACGTGGTGATGGGCCAGGTCCTCAACGCGCGCGGCAAGTTCGGCGCGATGATGTGGACCCCGGTCCTGAACAACATCGTCATCATCGTGACGCTCGGCGCGTTCATCTGGGTGTACGGCACCGCCGCCCACTCCGGCATGGGCGTGGCGAACATCCCGCCGGAGGGCCAGCGGCTCCTCGGCGCAGGCGTCCTGCTGGGCCTGGTCGTCCAGGCCCTGGCCATGATCCCGTACCTGCGCGAGACCGGCTTCCGGCTGCGGCTGCGCTTCGACTGGCGGGGCCACGGGCTCGGCAAGGCCGCGGCCCTGGCCAAGTGGACCCTGCTGTTCGTGCTCGCCAACCAGGCCGGCAACGTCGTCGTGACCCGGCTGTCCACCGCGGCGGGCAAGAGCTCGCCGGTGAACGGCGTCGGCTACGCGGCCTACGCCAGCGCCCAGCTGATCTGGGGCCTGCCGCAGGCCATCATCACCGTCTCCCTGATGGCCGCCCTGCTGCCGCGGATCTCCCGCTCGGCCCACGAGAACGACGCAGGCGCCGTCCGCGACGACATCTCCCAGGGCCTGCGCACCACAGCCGTCGCGATCGTGCCGATCGCCTTCGGCTTCGTCTCGCTCGGCATCCCGATGTGCACCCTGATCTTCGGCTCCTCGGGCACCGGGGAAGCCACCAACATGGGCTACATGCTGATGGCCTTCGCCCTCGGCCTCATCCCGTACTCCGTCCAGTACGTCGTCCTGCGCGCCTTCTACGCCTACGAGGACACCCGGACGCCCTTCTACAACACGGTCATCGTGGCCGCGGTCAACGCGGGCGCCTCGGCTCTGTGTTACTTCCTGCTCCCGGCCCGCTGGGCCGTGATCGGCATGTCCGCCGCGTACGGGCTGGCCTACGCCATCGGCGTCGGCGTCGCCTGGAGCCGGCTGCGCAAGCGGCTCGGCGGCGACCTCGACGGCTCCCGCGTCCTGCGGACCTACGCCCGGCTCTGCATCGCCGCGGTACCGGCGGCACTCGTCAGCGGCGCGGCCTGCTACGAGATCGGACACACCCTGGGCCAGGGCGTCGTCGGCTCGTTCGCCGCGCTGCTGGCCGGCGGGGCCCTGCTGCTCGGCATCTTCTTCGTGGCGGCCCGCCGCATGCGGATCGAGGAACTCAACTCGCTCGTCGGCATGGTCCGCGGACGGCTGGGACGTTGAGGCGAGGGTAGGCGCACAACCATCGTCCGCCGCCGTGTGTCGTGCATAGCGCCGGAGTGTGGGCACAATTGGTTTCGGCGTCGGACAGCGCGCGATGGGATGGGGAGGCAGGAGCGACGGTGGCGGAACGGAGCACGGCTGCCGTCGACGTGGCAGACAACAGCGGTGACGAGCCGCTGACCGCGGAGGCGGACCAGTCCACGGCCGACGGGGTGGCCCAGAACCGGGAGCGGGACACGGACATCGACGAGGCGCACGGCAACGGCGGGACCGAACGTCCCGGGAACAAGACCACACCGCCCGAACTGCACAGCGGCCACAAACTCGCCAGACGCTACCGCCTCGAGGAGTGCGTCACCCGACTGGACGGATTCAGCAGCTGGCGTGCGGTGGACGAGAAGCTCCGCCGTGCCGTCGGCGTGCACATCCTGCCCGCCGATCACTCCCGCGCCCGCTCGGTCCTCGCCGCGGCACGCTCCTCGGCCCTGCTCGGCGACCCCCGCTTCGTCCAGGTCCTCGACGCCGTCGAGGAGAACGACCTCGTCTACGTCGTCCACGAGTGGCTCCCCGACGCCACCGAGCTGACCACCCTCCTGGCCACCGGACCGCTGGAGCCGCACGACGCCTACCAGTTGGTCAGCCAGGTCGCCTCCGCGATGGCCGTCGCGCACCGCGAGGGCCTGGCCCACCTGCGCCTGAACCCGAACGCCGTCCTGCGCGCCTCCACCGGGCAGTGGCGCATCCGCGGCCTCGCCGTGAACGCCGCGCTGCGCGGCATCAGCTCCGAGACCCCGCAGCGCTCCGACACCGAGGCGATCGGCGCACTGCTGTACGCGGCCCTCACCCAGCGCTGGCCGTACGAGAACGACGCCTACGGCCTGTCCGGTCTGCCCAAGGACGTCGGGCTCATCCCGCCGGACCAGGTGCGCGCCGGGGTCCACCGCGGTCTGTCCGAGCTGGCCATGCGCGCGCTCGCCAACGACGGCGCCACCGCCTCGCGGCACGAGTCCCCGTGCACCACGCCGGAGGAACTGGTGAAGGCGATCGGCGAGATGCCGCGGATCCGCCCGCCGGAGCCCTCGTTCACCGCGCCGCCGGAGTACCAGGGCACGTCGTACCAGCAGGGCACGTACGGCCGGCCGGCACCGCACCCCGGCATCACACAGCCGGTGCACGCCCCGCCGCCCCCGTTGCAGAGCCGGACCGGCAAGGCCCTGAAATGGGCCGTCTCGGCCCTCCTCATCGCCGCGCTGGGCCTGGGCAGTTGGCAGCTCGCGGACGCCCTGATGGACCGGGACGGCAAGTCCACCAAGGACAGCCAGACGCAGACGCAGGACGGCAACGACAAGAAGGACCAGCAGCCGAAGCCGCTGCGGCCGATCCCGATCCAGGAGGCGCAGGAGTTCGTCGCCAAGGGGGACGCCCAGCACCCCGGTGATGTCGGCAAGACGTACGACGGCAACCCGTCGACGTACTGGAAGACGAGCACCTTCGTGGAGGGGCCGCCCCTCGCGCCCTTCAAACCGGGCGTGGGCATCGTCTACGACCTCGGCTCGGCGCACGACCTCGGCAAGGCGTCCGTGAGCCTGCTGTACAGCGGTGACCACACCACGGTCCAGTTGTACGCCGCCGACTCCCTGGCCCCGGCGTCCCTGGACTCGATGCAGAAGATCGGGGAGGCCACCACCAGCGGTGCAACCGCCACCGTGAAGCCCGCCAAGCCGGTGAAGTCCCGGTACGTCCTCGTCTGGCTCACCGCCGTGCCGTACTCGGGCGCCGACGCGAGTACGTACAGCAACGCCGGCTACAAGCAGGCCGTCACCGAAGTGAAGTTCACGGGCTGACGTCCCACCGAGGGGGAGGGGGTCCGATGGCGGACGACAGCGCCTACCGCGACGTAAGCGACCAGGACCTCCTGTCCCGTCACGTGGACGGCGACCGGAACGCCTTCGGCGAACTCGTACGGCGTCACCGTGACCGCCTCTGGGCGGTCGCCCTGCGCACACTGGGCGACCGCGAGGAGGCCGCCGACGCCGTGCAGGACGCCTTGGTCTCCGCCTACCGCGCCGCCCACACCTTCCGCGGGCAGTCGGCCGTCACCACCTGGCTGCACCGGATCACGGTGAACGCCTGCCTGGACCGGGTCCGCAAGGCGGCCTCGCGCAAGACCTCACCGGTCAACGACACCGAGCGCCTGGAGCACCTGCTGGAGCCGCACGAGTCGGCGTCCGCCCCCGCCGAGAGGAACGACGTGCACCGGCAGCTCGTCGAGGCGCTCGGTACGCTCCCCGCCGACCAGCGGGCCGCTCTGGTGCTCGTGGACATGCAGGGCTACCCCGTCGCCGAGGCCGCCCGGATCCTCGACGTCCCGGTGGGGACGGTGAAGAGCCGTTGCGCCCGGGGCAGAGCCAGACTCCTGCCCCTGCTCACCCATCTCCGGCCGGACGGCTCCGGGGGCGACACGGAACCGGAGGCCGGACGGAACCGGACGCAGCGGGCATCCGTCCCACCGGCAGCGGGTCCTCCGGGCGGGGACGTGCGGCACACGGGACCAGGCGATTCAGCGGCTGTGAAGGGCGGAGGTGGGCGAGCGTGACATCCACGACGGACACGGCCGGGCACCCGGACGTCTCGGAGATCTCCGACCTCACCGAAGGACTGCTCGCTCCTTCCCGGGCGGAGGAACTGCGCCGGCATCTGGTCGCGTGCGGATCATGCGCCGAGGTCCGGACCTCGCTGGAGGAGATCCGGGAACTCCTCGGCACATTCCCTGCCCCGCAGAGGATGCCGGGCGACATCGCGGACCGTATCGACGCAGCTCTCGCCGCGGAGCCCTCCCCTGCCTTCCTCCCGTCCGCGGCCGCCGGAGCGGAGGAGGAGCCACGCGTCGACGGGGGCGAGGACCGGAGTCATGTTTCACGTGAAACATCGACGACGGACCGCCCCGCAGGCAACGTCCGGAGCGCGCGCACGGGACCGGGCCGCAAGCCCCGCCCACGCCGTGTGCGTCGCGGGATCGCCGCTCTGGGCGCCGCCTGCACCGTTGCCGCCCTGGGTGTCGCCACCGTGGTCCTGGGGTCCCAGCGCGACGGCACGGGCTCCGACGCCGCCGTTCAGGCCCGGCCGAGCGCATCCACACAGACCTTCTCCTCGGGGAGCCTCGAGAGCCAGGTGAGCCACCTCCTCGACAAGGCGCCGCAGACGCAGAGCACGGCCCGTGCCCCGCACAGTTTCGGCGCGAACGCCGAGACGGGGGCGGACACCGGCACCGGTGCGGACACCGGAACCGGAACCGGACCCGGGCAGCCGAACACGCTGAAGAGCGACCCGACCGTCCCGGTCCCCTCCTGCGTCCGGCAGGGCATCCACAGCCCCGGCACCCCCCTGGCCGCCCAGTCCGGCACCTACGACGGCAAGGACGCCTACCTCGTGGTGCTGTCCGACCCTGCCGGTCCCGTTTCCCAGGTCACGGCCTATGTCGTGGACGCCTCCTGTGTCCAGGACCCTTCCAGCGCGGCCAGGGTGCTGCTGTCCCATCCCTACACGCGTTCCTGAGCATCACTTCCCGGGCACGGCCCGGGGGCGGTCACCGGGTTCTCGGGCGGTGCGGTTCCCCTGTGCCAGGGCGCCCCCGTGTGCCCGGGGACACCGGGAATGCACGCCCCGTAGGATCCGTTGGGTGGGGTGAGAGCACCGAGAGAAGCTCCACCGGCCGTAGGACACAGTCCAGAGACGAGGAATCTAGCCGTGAGCGACGTCCGCAACGTGATCATCATCGGCTCCGGGCCCGCAGGCTACACAGCGGCCCTCTACACCGCGCGCGCGTCGCTGAAGCCGCTGGTGTTCGAGGGTGCCGTCACCGCGGGTGGTGCGCTGATGAACACCACCGAGGTGGAGAACTTCCCGGGCTTCCGCGACGGCATCATGGGCCCCGACCTCATGGACAACATGCGGGCCCAGGCCGAGCGTTTCGGCGCCGAGCTGGTGCCGGACGACATCGTCTCCGTGGACCTCACCGGTGAGATCAAGACCGTCACGGACACCTCGGGCACGGTGCACCGGGCGAAGGCCGTCATCGTCACCACCGGCTCCCAGCACCGCAAGCTCGGTCTGCCGAACGAGGACGCCCTCTCGGGCCGCGGCGTCTCGTGGTGTGCCACCTGCGACGGCTTCTTCTTCAAGGATCAGGACATCGCCGTGATCGGTGGCGGTGACACCGCGATGGAGGAGGCCACCTTCCTCTCGCGGTTCGCCAAGTCCGTGACGATCGTCCACCGCCGGGACACCCTGCGCGCCTCCAAGGCGATGCAGGAGCGCGCCTTCGCCGACCCGAAGATCAAGTTCGTCTGGGACAGCGAGGTCGCCGAGGTCCAGGGCGAGCAGAAGCTCTCCGGCCTGAAGCTGCGCAACGTGAAGACCGGTGAGCTGTCGGACCTGCCGGTGACGGGGCTGTTCATCGCGATCGGCCACGACCCGCGGACCGAGCTGTTCAAGGGACAGCTCGACCTGGACGAAGAGGGCTACCTGAAGGTCGACTCGCCCTCCACGCGCACCAACCTGACCGGTGTGTTCGGGGCCGGTGACGTCGTCGACCACACCTACCGCCAGGCCATCACCGCCGCCGGCACCGGCTGCTCCGCCGCCCTCGACGCCGAGCGGTTCCTCGCCGCCCTCGCGGACAACGAGCAGAAGGCCGAGCCCGAGAAGACCACTGTCTGAATCCCCGCCCGCCCCACCGCACGTACACGAAGAAACTAAGGAGCCCGCCGTGGCCGGCACCCTGAAGCAAGTGACCGACGCCTCCTTCGAGCAGGACGTCCTGAAGAGCGACAAGCCCGTCCTGGTGGACTTCTGGGCCGCCTGGTGCGGTCCCTGCCGCCAGATCGCCCCGTCCCTCGAGGCCATCGCGGCCGAGTACGGCGACAAGATCGAGATCGTCAAGCTCAACATCGACGAGAACCCGGGCACGGCCGCCAAGTACGGGGTCATGTCGATCCCGACGCTGAACGTCTACCAGAACGGCGAGGTCGCCAAGACCATCGTCGGCGCGAAGCCGAAGGCCGCGATCGTGCGCGACCTGGAGGACTTCATCGCCGAGTGACGCCTGCCGTCGTGAACCGACGGCGCGATGTTTCACGTGAAACACGAATGGGCCGGCCCTGATGGGCCGGCCCATTCGGCGTACAGAAGACTTGCCGACGGCTGCTGAGGGATCACAGGGGGCGGAGCACGGGCTCCTTCTGCACCGCTCCGAGCAGCCGGTCGAGCGCCATCTCCACGTCTTCCTTCCAGGAGAGGGTCGATCTCAGCTCCAGGCGGAGCCGGGGATGAGCGGGATGGTGCCGGACCGTCTTGAATCCCACCGCCAGCAGATGCTCCGCCGGCAGCACACAGGCGGGTTCCTTCCAGCGGGCGTCACCGAAGGCCTCGATGGCCTTGAAGCCGCGCCGCAGGAGATCTTTGGCGACCGTCTGGACCAGCACACGCCCCAGCCCCTGCCCCTGATAGCCGGGCAGAACGAGGCCTGTCATCAACTGGACCGCGTCCGGTGAGACCGGGCTCGTGGGGAAGGCCGTGGAGCGGGGCACATAAGCGGGGGGAGCGTAGAGCACGAAGCCGACCGGTACGTCGTCGACGTAGACGACGCGTCCGCACGAGCCCCAGTCCAGCAGGACCGCGGAGATCCACGCCTCCTTCTCCACGGCAGAGGTGCCCGCCCTCACCGCGTCCTCGCCGCTGACCGGGTCCAGTTCCCAGAAGACGCACGCACGGCAGCGCTGAGGAAGGTCATGGAGGTTGTCCAGCGTGAGCGGCAGGAGCCTACGGCCCATGAAGGCTGATCCTCGCTTCCTACGCCCGCAGCGTCACGAGCGGCCGTCCCTCACGGACGTGCCGTCGGGTGGATGCGTCATACCCGCAAGCATCGTATCCACGATGTGATCCCGCGGACACCGAGGACAAGCAAAGGCGGGCCGTGAACCGGTGATCCTCCGGTTCACGGCCCGCCACTGCTGAGCCTCTGGCCCGCCCGCACCCCGCGGAGGGGTCAGGCGTCGCTCTCGGCCTGCGCCGGGTCGCTCTCCAGCAACCCCTTCTGCAGCACCCGGCCCTCGCCGGGAGCCAGCGTGCCGAGAATGCGCTCCAGATCCTCCATGGAAGCGAACTCCACGGTGATCTTGCCCTTCTTCTGTCCCAGGTCGACCTTCACCCGGGTCTCGAAGCGGTCGGACAGCCGGGTCGCGAGGTCGGAGAGGGCGGGAGAGACCCTGGTTCCGGCACGGGGACCCTTGGATCGCGGTGACGCCTGCGGCCGCGACCCCATGAGCGTCACGATCTCCTCGACGGCACGCACGGAGAGCCCCTCGGCCACGATCCGGTGGGCGAGCCGGTCCTGCTCCTCGGAGTCCTCCACCGACAGCAGCGCCCGCGCGTGTCCGGCGGACAGCACTCCGGCGGCGACCCGGCGCTGCACCGCCGGCGACAGCTTCAGCAGCCGCAGGGTGTTGGAGACCTGGGGCCGGGAACGTCCGATCCTGTCGGCCAGCTGGTCATGGGTGCAGTTGAAGTCCTTCAGCAGCTGGTCGTAGGCGGCTGCCTCTTCCAGCGGGTTGAGCTGGGCCCGGTGGAGGTTCTCCAGCAGGGCGTCCAGCAGGAGCTTCTCGTCGTCCGTGGCCCGCACGATCGCGGGGATGGCGTCCAGGCCGGCCTTGCGGCAGGCCCGCCAGCGCCGCTCGCCCATGATCAGCTCGTAGCGCTCGGCGCCGACCTGCCGGACGACCACCGGCTGGAGGAGCCCGACCTCCTTGATGGAGGTGACCAGCTCGGCCAGCGCCTCGTCGTCGAAAACCTCACGGGGCTGGCGGGGGTTGGGCGTGATGAAGTCCAGCGGGACTTCCGCGAAATGGGCGCCCATCGGCGGCGGGGGCAGCATCGCCACCTTCGCCGCGGCCACGCCGCGCTCGGACGTCAGGACCTGGCCGGGACCACCCACCGGGCCCGGCACAGGGGTCCTCTCCGTCGGAGCGGCCGGGATCAGGGCTCCGAGACCTCGCCCCAGCCCAGGCCTCCGTCGCTCACTCACTGGATCCCCTCCACCATGCTCGGGTCGCTCTGTGCGCCGACGTGGGCGTGCGTGGCGTCATAGCTGACACCGACACCCTTCAATGCGATTTCTCGTGCCGCCTCGAGGTAGGAGAGGGCACCGCTCGATCCTGGATCGTAGGTCAGCACCGTCTGCCCGTAACTGGGGGCCTCGGAGATACGGACGGAGCGGGGGATGCTCGTCCGCAGCACCTCGTCACCGAAGTGGCTGCGCACCTCTTCCGCGACCTGGGAGGCGAGACGCGTGCGGCCGTCGTACATGGTGAGCAGGATGGTCGACACGTGCAGCGTGGGGTTCAGATGGCCGCGCACCAGGTCGACGTTGCGCAGCAGCTGCCCCAGCCCCTCCAGCGCGTAGTACTCGCACTGGATCGGGATGAGCACCTCCTGGCCGGCGACCAGGGCGTTGACCGTCAGCAGGCCGAGCGAGGGCGGGCAGTCGATGAGGATGTAGTCCAGCGGCTGTTCGTAGGCCTGGATCGCTCGTTCCAGCCGGCTCTCCCGGGCCACCAGGGACACCAGCTCGATCTCCGCACCGGCGAGATCGATCGTGGCGGGGGCGCAGAAGAGACCCTCGACATCAGGAACGGGCTGGACCACCTCTGCCAGCGGCTTGCTCTCCACCAGCACGTCGTAGATGGACGGCACTTCGGCGTGATGGTCGATACCCAGCGCCGTGGAGGCGTTTCCCTGCGGGTCGAGGTCGATCACCAGAACACGGCCGCCGTGCAGAGCCAGCGAAGCGGCAAGATTGACGGTCGTCGTCGTCTTGCCGACCCCGCCCTTCTGGTTGGCGACCACGATGACGCGGGTCTGTTCCGGGCGCGGCAGACCCTCGCCGGCGCGGCCTAGAGCCTCGACCGCCAGTTGGGCAGCACGACCGATGGGAGTGTCGTCCATCGGGGGCGGTGTTTCACGTGAAACATTCTCCCCCGTCGACTCGGTACGGGGACCGGGGACCGGATCGGTCATCGGTCCCGCGATGTTGGCGTCGGACCGCAAGGATTCACTCTCCTCGACTTCAGGCTCGGGATAAGCAGAGCCTCCCATGCCATCGGGGTGGCGAACCAGTGAGGCCTGGCGTTCTGTGGAGAAATCCGCCTCTGTGGACAACTCTGTGCCCTCTCCGAGTGAACCGAGAGGCTTGCGGTCACGCGGTTGGGCCGCGACGCGGCCACGGTTGATGATCCCGTGCAGCAGTGAGCGACGTTTCACGTGAAACACGATGACAACAATTCGCCCTTTTTGTGAGCGACACTCCGCCGCGCACCGGTCGGCAGGGTCCCCCCGGCGCAGTCGACCCGGCGGAGTGAACGGCTCACCGCCTCCGGCGGACCCGCCCCGTCCGGGCCGCCTTGGCACGCTTGGCCGCGAAGCGCACACCGCCCGGGCTCTCCCCGACCTCCACCCGGACCACGGTGGACAACGGGTCCACGACCCCCTCACCCACCTGAAGGATGGAGGTCTCCACCGCACCGAGCTTGCTCAGCGCGGTGCCCGCGCTCTTCAGCTCTTCCTCCGCCGTGTCCCCCTTGAGAGCGAGCATCTCGCCGTACGGGCGCAGCAGCGGAATGCCCCAGGTGGCCAGACGGTCCAGCGGGGCCACCGCGCGGGCCGTGACCACATGGACCGGCTGCAGCTTGCCCATCACTTCCTCGGCACGTCCCCGGACGACGGTGACATGGTCGAGCCCCAGAAGCTCGACGACCTCGGTGAGGAAGTTGGTGCGGCGCAGCAGCGGCTCCAGCAGTGTGATCTTGAGGTCCTCCCGGACCAGTGCCAGGGGGATGCCCGGCAGACCGGCACCCGAGCCGACGTCGCACACGGTCACCCCGTCGGGGACGACCTCGGAGAGCACCGCGCAGTTCAGCAGGTGGCGCTCCCACAGACGGGGCACCTCCCGCGGACCGATGAGCCCTCGCTGCACTCCTGCCTCGGCCAGCAGCTCGGCGTACCGGACCGCATCCGCGAAGCGATCACCGAATACGTCACGTGCCTGCTCGGGCGCAGGGGGGAGCTCCGCTGCCTCCGTCACGGGGACCGTCCTTCCGTACCGCATCAGCGCGATCAGCGCCGACCACCAGAACTACCAGGCTGACAAAGTACGGCCCCGCCTGCGGGCAGACGGGGCCGGTGGAACGTGGGACCGCTCAGGCGGGGAGTACGACGACGAAGCGCTGCGGCTCCTCGCCCTCGGACTCGCTGCGCAGTCCGGCGGCCTTGACCGCGTCGTGCACGACCTTGCGCTCGAACGGGCTCATCGGCTTCATCTTCACGGGTTCACCGCTGCTCTTGGCCTCCGCCGCGGCCTTCGCACCCAGCTCGGACAGCTCGGTGCGCTTCTTGGCACGGTAGCCCGCGATGTCCAGCATCAGCCGGCTGCGGTCACCGGTCTCCCGGTGCACGGCCAGGCGCGTCAGCTCCTGCAGCGCCTCCAGCACCTCGCCGTCCCGTCCGACCAGCTTCTGCAGCTCCCGGCTGCCCGCGTCGCTGATGATCGAGACAGAGGCGCGGTCGGCCTCGACGTCCATGTCGATGTCACCGTCGAGGTCGGCGATGTCCAGCAGACCCTCGAGGTAGTCCGCCGCGATCTCGCCCTCCTGCTCCAGGCGGGTCAGGGCGTCTGCGCCCTCGGCAGCGGCGGAGGTGGTGCCTTCCGTCACGGGATGGGCTCCTTCTTACTTCTTGGACGGGGACTTGGGCCGCTGCGGGCCCTTGCGCTGGCCGGACTGGGCCTTGCTGCGGGAGCCGTTGCCCGGCTTGGGGCCAGGCTTCTTGGCAGCAGCGGGCGAGGTGTCCTGCGGCACGTCGGTCTTCGTCTCAGCCTGGATCTCGGGCTCGGACTTGGTCAGCGACGGGGACTGCTCGGTGTCATCGGCGCCGGCCACCTTGGCACCACCCTGGCGCTGGGACTTGGTCTGCCGCTTGGGCTGCTGGCGCCGGGGAGCGGCGGCGGCCGTGGTGGTGGCCGTACCGTCCTCGGTCTGCACGACGACGGCGCCCTCGCCCTTGACCACGGTGCCGTCGGACTGGGCCGCCAGGCCCGCCTTGGTCAGACCGTTGATGAACTTGCGCTCGAACTCGTTGCGGTCGCGGCCCTTGGAGACGATCGCCTTGACGATGGCCTTCTCACGCCGGTTGCGGGTCTTGCCGTGGTGCGTGACGTGCTTGTACAGACGCTCCAGGTAGGCGGCCTGGGCCTTGGAACCCGGGGTCGGGTTGTTGTGGATGACGTACATCTGCTGGCCCATGGTCCACACGTTGGTGGTCAGCCAGTAGACGAGGACACCGACCGGGAAGTTGATGCCGAAGACGGCGAACATGACCGGGAAGACGTACATCAGCATCTTCTGCTGCTGCATGAACGGCGTCTTCACCGTGGTGTCGACGTTCTTCGTCATCAGCTGGCGCTGCGTGTAGAACTGCGACGCCGACATCAGGACGATCATGACCGCGGTGACGACGCGGACGTCCGTCAGCGTGGCACCGAGCTGGGCGACCTTGTCGGCGCTGTCCGTGAACTTCGCGGCCAGCGGGGCACCGACGATGTGGGCATGACGGGCGCTGGCCAGCAGCGGCTCGTTGATGACACCGATCGTCTTGCCGGTCGCGATGGCGCTCAGCACGTGGTAGAGGGCGAAGAAGAACGGGGACTGCGCCAGGATGGGAAGGCACGAGGAGAGCGGATTGGTACCCGACTCCTTGTACAGCTTCATCATCTCTTCGGACTGACGCTGCTTGTCGTTCTTGTAGCGCTCCTGGATCTTCTTCATCTCCGGCTGGAGCGTCTGCATCGCACGCGTCGCCTTGATCTGCTTCACGAAGAGCGGGATCAGGCAGATGCGGATCAGAACCACCAGGGACACGATGGACAGGCCCCAGGCCCACCCGGTGTCAGCCCCGAAGATCGCCCCGTACACCCTGTGGAACTGGACGATGACCCAGGAGACGGGCCAGGTGATGAAACTGAAGAAGCTGGCAATCGTGTCCACTAATCATGCTCCTTGGGCATGGGACGAGGTCTTCGCGGCCGGACCCGGCGGAAGGTTTCCGTCGGTGACCGGCTCAGCGGCGGAGGGCCCGCCCTTGCGCGCACGCCAGGCGGCACGCAGCATTTCGTGCCACCGCGGACGCTTGCGCGGAGGAACGTGGTCCACCCCGCCCAGCGACCACGGGTTGCACCGCAGAATCCGCCAGGCGGTCAGCGCCGTTCCCTTGACCGCGCCGTGCCGGTCGATGGCCGTGTAGCCGTAGTGGGAACACGACGGGTAGTACTTGCACACCGGCCCGAGCAACGGGCTGATGGTCCACTGGTACAGCTTGATGAGAGCCAGCAGTGGGTACTTCATCGCGCGCCCCCTCCCAGCAGTCGTTGAAGGGCGGCATCCAGGTCTCGGGCCAGCTGTGCGTGATCGGCGTCGCCCGCTCCGGGTAGCGCTCGTACGACTACCAGGCTACCGGGGGGCAGCAGTGCGACCCGGTCGCGCATCAGATGACGAAGCCTGCGCTTCACCGTGTTGCGCACGACCGCGCCACCCACTGCCTTGCTCACGACGAAACCCGCACGCGTCGGGGGAGCGCTCTCCCCAGGCGCGTGCGGGTCCGTGGCACCGCTACGAAGGTGGACGACGAGTAGCGGGCGTCCGGCTCGACGCCCTCGTCGTACCGCGGTCGCGAAGTCCTCGCGCCGCCTCAGCCGGTTCTCGGTGGGCAGCACGACGTCATGACCTGATCGGGATCAGGCGGACAGGCGGGCGCGACCCTTGCTACGGCGGGACGCGAGAATCGCGCGGCCGGCACGGGTGCGCATACGCAGCCGGAAGCCGTGGGTCTTCGCGCGACGACGGTTGTTCGGCTGGAAGGTGCGCTTGCTCACTCGGGGGCTCCAGAAAGAATCGGTAGTGGCGGGGTGCCGTCTTGGCTGTCACCGTGCGCCCACGAGTAGCTCGCAGTTACGCCCGTGTGCACCGCTTGACCGATCACCTTGACGCGATCTGTGCCCTTCGGAGGCAGGCGGCAGCAGCCATCGACAACTCGACCTGGTTACGGTACGCGCGGCTGGGCCATCCGGTCAAACCGCGTCGTGACGGCCCAGACTTGTCCACAGCCTGGGGACAACAACTTGAACGGTACCCGCCGCGCTGACTACCGTGGGCGGACTCCCATTCGTTCCCTGTCCCCCGTTTACATCCCGACCCGTCCCGAACCACACGTTCGTGGGACCCCGTGAGAGAGCGTGCCCTGTGGCTGACGTACCTGCCGATCTTGCCGCAGTGTGGCCACGCGTACTGGACCACCTCCTCGGGGAAGGCCGCGGGCAAGGCGTCGAGGCCAAGGACGAGCAGTGGATCCTGCGCTGCCAGCCGCTCGCGCTGGTCGCGGACACGGCCCTGCTCGCGGTACCGAACGAGTTCGCCAAGAGCGTCCTCGAGGGACGCCTCGCCCCGGTCGTGAGCGAGACGCTGAGCCGCGAGTGCGGACGCCCCATCCGCATCGCGATCACCGTCGACAGCTCCGTCGGCGAGACCCCGCACCCCGCGCCCCCGGCGCCGGCGCCGCGCTACGAGGAACAGGAACTGCCCACCGGCCAGGGCGGCTACGAGACCTACGGACGCCACCGGGCCGACTCCCACCGCTCCGAGCGGCCCGACCGCACCGACCCCCACCGGGCCGACCGCCCGGACCGCACCGAACGCACCGACCGGTCCGGCCGCGCCGACCAGCACGGCGGTTCCGGCGACCAGATGCCCCCGCGCACCGCCGGCCCCCAGCAGACGGACGGCCAGGACCAGCTGCCGGTCGCCCGCCCCGCGTACCCCTCGGAGTACGGCGATCACCAGCGCCCCGAGCCCGGCGCCTGGCCGCGCCCCGCCCAGGACGACTACGGCTGGCAGCAGCAGCGGCTCGGCTTCCCGGAGCGCGACCCCTACGCCTCGCCCGCCCAGGAGCCGTACGGCACCCGCGACCAGTACCGCTCCCAGGACGCCTACGGCACCCAGGACGGATACGGATCGTCGAACGACTCGTACACCGGCCCGCACGAGCCCTACCCGGCCCAGGAGTACCGTCCCCGGCCGATGGGACGCCCCCCGTACGACCCGTCACGCCCCGACTACGACCAGCGCGACTACGACCAGCGCGACACCGGCCGCCGGGAACTGCCCGAGCCGCCGGCCGGCGCCGGCCCCCCGCACCGCGGCGGACCAGCCGGTTCCGCTCCCGCCGGAGCCGGCGTCGGCGGCACCGGCTCCACCACCGGCCAGACGGCCCAGGGCCACGGGCCGGGCGAGCCGACCGCACGGCTGAACCCCAAGTACCTCTTCGACACGTTCGTCATCGGCGCGTCCAACCGCTTCGCGCACGCCGCCGCGGTCGCCGTCGCCGAGGCACCGGCCAAGGCCTACAACCCGCTGTTCATCTACGGCGAGTCGGGGCTCGGCAAGACGCACCTGCTGCACGCGATCGGGCACTACGCGCGCAGCCTCTACCCGGGCACCCGCGTGCGGTACGTCAGCTCGGAGGAGTTCACCAACGAGTTCATCAACTCCATCCGCGACGGCAAGGGCGACAGCTTCCGCAAGCGCTACCGCGAGATGGACATCCTGCTCGTCGACGACATCCAGTTCCTCGCGGACAAGGAGTCGACGCAGGAGGAGTTCTTCCACACCTTCAACACCCTCCACAACGCCAACAAGCAGATCGTGCTCTCCTCCGACCGGCCGCCCCGGCAGCTGGTCACGCTGGAGGACCGGCTGCGCAACCGCTTCGAGTGGGGCCTGACCACCGACGTCCAGCCGCCCGAGCTGGAGACGCGTATCGCGATCCTGCGCAAGAAGGCGGTGCAGGAGCAGCTCAACGCCCCGCCGGAGGTGCTGGAGTTCATCGCCTCCCGGATCTCGCGCAACATCCGCGAGCTGGAGGGCGCGCTGATCCGGGTCACGGCGTTCGCCTCGCTCAACCGGCAGCCCGTGGACCTGGGCCTGACCGAGATCGTCCTCAAGGACCTCATCCCCGGCGGCGAGGACAGCGCACCGGAGATCACGGCGACGGCCATCATGGCGGCCACGGCCGACTACTTCGGACTCACGGTCGAGGACCTGTGCGGCACCTCCCGCGGCCGCGCCCTGGTCACGGCACGCCAGATCGCCATGTACCTGTGCCGTGAGCTGACCGACCTGTCGCTGCCGAAGATCGGCGCGCAGTTCGGCGGCCGCGACCACACGACCGTCATGCACGCCGACCGCAAGATCCGCGCGCTGATGGCCGAACGGCGTTCCATCTACAACCAGGTCACCGAGCTGACCAACCGCATCAAGAACGGCTGAGCACACCCCGTACGGGCATCTGTGGGGCGCCCTCCGGACCAACGGTTCCGGGGCGCCCCACCGTCGTACACGGGCCCCACCATGCCCCCTGGCCGGGTGCGGGGCCCCACGGCCGGGCACAAGGGCCCGCCGGCCGGACAGGCTCCCCATACCCGCATGCAGGGCTCCTACGGGCTCCCCATCCGCGTGCAGGGCTCTTCCACCACGCCGGGCACGGACCCGGATCGCCGCCGTCCGGGCCGAGCACGGGCTCCCCGGCCAGGCCCCGGGCACCGCCGGACGACCTGCCCCGGCAGAGCCCCGAACGCCCTCGCGCGGCCTCCTGGACGGCCCCCTGCTCCCGTGCGGCGACATCTGCCGACGCGCCCCGCCCTGTCCCGCTGTTCGATTAACTGCCTGGTTACGGCCTCTCTCCACAGATTCGGTGACTTTCTTCCGTCCACATCCTGGGGACCGCGAAGTTGTCCCGAGCTGTGTCCACAGGCATCCGCCCCGAAACCCGTCTGCCCAGCTCAGCGGGGTGTGGAATCGTGGACGAACGATTTCCACAGGCTGTGGACGAAGTCGTGATCCACAGGCTGTGCATGAAGTTGTCCACGGGCAACCCACAGGACGCGGTCAGTTGTCCCCAATGATCGTTGGCTTCTCCACATGGTTGTCCACTGTTCGGCAACCCGGCACCCCCGGTCACCGCGTCGAGTGAAAGCCGTCACACGAAGCTGCCGGATTGGGGTGTGGGAAACTTGGGTAAACCTGGGGACGCAGCTGGGGAGAACTCCACTCAGGCTGTGGGCGAGGTGTGCAGAACTTTCTGTTCTCCACAGAGTCGCCGAGTTGTCCACCGGTGTCACCCACAGGGTCCGTGGACAAAATTCCTGCTCTGAGCTGGGCAAACAGGGTTATCCACCGTATCCACAGGCCCTACTACTACTCCCAACCAGTAAGAGAGCGGAATCCGTTTCGAAGCGGGGCCTGTGCACAACTCGCCCTCTCGAGTCCGGCCGTCCCTCGGAGCGACTTGACCCCGACGGGCACCTGCTGTCAGTGGCGTGCGTCAGACTGGTCCCCGGTGCTCCTCCCGTCACAGTGGGCGGTGACACCGAGTCGGAGGACTCAGCAGCAACACAGGAGGCGGCTTACGGTGAAGATCCGGGTGGAACGCGACGTACTCGCGGAGGCAGTGGCCTGGGCGGCACGCAGCCTCCCGGCCCGTCCGCCGGCGCCTGTTCTCGCCGGCCTGCTGCTCAAGGCGGAGGACGGCCAGCTGAGCCTGTCCAGCTTCGACTACGAGGTCTCCGCCCGGGTGTCGGTGGACGCCGAGGTCGAGGAGGAGGGCACCGTCCTGGTCTCCGGCCGGCTGCTCGCCGACATCTCCCGCGCGCTGCCCAACCGGCCGGTGGAGATTTCCACAGACGGTGTACGGGCGACGGTGGTCTGCGGTTCCTCGCGCTTCACCCTCCACACCCTGCCGGTGGAGGAGTACCCGGCGCTCCCGCAGATGCCGAACGCCACCGGCACGGTCCCCGGCGAGGTGTTCGCCTCCGCCGTGCAGCAGGTTGCCATCGCCGCGGGCCGGGACGACACCCTGCCGGTGCTCACCGGTGTGCGCATCGAGATCGAGGGCGACACGGTGACGCTGGCGTCCACCGACCGCTACCGCTTCGCGGTCCGCGAGTTCCTGTGGAAGCCGGAGAACCCGGACGTCTCCGCGGTCGCTCTGGTCCCCGCCAAGACGCTCCAGGACACCGCCAAGGCGCTGACCAGCGGTGACAGCGTCATCCTGGCGCTCTCGGGCTCCGGCGCGGGCGAGGGTCTGATCGGTTTCGAGGGTGCGGGCCGCCGCACCACCACGCGCCTGCTCGAAGGCGACCTGCCGAAGTACCGCACGCTGTTCCCCACCGAGTTCAACAGCGTCGCGGTCATCGAGACCGCGCCGTTCGTCGAGGCCGTCAAGCGCGTGGCCCTGGTCGCCGAGCGCAACACCCCGGTGCGGCTCAGCTTCGAGCAGGGCGTGCTCATCCTGGAGGCCGGCTCCAGTGACGACGCACAGGCTGTGGAGAGGGTGGACGCCCAGCTCGAGGGTGACGACATCTCCATCGCCTTCAACCCGACGTTCCTGCTGGACGGCCTGAGCGCCATCGACTCCCCGGTGGCCCAGCTGTCGTTCACCACGTCCACCAAGCCCGCCCTGCTCAGCGGCAAGCCGGCCGTGGACGCGGAGGCGGACGACGCGTACAAGTACCTGATCATGCCGGTCCGGCTGAGCGGCTGACCGGGCGCCGTCGCCCCTGGCCGTCGGCGGCCCACGCCGGGGGACAGCGGTCGTACGTATGAGCGGGTATGCCCACGGATGTGCGGGAGCGTCCGGGTCTAGGCTCGGACGCGGGCACGGAAGTGCCTCCACATCCCGTCGGACACCTCATAAGGACACAACTGATGGAGCTCGGTCTCGTCGGCCTCGGCAAGATGGGCGGCAACATGCGCGAGCGGATACGCCGCGCGGGTCACACCGTCATCGGATACGACCGCAATCCGGACCTCGCGGACGTCCACAGCCTCTCTGAGCTTGTGGACAAGCTGACGGGTCCCCGCGTGGTCTGGGTGATGGTCCCGGCCGGTGCCCCGACCCAGTCGACCATCGACGAGCTCGCCGAGCTGCTGCAGCCCGGTGACGTGGTCGTGGACGGCGGCAACTCCCGCTGGACGGACGACGAGAAGCACGCCGGCGAGCTGGCCGCCAAGGGCATCGGCTTCGTCGACTGCGGTGTCTCCGGCGGCGTGTGGGGCCTGGAGAACGGCTACGCGCTGATGTACGGCGGCGACGCGGAGAACGTGGCCAGGGTGCAGCCGGTCTTCGACGCGCTGAAGCCGGAGGGTGACTTCGGCGCGGTGCACGCGGGCAGGGTCGGCGCGGGTCACTTCGCGAAGATGGTCCACAACGGCATCGAGTACGCGATGATGCAGGCCTACGCCGAGGGCTGGGAGCTGCTCGAGAAGGTCGACTCCGTGGACAACGTCCGTGAGGTCTTCCGCTCCTGGCAGGAGGGGACCGTCATCCGGTCCTGGCTGCTGGACCTCGCGGTCAACGCCCTCGACGACGACGAGCACCTGGAGGGACTGCGCGGCTTCGCCCAGGACTCCGGCGAGGGCCGGTGGACCGTCGAGGCGGCCATCGACAACGCCGTGCCGCTGCCCGCGATCACGGCGTCGCTGTTCGCGCGGTTCGCCTCCCGCCAGGAGGACTCGCCGCAGATGAAGATGATCGCCGCGCTGCGCAACCAGTTCGGCGGCCACGCCGTGGAGAAGAAGTAGTCCGCAGCACGACATCTCGGACACACCGGGCGGTCCGCCGGACCGCCGGATGCGCGGAGCCACCGGGTTCGGCGGATCCGGTCGAGATCCACAGAACCCACCGGATCCGCAGGAGGATCCGCCCAGGACATGGACCGCCCGGTGGTCCACCCGCTGGAGGAGGCCGGCGAACGACCATGCACGTCACGCATCTGTCGCTGGCCGACTTCCGCTCGTACGTCCGGGCCGAGGTGCCGCTCGACCCGGGCGTCACCGCGTTCGTCGGCCCCAACGGCCAGGGCAAGACGAACCTCGTCGAGGCCGTCGGCTACCTCGCCACCCTGGGCAGCCACCGGGTCGCCTCCGACGCCCCGCTGGTGCGCATGGGCGCCGAGCGTGCGGTGATCCGGGCGCAGGTGCGGCAGGGCGAGCGGCAGCAGCTGGTCGAACTGGAGCTGAATCCCGGCCGTGCCAACCGGGCCCGTATCAACCGTTCCTCGCAGGTCAGGCCGCGTGACGTGCTCGGCATCGTCCGGACGGTGCTGTTCGCGCCCGAGGACCTGGCCCTGGTCAAGGGTGATCCCGGGGAGCGCCGCCGCTTTCTGGACGAGCTGATCACGGCCCGCTCGCCGCGCATGGCGGGTGTCCGCTCCGACTACGACCGGGTCCTCAAGCAGCGCAACACCCTGTTGAAGTCCGCGGCGCTCGCCCGCCGTCACGGTGGGCGCTCCATGGATCTGTCCACGCTGGACGTGTGGGACCAGCATCTGGCGCGCGCGGGTGCGGAGCTGCTGGCCCAGCGCCTGGACCTGGTCGCTACGCTCCAGCCGCTGGCCGACAAGGCGTACGAGCAGCTGGCGCCGGGGGGCGGGCCGGTCGTGCTGGAGTACAAGCCGTCCGCGCCCGGCGAGGCGCAGACGCGTGAGGAGTTGTTCGCGCAGCTCGTCGCGGCGCTCGCGGAGGTGCGCAAGCAGGAGATCGAGCGGGGCGTGACCCTGGTGGGTCCGCACCGGGACGATCTGGTTCTCAAGCTGGGCCGGCTGCCGGCCAAGGGGTACGCGTCGCACGGTGAGTCGTGGTCCTGTGCGCTGGCGCTGCGGCTGGCGTCGTACGACCTGCTGCGTGCGGAGGGCAACGAGCCGGTGCTGGTCCTGGACGACGTCTTCGCGGAGCTGGACGCCCGGCGTCGTGAGCGGTTGGCGGAGCTGGTCGCGCCCGGTGAGCAGGTCCTGGTGACCGCGGCGGTGGACGACGACGTGCCGCACGTGCTGGCGGGGGCCCGGTTCGCCGTGGCGGACGGGGCGGTGGAGCGCGTATGAGCGGCGAGTGGGACGCGGCGTCCGGTCGCGGGAAGGCATCGCGGGCGCCGGGGGCCGGTGACGGGGAGAAGGCGGCGAAGGCGTCCGCGCGGGGCCCCGAGCCGTCCGGTGTGGATCTCGCGCGGGTGGCGTTGCGTGCGGCCAAGGAGGCGGCCCGCGCGCGGGGCGAGGCGACGCAGCAGAAGAGGCAGGCGCGGCGGGGCGGGCTGCGTTCGGGTGCGCGGGGGGACGGCCGTGATCCGATGGCGCTGGGTGCGGCGATCAACCGGCTGATCACGGAGCGCGGCTGGGAGACTCCGGCGGCGGTGGGCGGGGTGATGGGGCGCTGGCCGCAGATCGTGGGTGCGGACGTGGCCAAGCACTGTGTGCCGGAGCGGTACGACGAGGACGAGCGGGTCCTGGCCGTGCGCTGTGACTCGACGGCGTGGGCGACGAACCTGCGGCTGCTCGCCCCGACGCTGGTGGCCCGGCTCAATGAGGACCTGGGGCACGGTGCGGTCCGGTTGATCAAGGTGCACGGTCCGGGTGGCGGTGTGCGCCGGCACGGCCCGCTGCGGGCTCCTGGCAGTACGGGTCCGGGTGACACCTACGGGTGACGGGCCGTTCTGTACGGCGGTGAGGGCCGTTCTGCGCGGTGGTGAGCGCCCTTCCCGTGGCAGGTGACGGAGATCACATGGGGGTGGTCTCGGAGGGGGTGCGCGGACCCGTTGGACGGTCCTGCCCCGCGACCGCACGCGCTTGCGAATCCCGACCTGACCCTGGAGTAGCGAAGGGTTGACGCCTCAAAGCGCTGAGTGCCGCTGTGAGCCTCTTGGAGCCCCCATCCACATATCGGGACCCGGCCGAGACCGGTTCAGGGCGCCACATGCGGACTCAGGTGCCCGCAAACCCCCATCACTGTCGGCGCTACCGGTAGACTGGAAGCCGATCCCGCCCCGAACGTGGGGACCGTCCGGGAAATTGCTGAGCAACGCTGATCAGGGCTTACCAACGCAACATGCCGCAGCCGCTCCGGCGACCCTCCCCCCGGGAGGGGGGAAACCCCAGGAGCCCGGCTCGTGCTGTGCCAGAAAGGGCGCTTCGTGGCCGATTCCGGCAACCCCAACGAGAACATCCCGTCCACCGAAGCCGGCGCCGAGGCGCCGGTGGCCTCTCCGAACGGTGAGGCCACGGCCTCGTACGACGCCAGCGCCATCACCGTCCTCGAGGGTCTGGACGCGGTCCGCAAGCGACCCGGTATGTACATCGGCTCCACCGGCGAGCGCGGTCTGCACCACCTCGTGTACGAGGTCGTCGACAACTCCGTCGACGAGGCGCTGGCAGGGCACGCGGACACCATCGACGTGACGATCCTGTCCGACGGCGGCGTCCGCGTCGTCGACAACGGCCGTGGCATCCCGGTGGGCATCGTCGCCTCCGAGGGCAAGCCGGCCGTCGAGGTCGTGCTCACCGTGCTGCACGCGGGCGGCAAGTTCGGCGGCGGCGGCTACGCGGTCTCCGGTGGTCTGCACGGCGTGGGCGTCTCGGTGGTGAACGCCCTGTCCTCGAAGGTCTCCGTCGAGATCAGGACCGACGGGTACCGCTGGACGCAGGACTACAAGCTGGGTGTTCCGACGGCGCCGCTGGCCCGGCACGAGGCGACCGAGGAGACGGGCACGTCCGTCACCTTCTGGGCCGACCCGGACATCTTCGAGACCACCGAGTACTCCTTCGAGACGCTCTCGCGGCGCTTCCAGGAGATGGCGTTCCTCAACAAGGGCCTGACGATCCGGCTGACCGACGAGCGCGAGTCGGCGAAGGCCACCAGCGGTGCGGACGAGGCGGGCGCCGACCAGAAGGACGAGGTCAAGTCCGTCGCCTACCACTACGAGGGCGGCATCGTCGACTTCGTGAAGTACCTCAACTCCCGCAAGGGAGAGGTGGTGCACCCCACGATCATCGACCTGGAGGCGGAGGACAAGGACAAGAGCCTGTCCCTCGAGGTCGCCATGCAGTGGAACGGCGGCTACAGCGAGGGTGTGTACTCCTTCGCGAACATCATCCACACGCATGAGGGCGGTACGCACGAGGAGGGCTTCCGTGCGGCCCTGACCAGCCTGATCAACAAGTACGCGCGGGACAAGAAGCTGCTGCGCGACAAGGACGACAACCTCACGGGCGACGACATCCGCGAGGGTCTGACCGCGATCATCTCGGTCAAGCTGAGCGAGCCGCAGTTCGAGGGCCAGACCAAGACCAAGCTGGGCAACACCGAGGCGAAGACCTTCGTCCAGCGGGCCGTCTACGAACACCTGAACGACTGGCTGGACCGCAACCCGGTCGAGGCGGCGGACATCATCCGCAAGGGCATCCAGGCGGCCACCGCCCGCGTGGCGGCCCGCAAGGCCCGCGACCTCACGCGCCGCAAGGGCCTGCTGGAGTCCGCGTCCCTGCCGGGCAAGCTCTCCGACTGCCAGTCGAACGACCCCACCAAGTGCGAGATCTTCATCGTCGAGGGTGACTCCGCCGGCGGCTCGGCCAAGTCCGGCCGCAACCCCGAGTACCAGGCGATCCTGCCCATCCGCGGCAAGATCCTCAACGTCGAGAAGGCGCGGATCGACAAGATCCTCCAGAACCAGGAGATCCAGGCGCTGATCTCCGCGTTCGGCACGGGTGTGCACGAGGACTTCGACATCGAGAAGCTCCGCTATCACAAGATCATCCTGATGGCGGACGCCGACGTCGACGGCCAGCACATCAGCACCCTGCTGCTCACCTTCCTGTTCCGCTTCATGCGGCCGCTGGTCGAGGCCGGGCACGTGTACCTCTCCCGCCCGCCGCTGTACAAGATCAAGTGGGGCCGGGAGGACATCGAGTACGCGTACTCCGACCGCGAGCGCGACGCGCTGCTGGAGATGGGCCGCCAGCGCGGCAAGCGCGTGCGCGAGGACTCGATCCAGCGCTTCAAGGGCCTCGGCGAGATGAACGCCGAGGAGCTGCGCGTGACCACCATGGACCAGGAGCACCGCGTGCTGGGCCAGGTGACCCTCGACGACGCCGCCCAGGCCGACGACCTGTTCTCGGTCCTGATGGGCGAGGACGTCGAGGCCCGCCGGCAGTTCATCCAGCGCAACGCCAAGGACGTCCGCTTCCTCGACATCTGAGTCGGTCTCAGCTGACCGCACCAGGAAGGATCCCCACCAGCAATGGCCGACGAGAACACCCCCGTCACCCCTGAAGAGGGCGGCGACGTCGCGATGCGTGTCGAGCCCGTCGGGCTCGAGACGGAGATGCAGCGCTCCTACCTCGACTACGCGATGTCCGTCATCGTCTCGCGTGCGCTGCCCGACGTCCGGGACGGCCTCAAGCCCGTCCACCGCCGTGTCCTGTACGCCATGTACGACGGCGGCTACCGCCCCGAGCGCGGCTTCTACAAGTGCGCCCGCGTCGTCGGCGACGTCATGGGCAACTACCACCCGCACGGCGACTCCTCGATCTACGACGCGCTGGTCCGCCTGGCGCAGCCCTGGTCGATGCGGATGCCGCTGGTGGACTCCAACGGCAACTTCGGCTCCCCGGGCAACGACCCGGCGGCGGCGATGCGCTACACCGAGTGCAAGCTGGCGCCGCTGTCGATGGAGATGGTCCGCGACATCGACGAGGAGACCGTCGACTTCACGGACAACTACGACGGCCGCTCCCAGGAGCCGACCGTCCTGCCCGCCCGCTTCCCGAACCTGCTGATCAACGGCTCGGCCGGTATCGCGGTCGGCATGGCGACCAACATCCCGCCGCACAACCTGCGCGAGGTCGCCGCCGGTGCCCAGTGGTACCTGGAGAACCCCGAGGCCTCGCACGAGGAGCTGCTCGACGCGCTCATCGAGCGCATCAAGGGCCCGGACTTCCCGACCGGAGCGCTGGTCGTGGGCCGCAAGGGCATCGAGGAGGCGTACCGCACCGGCCGCGGCTCCATCACCATGCGCGCGGTCGTCGAGGTCGAGGAGATCCAGAACCGCCAGTGCCTGGTGGTCACCGAGCTGCCCTACCAGGTCAACCCGGACAACCTCGCGCAGAAGATCGCCGACCTGGTCAAGGACGGCAAGATCGGCGGCATCGCCGACGTCCGCGACGAGACGTCCTCGCGCACGGGCCAGCGCCTGGTCATCGTCCTCAAGCGGGACGCGGTCGCCAAGGTCGTCCTGAACAACCTCTACAAGCACACCGACCTGCAGACCAACTTCGGCGCCAACATGCTGGCGCTGGTCGACGGCGTGCCGCGCACCCTGTCGCTGGACGCGTTCATCCGCCACTGGGTGACGCACCAGATCGAGGTCATCGTCCGCCGGACCCGTTTCCGGCTGCGCAAGGCCGAGGAGCGCGCCCACATCCTGCGCGGCCTGCTGAAGGCCCTGGACGCGATCGACGAGGTCATCGCGCTGATCCGGCGCAGTGAGACCGTCGAGATCGCCCGCGGCGGCCTGATGGGCCTCCTGGAGATCGACGAGATCCAGGCCAACGCCATCCTGGAGATGCAGCTGCGCCGGCTGGCCGCCCTGGAGCGCCAGAAGATCGTCCAGGAGCACGACGAGCTGCAGGCGAAGATCAACGAGTACAACGAGATCCTGGCCTCCCCGGTCCGTCAGCGCGGCATCGTCAGCGAGGAGCTGGCCGCGATCGTCGAGAAGTACGGCGACGACCGCAAGACCAAGCTGATCCCCTACGAGGGCGACATGTCCATCGAGGACCTGATCGCCGAGGAGGACATCGTCGTCACGGTCACCCGCGGCGGCTACATCAAGCGGACCAAGACCGACGACTACCGCGCCCAGAAGCGCGGCGGCAAGGGCGTGCGCGGCGCGAAGCTGAAGGAAGACGACATCGTCGACCACTTCTTCGTCTCCACCACGCACCACTGGCTGCTGTTCTTCACCAACAAGGGCCGGGTGTACCGGGCGAAGGCCTACGAGCTGCCGGACGCCGGCCGGGACGCGCGCGGCCAGCACGTGGCGAACCTGCTGGCCTTCCAGCCGGACGAGGCGATCGCCGAGATCCTCGCGATCCGCGACTACGAGGCGGCCCCGTACCTGGTGCTGGCCACCAAGGCCGGACTGGTCAAGAAGACGCCTCTGAAGGATTACGATTCGCCTCGTTCCGGCGGCGTCATCGCCATCAACCTGCGCGAGCGGGAGGACGGCAGCGACGACGAACTGATCGGTGCGGAACTCGTCTCGGCCGACGACGATCTCCTTCTGATCAGCAAGAAGGCGCAGTCGATCAGGTTCACCGCCTCGGACGACACCCTGCGCCCGATGGGCCGCGCTACCTCGGGCGTGAAGGGCATGAGCTTCCGCGAGAGCGACGAACTGCTGTCGATGAATGTGGTGCGACCCGGTACGTTCGTGTTCACTGCCACCGACGGCGGGTACGCCAAGCGGACCCGGGTCGACGAGTACCGCGTCCAGGGCCGCGGCGGCCTCGGCATCAAGGCCGCCAAGATCGTGGAGGACCGCGGTTCGCTCGTGGGCGCGCTGGTTGTCGAGGAGAGCGACGAGATCCTCGCGATCACACTCTCGGGCGGAGTGATTCGCACGCGAGTCAGCGGGGTCAGGGAGACGGGCCGTGACACCATGGGCGTCCAACTGATCAACCTGGGCAAGCGCGATGCCGTCGTCGGTATCGCACGTAACGCCGAGGCGGGACGCGAGGCGGAGGAAGTCGACGGCGACGTGGCCGTGGACGAGACCGCCGACGATGTCGCGACCGCCGGCACGGACGAGGGTGAGGCGCCCTCGGCCGAGTAGCACGAGGAGTGAGTCATCGTGAGCGGAGCCACGGGCGCCGGATCGTCCGGTACCTCCACTGGTACGGAATCGGGCGGCGGCCGTGGCTCCGCCGCGCGTGCGACGGACTCGCACACCACCAACCTGAACGCGATCAAGTCGCCCGCGACCGACTCGCACTCGCCCACGCACGGATCCCAGGGGGGAACGGTGACGGACACCCGAGGCCCGCAGACGCAGGGCCAGCCCGCGGCCGGGCGGCAGGCGGCCCAGCAGCACGCGGCGGGCTCCCCGCTGCCCGGCGAGCGGCAGCCGCAGCAGCACACGGGGCCGTACCACCCCCCGCAGGCCTACCCGGCGTCCGCGGGGGCGGGCGACCGGTCCGGCACGGTGCGCCGGCCGCGCACGGGCGCCCGGACCACCCCGCGCACCCGCAAGGCGCGCCTGCGCGTGGCCAAGGCCGACCCGTGGTCGGTCATGAAGGTCAGCTTCCTGCTCTCCATCGCCCTGGGCATCTGCACCGTCGTGGCGTCCGCCGTGCTGTGGATGGTCATGAACGCGATGGGCGTCTTCTCCACGGTCGGCGGGACGATCTCCGAGGCGACGGGCTCCACCGAGTCGAACGGCTTCGACCTGCAGTCCTTCCTGTCCCTGCCGCACGTCCTGATGTTCGCGACGATCATCGCGGTCATCGACGTCGTCCTGGCCACGGCGCTGGCGACCCTCGGGGCGTTCATCTACAACCTCTCGGCGGGCTTCGTCGGCGGTATCGAGCTGACGCTGGCCGAGGACGAGTGAGACACCTCGCGGAGCGCTCCCGGCTCCGGGAGCGCCCGCCGGTTCCGCAGGGCCGCGGACGGTCCCGAACCCCCGCCGAAGGCCCTGCGACAACCGATTTTGGGACTGCCCCCCTCGTGCGCTAATCTTCAGGAGTCAGCGCGCGGGACATACACCGCAGAGCGCGGCGGGGCTATAGCTCAGTTGGTTAGAGCGCATCCCTGATAAGGATGAGGCCACAGGTTCAAATCCTGTTAGCCCCACCAGCGAGAAGACCCCCAGTCGATACCGGCTGGGGGTCTTTGACATCCATGGCTGACATCAGCCGATGAGCGGGTCTTCCAGAAGTTCCGCGAGGAGCGCGACCGCTTCCCGCTCGTCGTCGCCCACCACGTGGGTGTAGACGTCCATGGTCATGCTGATCTGGCTGTGCCGCAGGATGGCTTGGGCGACCTTGGGGTGCACCTTCAGGAAGGCGAGCAGGGTGCCGCAGGTGTGCCGGGCGAGCCGGACTGTGATGCGGCGGACGCCGGCGCGCTTCACGAGGCGGTCGAAGGTCCGCGAGAAGCCCACCGGGTCGATCATGCCGCCGTGCTCCGAGGAGAAGATCAGGTCGTGGTCAGGCTCCTGCGACCAGTGCTCACCGGCAATCTTCCGTTCCAGCTCTTGCAGCTCCCGCCGCTCCTCCAGGGCGCGGGCGCAGAACTCGGGGAGAGGCAGCACCGCCTGTGAGGATTCGGTCTTGAGGTCCTTGAGGACCAGGCCGACGCCCTTGACGCGCTGCACCTGCTTGACCGGGGTGAAGTGGCGAGCGTCGAAGTTGATGTCCTGCCAGCGCAGGCCCAGCACCTCACTGCGGCGGAGCCCCAGCACGAGGACCAGGACACAGGCCGCGTAGAGGCGGTGGGCGCGGGACGCCCGCAGAAAGGCGACAGCCTCACGCGCGCTCCACGCCTTGCCCTTGTCCTTGCTCACCTTGGGCATGTCCACGAGCAGGGCGACGTTCCGCGTCAGGATCTCCTCACGGATGGCCCGGTTCAGAGCGTTGCGCAGCACCCGCAGCACCTCAAAGCGGGTGGCGGCCCCGACCTCCTCACGCTTCAGCGCGGCCATGAACGTGCGGACCTGCGCCGGCGTGAGCTTGGTCAACGGCTTCTTGGCCAGGTGCGGCAACAGGTACAGCCTGATCTTGGACTCGTACTTGACGTAGGTGTTGTGTTCCCGTTCCGGCTTGACGATGTGCTCCAGCCAATAGGCCAGCCACTCACCGAGCGTCCAGGCCCGAGAGGGCACCGGAATGCCGTTCCGCTCCTGCTCCTGGAGCTTGCCGAGCTTCTCGTTGGCCTCGTCCCAGGTCGCGCCGTAGACGTACTTCCGGACACGGTTGCCGTCCGTGTCGGTGACGTACGCGGCGCCCTGATAGCGACCGTCCTTGCGCTTGGCGATGGTGCCCCCGCCGTTGGGCCGTCGCTTGGCCATCAGGCAGCCTCTCCCATCTGTCCCGTGATGAAGGCGCGCACCGCGTCCGTGGGGATGCGGCGGCAGCCGTCGACCTTGATGGACACCAGCCGACGCGTGCGGATCAGGTCGTAGACCTTGGTGCGGCCGACCTTGAGCCGTTCCATGACCTCGGGAACGGTCAGTAGCTCAGGCATGGCAGTGGTCATGAAGCGGCTCCTTCCAGGTCAAGCAGGGCGGGTAGTTCTTCGCGGGCGGTTTCGCGGTTGAGTTGGATGTCGCGGCGGATGGTGGC
This sequence comes from Streptomyces sp. NPDC006743, assembly GCF_040703815.1. Taxonomy (NCBI): domain Bacteria; kingdom Bacillati; phylum Actinomycetota; class Actinomycetes; order Kitasatosporales; family Streptomycetaceae; genus Streptomyces; species Streptomyces sp. NPDC006743. The sequence continues at coordinate 160,610 of NZ_JBEYJA010000010.1, read as the reverse complement.
GGCGAGCCAGGATTCGCCGGGGGTGTGGCCGTGGCCGGCGTAGGCCCAGTGGGCGAGGGTGAGGGTGGTGGCTTCCTCGTCGTCGGGGTCGGGCAGGCCGAGGGCTTCGCGTTGCTGGGCGGCGCGGTAGTCGGCGCGGGTCTGGCGGAGGGCGCCGAGGGTGGTGGAGTAGCGGCGGGACTTGGTGGAGAAGTGGCCGCGGAAGCCGAGCATGTGAGCCCAGTCCCGTAACTTCCGGTCCGGGTAGAGCGCGTGCAGGTCGAGGCAGGCGGCGATGAGCCGGGCCGGGTGCTCGGGGACGCCCAGCAGTTCCAGGGCCTCTTTGTTGCCGATGCGGCGGTCGACGGTGCCGGTGGTCTCGGCGGCTTTGGTGGCGTACTTGGCGACGTAGGAGGCCACGGCCTGTTCGGTGATCTCCGAGCCGTCCCCGAAGGCCCGGATCGGGCGTACGTCGAGCTGGGTGCCCCAGCGCAGCGTGCGGGCGGGCTGGTCCCCGGAGGGGGGCACGTCGACTGCGACGCGGGCGGCAGCGGCGTGGATCGAGTCGGTGAGCAGGTCGAGGGTGGCCCAGGCCGGCGGGGGGCTGTCGGGTCCCTCGGGGCCGTCGAAGCGGATCACGGCATGGAAGTGGACGGCTCCGCGCTTCTGGTACTCGGCGACCTTGCCGAAGGAGACCCGCGACTGTTCCCGGGCTGCTTTCTGGGTGAGCCCGGCCCGCTTGGCGATCTCCCGGCGCAGGTAGATCGTGAAGTAGCGCCACAGGTCGGAGGCGTGGTTGTTCCACAGCACCGCCCCCGCATAGTCGTACGTCTCCGGGTCGAGCGGCGTGCCCAGTTCGGGGGCGCCTTCGGGGTGGTGGGTGCCGCAGCGGCAGGGCCGGTTGCCAGGACGGTTGTGGACCGGACCGAACGAAGGGGCGGTGAGGGTGGCGAACACGCGGGGGTGGTCGCGGATCGTGTGGGGGGTGCCTTTGGCGGGGTCGCCGACGAGGCCGGCGCGGATGAGGTGGTAGGTGTCGCCCGCGTAGGTCCAGGCGCAGGCGGGGCAGCGGGAGGCCCGCCGGTTGCCGCACGCCACACGGAGGACGCCGCCCGGCTCGGTGTCGGTCGAGTAGGAGTGCAGGACGTGCCGGGTCTCCTTGTCCCGGACGACGACGGAGCCTTGCAGACGGATCGGGTCGGTGCAGCCGCCGGTACGGCGGATCTGGTCCTGGATACGGTCGAAGCCGGGGGACCCGGCCAGCCTCAGCACGTCGGCGAGGGTGGCCGGGTCCAGGCCCGCCATGGTGGCGGTGTCGGTCACGCGAAGACCTCCTGGCGGGTGGTCAGGAAGGCGCGGCCGATCCACTCGGTGTAGGCCGGGGGGATGGCTTCGGTCAGTTCCTCGTGCACGTCGGTCCAGGTGATGCCCATGGCGTGCTGCATCTCGGCGACCGTGGCCTTGCCCCCGCCCTTGCCGTAGGCGGCCACGTAGGGGCCGTTGCGGTAGACGCCGTGGCGGTGACCGCGCACGTAGCCCCGGTGGCGGGGATGGGCCGGCTTGGGGGTGGCCCAGCGGCCGAGTTCGAAGTTGCGGTGCCGCAGCACGCCGAGACCGAACATCTCGCCGCACAAGGTCAGGTCTTTGCGGATCTTCGCGCGGCCGTTGGGCTGCTCGATGACGTACGGCAGGCCGGTCGCGTCGAGGAGTTCGCGGGTGGCGGCCACCAGGTCGACGTGCGCGCCGCCCCAGCCCTGTGAGGCGTTGGTGCCCACGGTCAGGGCGCAGCCTGCCTGACAGGGCGGGGAGGCGTGCACGAGGGTGTAGCGGCCGATCTCGCCCGTGGCGGTCAGGTGGGCGAGGTATTCGAGCGCGTCGCCCCGGTGGTAGGCGAAGGGGTAGCGGGGGCGGTCGGTGATGTCGCAGCCGTCGACCGCGAACCCGGCGAGGCGGTAGCCCATACCGGCGCCACCGGAGCAGGAGAACAGGTCCAGGACCCGAGGCGCGGTCACCGGTTCTCCTCCTTGGGCGGGTGGGCGTCGAGCCATGCTTCGGCGCACACCTTGTGGACGGGCTTGCCGTTGTCGGAGCGCAGCGGGGTGGGCTTGGTGCACATCACGCACGGCTTGTCGCCGGTGGAGTCGTAGTGCTCGGACGAGCGCCAGTTCAGGAGAGCCACGGCGGTCACCTCCCGACGCGGGCGAAGCCGGCGGCGGGCGTGCGGTGGCCGGTGCCCTTGCAGGTCGGGCAGGTGACGGTGAGGGTGGCGCGGGTGCCGTCGGTGTGTCGGGTGCCGGTGGTGATGGCGACGGTGGCGTAGCCGTCGCAGTCGCGGCAGACGCGCGTGGTCGAGGCGTGCTGGGGCATGATGGGGCTTCCTTTTCGGGTCCGATGGGTCTGGAAGGGGTGCAGGCGCCGGGGCGGCGGATCTTTGGCGAGAGAGCCGCCCCGGGGCCGTTCAGCGGCGGCGGTTGCGACCGCGGGGGATGGGCGGGATGGAGTCGTAGGCGTCGCGGCCCTGCTGGAACGAGGCGCGGTCGCTGTCGCTCATGCCGGACTCGCCGATCTGCCGGTTGATGCGGCCGACGGTCTTGCGGTCGCCGTGGCGCTTGGCGATGGCGTACTCGCGGCCCAGTTCGGCCATCTGCGGGTTGGCCGGGGCGGTGTCGTTGTTCTTGCGGCGGAAGATGCCCATGGATCGTTCCTCTCGGGATCAGTGGTGGGTGTTGCGCCGGCCGTGGCCCTTGGCCGCGTACATCGCTGCGTCGGCGGTGGTCAGGGCGTCGGTGAGGGTGCGTACCGGCAGGTTCGAGCAGTGGCAGCGGCCGACCGACGCGGACACCGGCAGGGTGTGGCCGTCGTAGTCGAGGGGCCGGTTCAGGGCGTGTTGCAGGGCTTGGTAGCCGGGGGTGCGGCCGGGGTCGGTGACGATGGCGGCGAACTCGTCTCCGCCGAGGCGGGCGGCGATGCCGTAGCGTCCGACCCAGGTGTTCAGGCGGCGGGCGGTGGCGGTGAGGACCGCGTCACCGGCCGCGTGGCCGTGGGTGTCGTTGACGGTCTTGAAGTCGTCGAGGTCGACCAGGAGGACCAGGGCGCCGGGGTGCTTGGCCAGCAGGTGTTCGGCGCGGGTGGTCCATCCGGCGCGGGTGTGCAGGCCGGTCAGCGGGTCGCGGCGGGCGGTGGCCAGGCGGCGGACGAGGAGACCGCCGTGGACGGCCCAGCCCAGCGTCGGTAACGCGGCGGCGATCACGTGCGTGTCCATCCTGGTCACCGCCCCTTGTGCAGGTCTTTGAGGAGGAGGCGCAGGACGACGGTGACCACGGCGACCGAGACTCCGGTGATGGCGACCGCGAGGAGCATGGAGACCAGTACCGCGCCGACGACCAGGACCACGGCGGTGCCGCCGCCGACGAGGGCGAGCGCGGTGCCGGGGGTGAGCTGGACCGTGGGCCGGTTCGAGACCGGCGCCGGGGCGACCGGGACCGGTGCCGGGGTCGGCGGGGTGACGACCGGGGTGTGGTCGGGCGTCGGCGCGGGGGCCGGGAGTGGGGCGGTGGAGGCGGTGTCCGGGGGCGGGTACTTCGGTGTGAACACGGGCTCTTCCCTTCTGTCAGGCGGTGCAGCGGTGGGTGCGGGCGGAGAGTTCGGCGGCGGAGCGGTCGCGGTGGTCGGTGGAGAAGCCGCAGCCGGGGGCGGTGCAGGCGGCGGTGTGCCGCCTCTGGCCGCGTCCGTTGTTGTAGGTGCCGACCTTGACCGGGCCGATCTTGATCACGTCGTAGAAGCGGTTCGGGCGCACGGGCGGACTCCTTTCTGATCAGGCGAGTTGGAGTTGCGCGGCGATCGCTTCACAGGTCGGGACGGGCAGCCCGAGCCGGGCGGTCAACGCCTCAGCGGTGATCTGCTCCCCCGTGCTGCTGCGGTGTGCGTCAGCGATCGAACGAGCATGGTCGAGCAGCGCCGGCGGAACCGGCGGGGTGGCGGCGGCCGGCTTGGGCGGTGCCGGAGCCAGTTCCGCGGGGACGGAGGCCGGGGCCGGGGGTGCCGGTTCGGGGGTGTCGGTGCGGTGCATCTCGACTTCCGGCGCCTCCGCTTCCTCGTCCGGCTCAGGCTCCGAGGCAACCGGGGCGGGAGTGGGCGAGTGGACGAGGAGGGTGCCGCCGAGGAAGGCGAGGGCGGGCCAGCCGGCGACGAGGATGCGCAGCCAGGCCGGCACCTGGTGCAGGTCGAGCAGTCCCGCGGTAGCGACGTTCGCGCCGAGCGAGGCCGCCAACGCGATGGCGAACCAGGTCCAGGAGGAGCGGTCCCGGCCGGCCCGGAGGCGACGCCAGGCGGCGACCAGCAGCAGGTCGACCGAGACCGGGTAGGCCCATGCCTTCCATCCGGACTGCCCGGCCGCCGCCGCCAGGTCGTGCAGGTGCGCGAAGGACAGCGCACCGGCGATCACGGCCTGGATCAGGACGGCATCAGGGCGGACAACTCGGTTCACGGGGATCACTCCCCGCCCGCGGGTGCTTCACCGGTGCCCAGGCAGGTCAGACACAGAGCGGCTTGCCGGTTGTCGGTGGCCCGGCCCTTGCGAGCACCGACGCGGACGGTCTCACTCGTTTCACCCCTGCCGTCACAGTCCGGACAGGACACCGGCGCGGGGGCAGCCTTCTTACGCGTGGCCATGACGTGCCCCCCTCTCAGTCCGTGACCGGTCGCGGCTTGACCAGCGACGAGCCCGCGACCGGAGCGACAGCCGGGACGTGCGGCCGGAACGGGGCCAAGGTGGGAAGGTCCGGGACCAGGTGAGCGAATCGCCGACAGGCCGCCGTCACCTCCTCGCGAGACGTGTGCGGGGTGCGGATCTTCGACCAGCCACCCGAGGAGTCCGCCGCAACAGCGGTACCGGGACGCTCGGCCGGGATGAGGCCGGCGGCTATGACCGCGTCCGGGGCGACATCCGCGAGCCCCATCTCGGCGGTCTGCTTGTCGTTGACCCGGTGCACCACACGCCCGGTGAGCTGAGCGCGCAGCATGGTCGCGCCCTTGCCCAGCTCGGAGCCGAAGCGCTGCCCGCACACCTCCAGGTAGATCCCGACCGCGCGAGCCATCTGCGCCAGCCGGATCAACGCGGTGACAATCCGCTCCCGGCGCTCCTCGTCCTTCCTGGAGGAGATCAGGAACAGTTCCGCCACCTCGTCCACCAGCACCACGACCGGCACCGGCCGTAACCGCTCGGGCAGCTCCCACATGTCCGACACCCCGTGCGCGCTGAGCAGGTCGAAGCGGGACTCCATCTCGGAGACCAGGACATCCAGCAGCGAGGCGGCCTCATCCGGCGTGGTCACCAGGGCGGACAGGCGGGGCGCGTAGGCGGACTGCTCCACACCGCGCTTGCAGTCGATCCCGACCAGCCCCACGGGCAGTTCCGCGAGGCCCTTGATCAGGTTGCGCTGATACACGGACTTGCCCGAGTTGTTCGCCCCCAAGGTGAGGGCCATGGGGACCTTGCGGTAGTCGCGGACGAACGCGGTCCCGTCCTCCCGCAGTGCCACCGGCACCGCCAGACCAGCAGGGCGAGAACGGCGGGGCATCCGGACGCGGCGCAGCACGTCATAGCCGGTCATGCGCAGCTCGACGTGGCCGGGCTTGGTCTCCGCGATGGTGACCGAGTGGACGCCCCAGGCGTGCCGCAGCCGTTCCGAGGCGACCATCAGGTCGGCAGGTTCCAGGCCGGCGGGAAGCCGCAGCGTCACCCGCAGCCCCGTCGACGTGCCACGGACCCGACGGACCCTGGGCGGGACCGGCAGCACCTCACGGCGTGCCACGTTCCGGGCGAGGAAGGCCCGCAGCCGGGACGGCTGGACCGTCAGCCCGCACACGTCCATCGTGGACCGGTAGGTGATCGTGAACCGGCCCCAGGTGACCGGCAGCCCGACCAGCGACCAGTACACCCCCGGCGCCCGGACCTTTGCGTAGCCGAGACCGCCGGCGCCCGCGAGGACACCCGTGGTCTCCAGCATCATGGACAGGTCGCTCATGGTCAGGCCGCCGCAGTGATCGCGACCGCGCGGAACGAGATGCCGTGCCGCTTCTGCCCGTTGAACTCGTTCTCCCAGTCCCGCGCCTTCAGGCCCACCACCCGCACCGGCATGCCCGGCGCCAGACCCTCCGGGAGACCGGTCTCCGGGACGGTGACCTGGTAGAGGTTGCCCTCCCCCTCGTCGGAGACCAGCAGGCCCACCGTCGACAGGGACGCCCCGGTGTCCCGGTCCAGAGCCCGCTCACCGGTCTTCTTGTTGGCCATCTTGGGTTCCGGCGCGGTCGCCACGAACACCACAGCGGTCGAAAGGTCGATCTTGAACGACGGCATAGCTGTCCCCTCATCTCCGAGGCGGCTCCCTTGTGAGCAACCTCTCTAGAGATGACTTCATAGAAGCTCACATCTCTAGAGAGGTCAAGTCATCTCTAGAGATGTTTCGAATACTCGGCGACGGCCAGCCGCCCGTGTGCGGGGGTAGATACAACGCCTAAGCTGTCTAGAGATGAGAGGAGGGATCACATGGCCACCCAGGGCAGCGGACGCCAGCCGAAGTACCAGCGCATCGCGGACGAACTGAGGGAAGCGATCCAGGCCGGCGAGTACGGCCCAGGTGATCGGCTACCAGGAGAGAACGACCTCATGGCCACCTACGAGGTGGCCCGCATGACTGCCCGGCAGGCGCTCGGTGTGCTCCAGAACGAGGGTCTTGCCGAGTCCCGCAAGGGTGCCGGCGTTTTCGTCCGCGCCTTCAAGCCGCTCAGGCGGCGAGGCATTCAGCGGTTGTCTCGCGATCAGTGGGGTTCAGGACGGTCCATCTGGTCGGCAGACATCGATGACCGCGCCTTGGTGGTCGACCAGGTGCAGGTCTACGAGGCGGCATCACTCGAACGGATCAGTCAGGTACTCGGCATCGAGGCCGATGCACCTGTGTGCGTACGCAGTCGCCGCTTCGTCCTGGACGACAAACCCGTCCTGCTGTCCACGTCCTACCTGCCGGCGGAACTGGTAGCGGGGTCGGCGATCACCCAAGAGGACACCGGCCCCGGCGGGACGTACGCCCGGCTGGCCGAGCTTGGCTACAAGCCCGTGCACTTCCGCGAGGAGATCCGGTCCCGGATGCCGTCGCAGGAGGAGGCGAGCCGCCTCCGGCTCTCCATGGGGACGCCCGTGATCATGATTTGCCGCACGGCGTTCGCGGACGAGGGGCGCCCGGTCGAGGTGAACGAGATGACTCTCGACTCCGCCGCCTACGTGCTGGAATACGACTTCGATGCCTGATCAACCGATCCAGGTCCGGGCTTCCCGCGCCACGCCGTAGATGCGCGCGACCTGGTCAGGCGGGAGCGTGGGCGACAGCCCCGACAGAACCCGACCGAGGTGTTCGACCGCCACGACCAGCACCGGCGGGTTGGCGCCCTTGACTGTGAGCTTCGCCGCGTGCACCACGGAGATCACGGGGCGGACTGGAACTTCGACTTCACAGCGTGCAGACAAGGCCCGCGAGATGCGCCGGGCCTCGGACTGACTGACCGCGATGTGGCGGGTCGGGGAGCCGTTCACCGTGACGGCGGTGTCGCCGTACCAGACGGTTTTCCCTCGGTGCCGCTTGGAGTTGATGGAGAAGACGCCGGCGGGGCCGATTGCCAGGTGGTCGATGTCCGCGCCGCTCGCCCACTGGATCGCATGGAGGATGAACCAGCCGCGGCGGCGAAGCTTGCTCAACTGGCGTCCAGTGAGGCGTTCCCCGGTGAGTCCGTCCGCCCAACTACGGATGTCCGACCGGGGGCGCCGGCGGTCGATCAGTCTCAGCACCGGGTTCGGCTGCAACTCCCGGATTTTGCGGCGCACTGCGTCGCCCGGCCTGTTTCGTGCCAAGTCATCCGGTAACGGCTGCACCCTGCCCCCTCGCGCGTGCCCTCTGATCCCAGACCACCACGGGGGCGTGAGCAGCGCCAAGGCCCGTATCGGCCATGAGCTGTTACAGGTTTCTCTACCTCATCAAGCCCCGGCTGCGCTCCGCTCCGCCGGGCGCGCTTCCCGGCTCCGCTCCGGGCGACGCTCCTGCCTTCGGCCCGCTCCGCCCGCGCTGCGCCGACGCGCGCCCACATGTGGATAGGGCCGGTGGCCATGAGTCGATCACCGCATAGAGCGGCCCACGGTCAAGACGATGCCTCCGGCGGGGGATCGGCCGGCACCGGGATGGAGGGGGCGCCGTCGCCGACCGCGGGCGCGTAGTGGCGTGCGTGGGGAGCTCCCATCCCGTCCACCGTCGACCCAGGCAAAGCCGAGCAGACGCGGCCCATGGCGTCCAGGTCGTTCGTACAGTGGCGCGCTCCACCTGGACGCCATGAACCACGCCCGCTCCACGGTGTGTGGGTCGACGGCGGACGGGATGGGAGCTGGGGCGAGTGGTGGGTTGAGGCGGGTAGCGAAGATAGATAGTCAGACTGCTAGCGTCCCGGACACTGAGTCGAACCGAGAGGCGAGCATGTACGCGTTGCGTCCACTGGTTACATTCTTCGCATTCGTTCTCACATTGGCCACCGTGGTGCTCTTTCTGGCATCCGGCCTGCTTGTCGTTTCCCATCGGGGCTTGAGTGTTGAGCTATTCCAGGCACTGGGCTTGCTGGTGCTGTGCCTTGCTCTCCTCATGGCTTGCCACCGGTTCCTGACTGGCCAGTGGCACCGATGGTCGCGTGTCAAGAGCGCCCCTCTTCGCTGACACCAGCACCTGACACCAACAGGGCCGAACAGTGCCGGACGCCGCCGAACGTCGACGAACCGGCAGGCGAGGCGGGAGCCGGGTTGGCCGACGTTCCAGAGACCCCGTGATCGACCTGATAAGGATGAGGCCACAGGTTCAAATCCTGTTAGCCCCACAGCGAGAAGACCCCCCAGACCATCGGTCCGGGGGGTCTTTCGCGTGCTGTGAGAGCGGAGGGCGGGCAGGGCTTCGGCCCCGGCCTCTCGGGCGTCGGGTGGCGACTCGACGCCGGCTTCGCGCAGAGGGGCTGGGAGCAGTACGTCGGCCCCGGCGGGGCCAGGGGCAGGATCCTGACGCCCGTCACGGCGGTCCTGACGGTCGTCGCCCGGAGCCCGGAGCCCGGAGCCCGGACGGACGGCGGCGGGACGCCGGCGGGGCCGGCGTCCCTACTGGCGCAGGGCCGTCGGCCCGCGCGATCCCGGGGGTGGCCCGCGCGGTCCCGGGGGCGGATCACGCGATCCGGTAGGCCCGCGCGATATGCCGGGGCAGGCCCACGCGTTCCCGGGGGTGCGGACGCCCTGGTGTCGGCGGGATGCCCCGCGCCGGTCCAGCGGGCCGCAGGGGCCGGTGCCGTGGTGTCGGCAGGCATGGGAAGGGCCCCGGTCGGCGGGGCGACCGGGGACTCGGGTGCTGCGGGGTGGTGCGCTGTCGCTGACTGGTGCGGGGGTGCGATTCGGTGGTGCAGTACGCGGTTCGCCGTTACGTCATGGTTGGTGCGGAGGGCCCCGGCGGTACCGGGGCGGCGCTGTCAGCGCTGGAGCGGGATGCTGGGGCGGGCCGGTGGTTCGGCGGGGGCGCAGTCGGGGTCGGTGGCGAGCGAGGGGGCGTCGGCCAGCGAGCGGTGCCGGCAGCTCGGGGACTTCCCGTGGGCCTCGGCGCGGATCCGCTGTTTCATCGTGGGGGGCAGGGACCGGGCATGGGACCTGGACCTGGGCCAGGAGGCTGTCGTCTGGGCCGGCACCCTCGCGGTGGTGCTCTTGGGTGCCGTCTCGGGCTGCGGCGCGGCCGTGGCCGCCGAGGCGGTCGTGGTGACGAGTCCGAGCGCCGTGCAGAGCGCGAGGAAGGCGGTGACGATGGCGGTCCACAGCTTCATGACCTTGTGCTGGTCCATGGCCCCTCACTTTCGGGTTGGGCGATTTGCGTACTTTGCTCATCATGTGTATGAGCGCCGCGAAGTGGTGGACCGACGCCCGTGGCGCGGGGATCTTCGGATGAACACCACTCGGATGGACGCATGAGCGGCGAAAAGCTGCCCAGGCGGGAGAAGGACGGGCAAATGTCACCGTCCGTGGGGATCTGATCACCCTCCGACCGGAGCGGTTCGGGCCGTGTCTACTGCGTTCCCGTACCTGACAGTTGAGGGCCCATGCAGGTCACCGATCGATATCGGTCGGTGTGTATAGTCGGGCGGCAGAGGTCCCCTACGTCAAGGAAAGACGAGGTCGCGCGGTGAAGAAGCTTCTCCTGGTCGCACTGGCCGCCATCGGCGGGCTCCTCGTGTACCGCCAGATCCAGGCGGATCGCGCCGAGCAGGATCTGTGGACGGAGGCGACTGACTCCGTGCCCACGGGTTCATGAGCACCGACATCCAGTCCTGAGCAGACCCCGGCCGCCGCAGCGGTCGGGGTTTTGTGTGTGCGGGGCCCGCCGGTTCCCCGCGTTGCGGGACCGGCTCACGTGAGGTAGCCGTGGGACGGGCCCGCTTCCCGACCCGCGCGTTCCGGACGCGCGTACGGAACGCGCGGACGGCGCAACGCCGCTCGGGGCAGGATGGCCGACGTCCGGAGCGGCGGCGAACACGGGGGTGGCGCGGGGATGAGACGGCCCACGGCCGGAGGGCGGACTCCCGCGCGGCCTCGACCGCCCGGTGAGGTTCCCCGGGGCGTGCAGGGACGCGGAGCGTGGCGGTGGCGGTGGTGTACGGGGCGGGGCGTCGGCGCGTGCGGATCACGGAGGACCGGCCGGGGACGCCTGCGCCTGGCCGCCGTGCCGGTAACAGCGGCGTTGGCCGCCGCGCTGTGGCTGCCGGCCGCCACGACGGCACCGAGCGCGCTCCCCGCCGGTACGCCCGGTCCGTACGCGCCGGGCGCCGGTACGCCTGAGTACGCGCTCGCCGCCGCCGCGCCTGATGCGTACGCGCCGGGCGCCGCCACCTCCGGTCGGTCCGTGCTCGCCGCCGCCGCGCCGGATCCGTACGCTTCCGCGGGCGGCACCCCGGCCGCCCGGGGAACCGGGGCCGGGACGGGAGCCGGGGCCGCCGCCGACGCCGGACAACTCGAGCCCGGCCGCACCCGCCGCGCCTCCCTGCCCCGCGACGGCAGGCTCTCCTACCGCCTCGGCCTCGACGCCACCTCCACCGCGTACGTCTCCGCCACCGCCCTCCCCGGCGCGGGCACCACGGTCTCCGCCACGGACGGCCTCAGCGTGTCCGTGCGCGACGCCCATGGCGAATCCTGCTCCTACCAGACCACCCGGTTCGCCGCGAGCCGCAGTCCGCACCCCATCGCCGCGTGGGGAGTCCGTGAGGCCTCCCCCGGCCACACCCTGTGCCAGGGCGCCGGCACGTACCACGTGCTCGTCGAGCGCATCAGCGCCACCGGCTCCTCGCCGGACACCTGGCCCCTGGAACTGTCCGTCGTGTCCGAGCCGCCCCTCGGACGGGCCGCGGCGACGAAGCCGCCCACGACCTGGGACTCGGCCTCGCCCCGGCCGGTCACCGGGGAGCCGGCGGACCGGCCGGGCGGTACCGGGTTCGCAGACGCCACCCCGGTCGGACAGGGCGTATGGCAGGACCGCATCCGGCCCGGCGGGACGCTGTTCTACCGGGTCCCCGTGGACTGGGCGCAGCAACTGGGCGCCACCGCCGACCTCGCGGGTGCGAACGGCGGCAGCGGCTACGCCGACGGCGCGCTGACCCTCTCCCTCTACAACCCGGTGCGCGGTTACGTGGAGGAGGCGTACGCCGGTTACAACGGCCGGCCGGTGTCCGCCGCCCTCGCACCCTTGCCGCCCGTCGCCTACGCGAACCGCTACGGCTTCGCCGACCAGGCCAAGGCCATGCGGTTCGCGGGCTCCTACTACCTGGTCGTGCACCTCGCGGCACAGACGGCGCAGGCGTTCGGCGAGGGACCCTACGGACTGACCCTGCGCGTGCGGGTCGGCGGCGCGGCCGGGGCGGCGCCGGGGTACGCGGGCCGGTCCGAGCCGCAGGGACTGTTCGAGGTCACGGCGGGAGACCGGGGCGCGGCGGGCGCCCGCGGTGCCGGGACGGCGGACGGCTCCACGGGGCTGCGGCTGCTCGCGGTGGGCGGCATCGGTACGGGGACCGCCCTCCTGGCCGTCCTGGGGGTGTGGACGCTGACCGCCCGGCGCAGGGCGGCGGCCGGCGCGGACACGGACGGCTCTCACAGCCGGAACAGCGCCCACAGGCCCACGGCGTAGCAGACCAGCGCCAGGAGGAGCAGGGGAACCGCCACCGCCGGGGGCGGGCCGGGGCGGCGGGGGCGTAGGGCGCGGTGCCGGGAGATCGCCCGGGCCGGGACGGGAGCCCGTGGGGGCTGGGCGGTGTACGAGGCGGTGGACGCATCAGCGCGTTGCCGCGTCGCCGGGGAGACCGGGCCGGCGGAGGGCCGGGGCGCGTGCGGGCCGGGGGAGGGCAGCAGCATGTGCGTGGGGTCGTGGGGGGAGACGTGGCCGGCAGGGGCGGCCGGCGTTCCGGTCACCGGTGGTGGCGGCGGGGCCGGTGGCGTCCCGGCGGTGGCGGAGGGGCGGGGCCGGGGCGGCGGCAGGCGGAAGCTGCCGGTGTCCGAGGCCGCTGCCGGGCCGGTCTGTCCGGGGGCCGGCGACCGGGCGTCCCGCGGGGTCCGGGCGGCGGCGGGGGCCGCGGATCCGGGCGGGGAACCGGGTCCGGGTCCGGCGGCCCGGGCGGGCGCGGACTCGGGGCCGGGGGCCGCGGCCGGGGCGTGCGCGAGGAGGCCCCCGGTGGCCCGGGAGCGGCCGGGGGAATCAGGACGTTCGCGGGGCTGAGGCCGGTCGAGGCCGTGCGGGCGGTCGGGACTGTCTGAGCGGTCGGGGCCGTCGGGGCCGAAACCCGGCGGGAGCGGGCCGAGTTGGTCGAAGATCTCGATCGGCTCGTCGTCGGGGCCGGGCCCGGGGAGGAGTCCGACGGCCGAGGCCAGTGCCTTGCGCGCCCCCGTGGCCGTGCGGAAGCGGGCCTGCGGGTCAGGTTGCAGCAGCCCGGCCATGACCTGCCACAGCGGCTCGGGGACACCGTGGGGCGCGCTGGGCGTCCCGTGCTCCACGAAGTGCTCCACCAGCGCCCGGGCGTCCGGTCTGGCGCCCTGCAGCAGATAGAGGGCGACCAGACCGGTGGCGAACAGGTCGGCGGGGAAGTCCGGCTCGGCGCCCATCAACTGTTCGGGGGCCAGGTAACCGGGCGTCCCCACCACCAGATTGGTCCCGGTGAGCCGTGGTTCGCCCAGCCGCACGGCGATGCCGAAGTCCGACAGCCGCAGCCGGGGACGCCCGGTCCCGGTCGCCTCCAGCAGGATGTTGGCGGGCTTGATGTCCCGGTGCACGACCTGCTCGGCGTGGACCGCGGCGAGCCCCGCCAGCAACTGGTCCAGCAGGGTGCAGACGAACACCGTCGGCAGCGGCCCGTAGTCCCCGACCAGATGGACCAGCGACCCGCCGGCCACCAGGTCCATGGTGAACAGGACCTTGTCGTCGTCGGCGGCCCAGCTGGCCGGGGCCAGCACATGCGGATGGTCGATGCGCAGCGCCTGTTCCCGTACGAAACGCAGCAGGGCGTGCGCGTCGCTCTGCCGGAGGACCTTTGCTGCCACATACCGGTGGCGGCGGTGGTCCCAGGCGCGCCAGACCGCGCCGACCCCACCGTGTCCGATCGGGTCGGCCAGCTCGTAGCGGCCCGCGAAGACCTCACCCATGGCTGTGCGTCGCTCCTCCCCCGGGGGTCACCCCCGTTGCTTCCCCCGCGACGCGCGCCACGACCCCTTCGGGGAGGGTCAGTTCTGGTGCGACTGGTAGTGCGCCACGGCGTCGGAGGTGCGGCCGGCGCCGTAGACCCGGAGGAACTCGGCCAGTTCGGGATGGCTGGGGGCGAGACTGTCCGCGGCCTCGATGATGTCGCCCGCGGCGGCGACCGAGCGGAGCAGCGACTGGATCTCGCGGACCACGCGCTTGACGGTCGGCGCCCCCGAACCGCTCGTCGTCTGCGTGGTGTTGCTGAGCACCGAGCCCCCCTGCGACCTCTTGATCTCGTCCATGCGCTCGGTCGCCTCGGCCGCGCTGACGCTGCCGTCGGCGACCTGGCCCGCCAGATCCTGCAGCAGCTGCACCCGCTGGACCACCGCAGGGTTGCCGATCTTCGCCCGCTGGCCGCTCATCAGCTGCGACAGCATCGGTGCCGACAGCCCCAGTACCCCCGCCAGGCGCGCCTGGTTGAGCCCCAGATCGTCTATGAGCTTCCGGAAGAGCGCCCCCAACGGCTCCCCGTACCAGTTCCGCTGCAGTTCCCGCGCTCTTGCGGTGGCTTCCTGCTGTGCGGCGTCCATGTGCGTCTCCCCATCGCTTCCCCAACTACCGCGGTTCGCTGTAGCGAACCACGCGGAGCATCTTACGGAGAGTGGTCGGAGACGGGGACCCCCATCTTTTTGCGAGAACCGGGGGGTGACCCGGTACTCTGGTCTGCGGCACCCGACCGGCGGGCGGTTCCTCCGGGCGGATGCTCCCCTTTCGGGGCCTTAGCTCAGTTGGTAGAGCGCTGTCTTTGCATGGCAGATGTCAGGGGTTCGACTCCCCTAGGCTCCACGCACACCAAGAAGCTCCCCCTCCATCCGGGACGTACGGATCGAGGGGGAGCTTCTTCGTGTGCCACGCGTACGAGGTGTGGAGCCGGGGCGGCGTCAGCCCTTGTCGTCGTCCGACTGCTCCTCGGCCTCCTTCGCCTGGACCTCCGGGTCCAGGACGCTCTGACCACTGCCGTCGACCGACGTCAGACGGCCGGCCTCCGGGACCTCGGTGGCGGCCGGCGGCTCCACCAGCCAGTCCGGGTTGGCCTGCTTGTCCCACCACTTCCACGCCGCGAAGGCACCACCCGCCAGCACCCCGGCGATCACCAGCACCTTGGCGACGCGGCCGGCCCGCGCCCGCCGACTCTGCTTGCGGGCCAGCTTCTGGATCTTCTGCGCCGGGACCTGGCCGCGCAGCGCGACCAGGGCGGCGGCGCCGCGCGCGGCGGCCTCGTCGGCGACCGGCGCCGCCGCGGCCATCGCCTGCTCGATCCGCGGCCGGGAGTACTCCGCGGCCTGCCGCGCGGCCCTGCGGGTCCGCTCGGCAGCCTCCTGGGCGGCCTGGTCGATCTTCGGCGGCACATAGGTCATGGCCTGCGTGCGGGCCTGTTCGAGCCGGGGCGCGACGTAGGCGCCGTACTGCACGCGGGCCTGGTCGGCGGCGAGCGACACCTTCGGCGCAAGCCGTACGCGTGCCTCGTGCGCGTAGTGAGCGGCCCTCTCCTTGGCGGTGTCGGCGTAGGGCGCCACCACTTCCGCGGCGTGCAGCACGCTGTCCTTCGCCGAGCCGGTCGCGGCGCGCACGCTGTCGATGCGGGTCACGGGTTCCTCCTCCTCGGTGGCGTACGGTAATTCGACTTTCCACCCTTTTACGGATCATGCCTGCCAACGGGCCCCGAGGCATGCGACGACGCGCATCCGGGTCATGCGCGCCGCCCCGCACCCGGGGCCGCTCCTCCGGCCGAGCGAGGCCGGGAGACGAACAAGTACACGTATTGCCTGCAACGGTGGATGAAGGAACGCAGGGGCGTGCAGGAGTGGATACAGGGACAAAAGAAGCTTCCCGACGACAATGCCACGGATCGCCGCCCCGCGCTCCCGACCCGGGACGACTCACCCCGTTTTCCGCAACCGATTCCCGCCGGACACCGCCCGGAAGCGGGCGCCGCACGACGCACGCGGCGCGTCGTGCGAGGATCGGGGAGTCACATGAGGACAACGGAAGGCAGATCGTGGCTGAGCAGCTCTACGCCACCCTGAAGACCAACCACGGCGACATCCAGGTGCGGCTCCTGCCGGACCACGCCCCGAAGACGGTCCGCAACTTCGTGGAACTCGCCACGGGCGAGCGCGAGTGGACGAACCCGGCCACCGGCCAGAAGACCACGGACAAGCTCTACGACGGCACGGTCTTCCACCGCGTGATCAGCGGCTTCATGATCCAGGGCGGCGACCCGCTGGGCAACGGCACCGGTGGCCCCGGCTACCAGTTCGAGGACGAGTTCCACCCGGACCTCTCCTTCAACAAGCCCTACCTGCTCGCGATGGCCAACGCGGGCCCGGGCACCAACGGCTCGCAGTTCTTCATCACCGTCGCCCCCACGGCGTGGCTGACCCGCAAGCACACCATCTTCGGCGAGGTCACGGACGCGGCCAGCCAGAAGGTCGTGGACGGCATCGCGGGCACGAAGACCAACCCGCGCAACGACCGTCCCGTCGACGACGTCGTCATCGAGTCGGTCGTCGTCGAGACCCGGCAGGGCTGAGCCGAGGGCCACGCCCGTCAGCCGCCCCCGGGCCCACCGCACCCCGGGAACCAAACGCCCCGCTCGTCCGTAGGGATGAGCGGGGCGGTGTGCTGCCCACGGTGAGCCGTACCGGGCCCGCCCCGCCGTACACCGCCCACGACGAACGTGAGGGGACCCGATGGACCAGGCACCAGGCAGCCCGCGGATCGGGCAGGACGGCCCGGGTGCGCCCACCTGCTACCGGCACCCGGACCGGGAGACCGGCATCCGCTGCACGCGCTGCGAGCGGCCGATCTGCCCCGAGTGCATGGTCAGCGCCTCCGTCGGCTTCCAGTGCCCCGACTGCGTCCGCGACGGCTCGGGCACGGGCCACGCGCCCGCCGCGTCCCGGCCGCGCACCGTGGCGGGCGGGACGGTGACCGCGGACCCGCGGTTGGTCACGAAGGTGCTCATCGGGCTCAACCTGGCCTTCTTCCTGGTCCAGCTGGCCGTCGGGAACCCTTTCACCGAGCGGTTCGAAATGGTGGGCCAGGCGTATCTTCCGTCGCTCGGTTCGGTCGGTGGCGTCGCCCAGGGTGAGTGGTACCGGCTGCTGACCGCGATGTTCCTGCACGGCGGATACATCCACATCGCGTTCAACATGCTCAGCCTGTGGTGGATCGGCGGACCGCTGGAGGCCGCCCTCGGCCGCGCCCGCTACCTGGCGCTCTACCTCGCTGCCGGACTGGCGGGCAGCGCCCTCAGCTACCTGGTCGCGGCCCCGAACCAGCCGTCCGTCGGCGCCTCCGGCGCGATCTTCGGCCTCTTCGGCGCGATGGCCGTGCTGATGCGCCGCCTGCGCTACGACATGCGGCCCGTGATCGCCCTCCTGGTCATCAACCTGGTCATCACCTTCGGCTGGGGCGGCATCGCCTGGCAGGCGCACATCGGTGGCCTGGTCGCCGGTGTGGTGACCGGGTACGCGATGGTGCACGCGCCGCGCGAGCGGCGGAACCTCGTGCAGTACGGGACCTGCGCGCTCGTCCTGGCGGCGGTCGTCGTGATGACGGTCGTCCGAACCGCGCAGCTCACCTGACCGGGAGCCGGCCGCACCCCCGCCGACAAGGGCGAAAGCCGCTCTTCCGTACGGTTGTCCACAGCGGGTGGCGAATCCTGTGCACAGTGTGCGGGAACAGCTGTGTTCCCTGCCGCTCACCTGTGTCTGTGCAGGTCAGGTAGGGGGTGGTGGGGTGCGCGGGGAGTGGTGTGACAGTCCTACCGGGGTCAACGGGGGGAGAGGTTATCCACAGATCGTCGGGTTTTCCCCAGGCTTTGTGTGGAAATTTTTCCAGGCTGTGGATAACTCAGCGGATACCCGTGGGCAGAACTGGGTTTACCGCGGGGACCCTCACTGGTTCCGCCCCCGCGGCGGCCCTGGCTGCCCCTACTTCCACTGCGTGGAGACGCCGAATCCGGCCGCGATGAAGCCGAATCCCACGACGATGTTCCAGTTGTCCAGCGCGTCGATGGGCAGCGACCCGTTCGTCACGTAGAAGACGACGATCCAGGCCAGGCCGATGACGAACATGGCCAGCATCACCGGGGCCACCCAACCGCGGCTCTCCAGTTTGATGACCGTGCCCTGCTTGGCGGGCGGCGGCGTGTAGTCGGCCTTCTTGCGGATACGTGACTTCGGCACGAGGGTCTCTCCTGTCGATGCGCTGCGTGGCCGCGCAGGGAACTGGACTGGCTCCGGGGCAGCGTACAAGGGGACTGCGAGGGGAGAACGAATGCTCCCCCGGGCGTCCGTTAGCGTAGTGCTTCCGCGGTGCCGAAGGAGATAAGGGTACGTTGAGCAATTCCGCCGACTCCCCGGGGACGGGTGCCGACCCGGGCAGCCCCCGCCGTTTCCCGCCGGCGCGGATCCTCACCGTGGCCGTGTTCGCCCTCGCCGGTCTGCTCTTCATCACCAGTTTCAACACGGCCAAGGGCACCAACATCCGCACGGACACCTCGCTGCTCAAGCTCTCCGACCTCGTCCACGAACGCAGCCGGAAGAACAAGGACCTGGACGACTCGAACGCGGCCCTGCGCGGCGACGTCGAGTCCCTCGCCCGGAGTGACGGCGGCGGCAGCAAGGCCCAGGACGAGAAGCTGTCCGGCCTGCAGAACAGCGCCGGCACCCGGCCGCTCAAGGGCAGGGCCGTCACCGTCACCCTCGACGACGCCCCGCCGAACGCCACCGCGAAACTCCCCGGCTACCCCGAGCCGCAGCCCGACTACCTGGTCATCCACCAGCAGGACCTCCAGGCCGTGGTCAACGCGCTGTGGAACGGCGGCGCCAAGGGCATCAAGGTCATGGACCAGCGGCTGATCTCCACCAGCGCCGTGCGCTGCGTGGGCAACACCCTGATCCTCCAGGGCCGCGTCTACTCGCCGCCGTACAAGATCACGGCGGTCGGGGACCCGGGCAGGCTGCAGAAGGCCCTCGCGGACTCACCGGCGATCCAGAACTACATGGTGTACGTGAACGTCTACGGCCTCGGCTGGAAGGTCACCGAGGACGGCACGACCACCCTGCCCGGCTACAACGGCGCCGTGGACCTGCACTACGCCGAGCCGGTGACGTAACCGTCCGGTGTGATCCGCTCCAGAAGGCCCCGAACGGGGGGCATCGCGCCGTTAGTCTGGTGCGGTACGGCGTGAATCCGGTGCCGTGGGGAGACGGAAGGGACGGCATGTACGGCTGGATCTGGCGGCATCTGCCGGGCAACGCGTGGCTGAAGGCGCTGATCTCACTGGTGCTGGTCCTGGCCGTGGTCTACGTCCTGTTCCAGTACGTCTTCCCGTGGGCCGAGCCGCTGCTTCCCTTCAACGATGTGACGGTGGACAACCAGTGAGTGCGCGGATTCTCGTCGTCGACAACTACGACAGCTTCGTCTTCAACCTGGTCCAGTACCTCTACCAGCTGGGCGCCGAGTGCGAGGTGCTGCGCAACGACGAGGTGTCGACGGCGCACGCCCAGGACCGCTTCGACGGCGTGCTGCTCTCGCCCGGCCCCGGCACGCCCGAGCAGGCCGGGGTGTGCGTGGAGATGGTCCGGCACTGCGCCGCCACCGGGGTCCCCGTCTTCGGGGTCTGTCTGGGCATGCAGTCCATGCAGGTGGCGTACGGCGGGGTGGTGGACCGGGCGCCCGAGCTGCTGCACGGCAAGACCTCGCCGGTCGAGCACACCGGCAAGGGCGTCTTCGCCGGGCTGCCCTCCCCCTTCACCGCGACCCGCTACCACTCGCTGGCCGCCGAGCCCGCGACCGTCCCGGCCGAGCTGGAGGTCACCGCCCGTACGCCCGACGGCATCATCATGGGCCTGCGCCACCGGGAACTGGCGGTGGAGGGCGTGCAGTTCCATCCCGAGTCGGTGCTGACCGAGCACGGACACCGGATGCTGGCCAACTGGCTGGTGGAGTGCGGCGACACGGGTGCCGTGGCGAGGTCGGCGGGGCTCGCCCCGGTGGTGGGCAGGGCCACGGCGTGACCGCGCTGCGCCCCGAGCGCGAGTCCGGCGCCGACCGCTACGGCACGGAGGCCCACGCCGCCTCCGGGGACCCGTACGCGGCGGCGCCGTACGACTCCCGCGGCTCGGTGGCGCCGTACGACGCCCACGGCCCCTCGCCCCTGACGTACCAGCCGCCCGCCGACGACGAGACGGTGGCGCTGCGGGTCGCCGACGCGGCGGGGGCGGCGGCCGGGGGGCGGGGGCGCCCTCCGGGTTCTGCGGGCCTGTCCGGCTCGGGGGTGGCCGGTGTGCCGTACGAGGGCCGCGCGGCCCGCAGGAGGGCCGCCAGGAGCCGTCACAGCCGTCACAGCCGCCGGGGGACCGGGGCGGCGGCCGGGCCCTCCCCGGCGGGCGGCGGGGCGTCCGCGCCGCTCTCACGGGTGGAGGCCCGTCGGCAGGCGCGGGCGCGCAGGCCCGGGCCGGGTGTCGTCATCAGCCGGATCGTCGGGGAGCTGTTCATCACCACCGGTGTGGTGATGCTGCTGTTCGTCACCTACCAGCTGTGGTGGACGAACATCCGCGCGCACGCGCAGGCGGGCAGCGAGGCGCACCAGTTGCAGGACGACTGGGCGAGCGGCAAGCGCAACCCGGGGACGTTCGAGCCGGGGCAGGGCTTCGCCATCCTGCACATTCCCGCGCTGGACGTGGTGGTCCCGATCGCGGAGGGCACCAGCAAGACGAAGGTGCTGGACAAGGGGATGGTCGGGCACTACGGCAAGGGTGACTTCGACACGGCGATGCCGGACGCGAGGACGGGCAACTTCGGGCTGGCCGGCCACCGCAACACGCACGGGGAGCCGTTCCGGTACATCAACCGGCTCAGGGCGGGCGACCCGATCGTGGTGGAGACGCAGGACGCGTACTACGTCTACAAGACGACGTCGATGCTGCCGGTGACCTCGCCGGGCAACACGGCCGTCCTGAACCCGGTCCCCAGGGGTTCCGGTTTCACCGGGCCGGGCCGCTACATCACGCTCACCACCTGCACACCGGAGTTCACCAGCAAGTACCGCTTGATCGTCTGGGGCAGGATGGTCGAGGAACGGCCGCGCAGCAAGGGCAAGCCGGATGCGCTCGTCAGTTAAAGGGCAGAGGGAACAGTGGCAGCGACCGCGGACGACACCGCAGAGCACACCGGGGACGGCACCGCACCGCGCGGGCGCCGCCGCGGCACGGGCCGGCTGGCCCTGGCCGTCAGCGTGTTCGGCGAACTCCTCATCACGGCGGGGGTGGTCCTCGGCCTGTTCGTCGTCTACTCCCTGTGGTGGACGAACGTCATAGCGGACCGCAAGGCCGACCGGCAGGGCGACAGGATCCGTGACCAGTGGGCGCACTCCGCCCCCGGCGGCCCCGGCGCGCTGGACACGAAGGACGGCATCGGTTTCCTGCACGTGCCGTCCATGCACAACGGCGAGGTGCTGGTGAAGAAGGGCACCTCGACGGACGTCCTGAACGACGGTGTGGCCGGCTACTACGTGGACCCGGTCAAGGCGGCGCTGCCGGAGACCGGCAAGGAGGGCAACTTCACCCTCGCCGCCCACCGGGACGGGCACGGCGCGAAGTTCCACAACATCGACAAGGTAGGCAAGGGCGACCCGATCGTCTTCGAGACCCGGGACAAGTGGTACGTCTACAAGGTCTACGGCATCCTCCCGGAGACGTCGAAGTACAACGTCGACGTCCTCGCGCAGGTCCCGAAGGAGTCGGGGGTGAGGAAGCCGGGCCACTACATCACGCTCACCACCTGCACGCCGGTCTACACCTCCCGGTACCGGTACGTGGTGTGGGGGGAGCTGGTCCGGGTCCAGAAGGTGGACGGCAAGCGGACGCCTCCGGCGGAGCTGCGCTGAGGCGGGAGAGAGTGCGGGAGGGTCTCGTGCTCTAGCATGGCGAAGGCCCGAAGTCGCATGTTAGGGATGCGATTTCGGGCCTTGTGCTGCCGCCTGCGGGCTCTACTTCAGGACCGCGAGCATGTCGCCCGCGTCCCACCTTTCCAGCAGGGTGCGCTGCACGGCGGTGATTCCGGCCTCGTCCGCGATGCTCAGGGCCTCCGGTGTGAAGCGGCACGTCGCGACGTAGAGGGCCGTGTCCGCTGCGTACAGCACCTTGGCGGACCCGACGAACTTCTGGAGTTCGGGGCTGCTGATCCGCAGGTGGGGTGCGAACCTCTTGCACTGGACGACGAGCCGTCGGCCGTCGGCCGTGAAGCCGGTGATGTCGACGCCCCGGTCCCCGTGGCGCCCGAGGACGACGACGTCGGTGCAGCCGTCGCGGCGCAGGAGTGCGGCGATGTGGTGCTCGAACTCACGGCCGGTCATGGCGTCCATGGCGGCCATGACTCCGGCGAGGGGGCGGTCCCGGCGGGGGCTTTCCAGCCTGCGCAGGCGGTTGTGGTGCTGCCGCAGCCGCCGCTCGATGTGCTGGACGCCCGTGCGCAGGGCGATCAGTTCCCGCCGGTGCTCTCCCGAGGTCTCGATCAGGGCGTTGAACATGGGCACGACCGTCCTGCCGAGGATGTGGGTGATGCGCTGGTCGATGCGTGCGTCGATGTGTGCGTCGACGCGCGGGTCGAGGGTGGCGGCGCCCGGCTGCGGTGAGTTTTCCACAGGCTGTGTGCGGGCCAGGTACTCCATGTCGAGGAGGTAGGTGCGGACCTGACGGGCGACTGCGCTGTCGCGGAGGAGCATGGCGACGTTGAGGACGGCGCGGCGGGAGTAGATGGTGAGGCTCCGACGTGCTTGTGGATAACCCACCGGCGAGAGTGACATGTTGTCACTCTCGAATTTCCGCAGGTCAGGGCCGCGCAGCACTACCATGCCGTTGCCTTGCAACTCTTCGCGATGGCGCCTGGTCAGCTGACGGACGACTTCGACGGTGACATCGAAGTACGCCGCCACCATCGCCGTCGTCACGTGCATCCCGTCCGGCAGTAGCGACAGCGCCTTCACCCGGTCGAGTACGTCCGTGCGGTCCATGACGCTGTGGCGCAGGGTCCTGGATTCCAGGAGTGCGGAGTCGGTGATCACTGTCTGCCCCTCTGTCGTGTGCCGGCCGCATGGCCAGGTGCCGGGGCGGAGCGTTGCGAGTCCCCACCCGAACGGAGCAACGAGGGGTGGCGGGGGAAGACACGATCGAACGGCGCGCGGGTGTGCGACGGGGGCCCGGCCGCTCTCGGGTGAGAGCGGCCGGGGCCCCTGGGTGTCACGGGCCGCCGGTGGTGCGGCCGGGCGGGCGGTCAGCCGAAGAGGCCGCCGGGGCCGCCGCCTCCGTGGCCACCCCCGTTGTTGTTGCCCCCGTTGCCGCCGTTCCCGCCGATCGTCGTCAGCGTGATCTGGGTGCCGGCCGGGTCGTCGACCTGCTGGCCGGGCTGCGGGTCCTGCTTGACGACGAAGGCGTTGTCGTCGCCCCCGCTGCCGGCGAACTGGATGTTGGTGAAGCCGGCCGCGGTGAGGATCTGCTTGGCCTCCGCCACCTTCTTGCCCTGCACCTGCGGCACCTGGGTCTTCTGCTGGACCTGCTTGCCGACCTGGATGGTCACCTTGGAGCCCTTGTCGACCTGCTGGCCGGGGCCCGGGACGGTGTTGATGACCTTGCCCGCCTGGTTGGGGTCGCTGTTGTCCACCTCGACGCAGTCGCCGTCGAGGTTGTTCGCCTGCATCTGCTGCTTGGCGTCGTCACAGGTGCGGCCGACGACCTGGGGGACGGTGGCCTTCGCGACGGCCTTGGCGACCGTCAGGGTGATGGTCGAGCCCTTCTGGACTTCCTTGTCGCCGCTCGGGTCCTGGCTGATGACGACGTTCTCGGGGCGGTCGGACTCCTGCTCCTGCTTCTCGACCTTGAAGCCCTTGTCGGTCAGCTGCGACTGCGCGGTGTCGAAGCTGAGGCCGGTGACGTCCGGCACGAGCACCTTCGGGGCTCCCGTCGACAGCACCAGGTTGACCGTCTCGCCCTTCTTGATGTCGCTCTTGGGCGCGGGGTCCTGGGAGCAGACGCGGCCCTTGGGCTGGTCCTCGCACTCCTTCTCGGTGAAGGCCGTCTTCAGGCTGACGTTCTCCGCGGAGTTCTGGGCGTCCTGCTTGGTCTGGCCCACGAAGTTCGGCGTGGCCACCGTGTCGCTGCCGGAGCTGTGACCGGTGGTGACGTACTTGCCGATCAGGATGGCGCCGACCAGGACCAGGATGCCGGCGACGACCAGGAGGATCGTCGAGGTGTGGGACTTCTTCGGCTGCTGGCGGCGCCGGTCGGGGCGGTCGTCGTAGCCGTAGCCGCCGTCGTCCGGGTTCATGGGCGGCAGCATCGTCGTGGCGGGGGCGCCGGGGTCGGAGCGCAGGGCCGTGGTCGCCTGGTCGTCGGGGTAGGCGCCGTAGCCGACCGCGCCCATGGCGGCGGTGGCGGCGACGGGCTGGCCGTCGAGGCAGGCCTCGATGTCGGCGCGCATCTCGTCGGCCGACTGGTAGCGGTAGTCCGGGTCCTTGACCAGGGCGCGCAGCACGATCGCGTCCATCTCGGGCGTGATCTCGGGGTCGAAGACGCTCGGCGGCTGGGGGTCCTCACGGACGTGCTGGTAGGCCACCGCGACCGGGGAGTCGCCGACGAACGGCGGCCGGACGGTGAGCAGCTCGTACAGCAGGCAGCCCGTGGAGTACAGGTCGGAGCGTGCGTCGACCTGTTCGCCCTTGGCCTGCTCCGGGGAGAGGTACTGGGCGGTGCCGATGACGGCGGCGGTCTGGGTCATGGTCATGCCGGAGTCGCCCATGGCGCGGGCGATGCCGAAGTCCATGACCTTGACCTGGCCGTTGCGGGTCAGCATGACGTTGGCCGGCTTGATGTCCCGGTGGACGATGCCGCTGCGGTGGGCGTACTCCAGGCCCTGCAGGATGCCGATGGTCATCTCCATGGCCCGCTCGGGCAGCAGCTTGCGCCCGCTGTGCAGCAGCTCACGGAGGGTGGACCCGTCGACGTACTCCATCACGATGTACGGGATGGAGACCCCGTCGATGTAGTCCTCGCCCGTGTCGTAGACCGCGACGATCGCGGGATGGTTGAGCGAGGCGGCCGACTGGGCCTCCCGGCGGAACCGGGCCTGGAAGGAAGGGTCGCGCGCCAGGTCGGCGCGCAGCGTCTTCACCGCCACGGTGCGGCCCAGGCGGGTGTCATGCGCGAGGTACACCTCCGCCATGCCACCACGGCCGAGCACCTGGCCCAGCTCGTACCGGCCGCCGAGGCGACGCGGCTCTTCCATAGCTACCTACCAGCCCTCTCCGTCGGTCCCGGCGGGCACGGCTTGTGCCGCCGGAGCTTCCGTCCGGGCCTACCGTACCCGGCTCGTTCTGTGGGACCCGGCCAAGCCCGTCACCCGATACAGGACCGGTATCGCACCATGCACCGTTGTGAAGGGGACGTGACGGAGATCACCGCTTGGAGTTGATGACCGCCTCCATGACGCTCTTCGCGATCGGCGCGGCGAGGCCGCCGCCGGAGATCTCCTCGCGGTCGGCCTGCTCGTCCTCGACGACCGCGGCGACCGCGACGGGCGAGCTGCCGTCGCTGGTCTTGGCGTAGGAGATGAACCACGCGTACGGCTTCTCGCTGTTGTCGACGCCGTGCTGGGCGGTACCGGTCTTGCCGCCGACCGTGACGCCGCCGCCGATCTGCGCGTTCTTGCCGGTGCCCTCCTTGACGACCGTCTCCATCATCGACTGGAGGATCTGGGCGTTCTTCGAGGACAGCGGCCGGCTCAGTTCCTCCGGCTGGGTCTGCTCCAGGGTGTCGAGGTTCGGCGACTGGAGCTTGTCGACCATGTACGGCTTCATCAGCTTGCCGTCGTTGGCGACGGCCGAGACGACCATGGCCATCTGCAGCGGGGTGGCGGCGGTGTTGAACTGGCCGATGGAGGACTGGGCGACCTGCGAGGGCTCCATGTTGTCGGAGAACACCGAGGCGTTGGCGCGGACCGGGGTGTACTGCTCGCTGGTGAAGCCGAACTTCTTGGCCTCCTCCAGCATCTTCTTGTTGCCCAGGTCGGCGCCGATCTTGCCGAAGACGGTGTTGCAGGACCAGCGCAGCGCCACCCGCATGGTGGCGTTCTTGCAGGGGATGTTGCCTTCGTTGGGCAGCGGGGTGCTGGTGCCCGGCATGATCCACGGGTCGGGGGAGTTCGTGGGCTGGTCGGCGGAGGTGTACTTGCCGTTCTCCAGTGCCGCGGCGGCGGTGACCACCTTGAAGGTGGAGCCGGGCGGGTAGGTCTCGCGCAGCGCCCGGTTCAGCGTCGGGTCGTCCGGGTCGTTCTCCTTGAGGAGCTTGTTGCGGGCCTTGCCGTCGGCCGCGGAGGTGCCGGCGAAGGAGCCGGGGTCGTAGGACGGGTAGGAGGCCAGCGCCAGGATCTTGCCGGTGGAGGGTTCGAGTGCGACGACGGCGCCCTTGCCGCGCTTCTTGAGCCCGTCGTAGGCGGCCTTCTGCGCGGCCGCGTTGAGCGTGGTGACGACGTTGCCGCCCTGCTTCGGCTTGCCCGTGATCATGTCCAGGGTGTTGCGGAAGAAGAGCCGGTCGTCGTTGCCGGTGAGGATCTTGTCGTCGAGGTTCTCCAGCTGGGTGGCGCCGAAGGCCTGCGAGGCGAAGCCGGTGACGGGCGCCCACATGGGGCCGTCCTTGTAGGTGCGCTTGTACTTGAGGTCGTCGAGCGCGTTGGTCTTGGTCTCCACGGATCCGGTGATCGGGGAGCCGTCGACGATGATGTCGCCGCGCGGGGTGGAGTAGCGGGCGATGGTGACGCGGCGGTTGTTGTCGTCGTTCTTCAGCGCGTCGGCCTTGGCGTACTGGAGCCAGTTGTCGCGGATGAGCAGCGTGAGGACCAGCAGGCCGCAGAAGATCGCGATCCGGCGCAGGGGCTTGTTCACGGTCGGACCACCTGGGTCATCTCGGCGTCGGGGTTGGCGGCGGGGGCGGGGGCCGGGCGGCGGGCGGTGTCGCTGATTCTGATCAGGATGCCGATCAGCGCCCAGTTGGCGATGACGGAGGAACCGCCGTACGCGAGGAACGGCATCGTCATACCGGTCAGCGGGATCAGGCCCATCACACCGCCTGCCACCACGAAGACCTGGAGGGCGAAGGCGCCGGAGAGGCCCACGGCGAGCAGTTTGCCGAAGGGGTCGCGGGCGGCGAGGGCGGTGCGGATGCCGCGCTCCACGATCAGGCCGTAGAGCAGCAGGATCGCCATCAGGCCGGCCAGGCCCAGTTCCTCGCCGAAGGTGGCGAGGACGAAGTCGGAGTTGGCGGCGAACCGGATGAGGTCGGAGTGGCCCTGGCCGAGGCCGGAGCCGAGGGTGCCGCCGGAGCCGAACGCCCACAGGGCCTGCTGGAGCTGTTCGGAGTGGCCCTGCACGCCCTTGTGGCTGAGGAGGTATTCGTTCATCGGGTCGAGCCAGGCCTGGACGCGCTGGTGCACGTGCGGTTCGACGCTGGCCACGCCGAAGGCGCCGACCGCGGACATCAGCAGACCGAAGACGATCCAGCTGGTCCGCTCGGTGGCGACGTACAGCATGATGACGAACATTCCGAAGAACAGCAGCGAGGTGCCGAGGTCGGTCTCGAAGACCAGGATGAGGATCGAGATGACCCAGACGACCAGGATGGGTCCGAGGTCGCGGCCGCGGGGCAGGTACAGGCCCATGAAGCGGCGGCTGGCCAGGGCGAGCGCGTCCCGCTTGACCATCAGGTAGCCGGCGAAGAAGACCGCGAGGACGATCTTGGCGAACTCGCCGGGCTGGATGGAGAAGCCGCCGACGTGGATCCAGATCTTGGCGCCGTACACGGGCAGGCCGAGGCCGGGGACCAGCGGCAGCAGCAGCAGGACCAGCGCGCCGACCATGGAGATGTACGTGTAGCGCTGCAGGACGCGGTGGTCCTTGAGGAAGATCAGGACCACGGCGAACAGTGCGATGCCCATCGCCGTGTAGAGGAGCTGGGTGGGCGCCTTGTCTCCGGCCTGCTTGATGTACTGGAGCAGTTTCGACTGGTCCAGGCGCCAGATGACGACCAGGCCGAGGCCGTTGAGGAGGGTGGCCAGCGGGAGCAGCAGCGGGTCGGCGTAGGGGGCGAACTTGCGGACGACGAGGTGGGCGACGCCCGCCATCAGGCCCAGGCCCAGGCCGTAGCTCAGCAGGCCCGCGGGCACCTGGTTGTTGATGGCCAGGCCCACGTTGGCGTAGGCGAACACCGGGATGGCGACCGCGAAGACCAGCAGTGCCAGTTCGGTGTTGCGGCGGCTCGGTGCTCCGATGGCGCCGATCGTGGACGTGTGGTGCGTGGGCGAGTTGGTTGTACTGCTCATCGTGTGACAGGGCCTCTCACGGCTTGCCTACTGCTTACCGCACAGCGAGACGACCTTCTGCTCTTCCTCCGAGAGAGTGGGGCCGGGGCTGGATGTGGACGCGGTCGCGGTCGCGGACGTGGACGGAGACTTGGACGACGGTGACGGTGCCTTGGACGTCGACGGGTCGGGGTCCGACGGGTTCGATGTGGTCTTGGACGTGAAGGCGGCGGGGGTGGTTCCCGTGGTGGAGCCGCCGCGGTCCTTGCCCGTCTTGTCCGACTTGTCCTGTCCGGGTTTGGCGCCGTTCTTGGCCTCGGCGGCGCGGCGTTCGGACTCCTTGCGGCACGCGGAGGCCTGCACGGACAGCTCGTCGACCTTCTTCTGCGCCTCTTGCAGGCCGCCCTCGGAGATCGTCGCCTTGACCTGCTTCTGCTGGTAGGGCGGCAGGTACTTGAGTTCGATCTCGGGGTGGTCCTTCTCCACCTCGGACAGCTTCACCCAGGCCAGGTCCTGGCTGATGCCGCGGTAGAGCGCGACGTGCTCGTCGTTGGTGCCGACGTAGTACTGGGTCTGGGTCCAGCGGTAGCCGCCGTAGAGGCCGCCGCCGATGACGGCGAGCGCGAGGACGCTGTACAGGGACACCTTCAGCCAGCCGCGGCGCCGGCGGGGCTTGACGAAGTCGTCGTCGCCGTAGCCCAGGCCGTCGGTGGAGATGAAGCCGGTGGTGTCGCCGGATCCGGGCGGGCCGAACTCGCCGCCTGTGCCGCCCTGTCCGGGGACCTGGCGGCCGAGGCCGGAGGCGCGGCCGGCCGGGGTCTGCATGATGCCGTTGTCGTGCAGGTGGTGCTGGTTCTCGGCGACCGCGCCGACCACGACGGGGGTGTCGGAGAGCTGGGCGGCGAGGGTGTCGCCGGTGTCCAGGTCGAGGACGTCGGCGACGATGACGGTGATGTTGTCGGGTCCGCCGCCGCGCAGCGCGAGCTGGATCAGCTCCTGCACGGTCTCCTGCGGTCCCTGGTAGCTGGCGAGGGTCTCCTCCATCGTCTGGTGGGAGACGACGCCGGACAGGCCGTCGGAGCAGATCAGGTAGCGGTCGCCGGCGCGGACCTCGCGGACGGACAGGTCGGGCTCGACGTGCTCGCCGCTGCCGAGGGCGCGCATCAGGAGGGCGCGCTGCGGGTGGGTGCTGGCCTCCTCCTCGGTGATGCGTCCCTCGTCGACCAGGCGCTGCACCCAGGTGTGGTCCTGGGTGATCTGGGTGAGGACGCCGTCGCGCAGCAGGTAGGCGCGGGAGTCGCCGACGTGTACGAGTCCGAGGCGCTGGCCGGTCCACAGCAGGGCGGTGAGCGTGGTGCCCATGCCTTCGAGCTGGGGGTCCTCCTCGACCATGGCGCGCAGCTGGTCGTTGGCGCGCTGCACGGCCGTGCCGAGCGAGGTGAGGATGTCGGAGCCGGGGACGTCGTCGTCGAGGGGGACGATGGTGGAGATCACCTCGGAGGAGGCGACCTCGCCGGCGGCCTGGCCGCCCATGCCGTCGGCGATCGCGAGGAGCCGCGGGCCGGCGTAACCGGAGTCCTCGTTGCCCTCGCGGATCATGCCCTTGTGCGATCCGGCGGCGAAGCGCAGTGACAGACTCATGCGCACCTCGCCCGTCGGCTCGGGGTACAGCCGGTCGTGTCGAGCCACACTGCCCACCCTCCGGTCGGGAGCGCGCCGCGGCCCTGGGGGCCGGCCGCCGCCGCGTGCTCGCTCCGCTCGCGCTCATTCATGACGTAGCACTACTTCCGCAGCTCGATGACGGTCTTGCCGATGCGGATCGGCGCGCCCAGCGGGATCGGTGTGGGGGTCGTCAGCCGGGACCGGTCCAGGTAGGTGCCGTTGGTGGATCCGAGGTCCTCGACGATCCACTGGCCGTTCTGGTCCGGGTAGATCCTGGCATGGCGGCTGGAGGCGTAGTCGTCGTCCAGCACGATCGTGGAGTCGTGCGCGCGGCCCAGGGTGATGGTCTGGCCCTGCAGCGCGACGGTGGTGCCGGTGAGGGTGCCTTCGGTCACCACCAGTTTGGCGGGGGCGTTGCGGCGCCGGCCGCCGCTCTGCTGGCCACGCTGCTGCGGAGGCGCGGCGGCGGCGGCCTGGCGCGCGGCCTGCCGGCCGGTCTGCTGGGGCCGGGCCGCCTCCCGGCGGGACCCCCGCTGGGTGACGCGCGTACCGAACAGGTCGCTGCGGATGACCTGCACGGCCACGATCACGAACAGCCACAGTACGGCCAGGAAACCCAGCCGCATGACCGTGAGGGTCAGCTCTGACATTGCCCCCGGTTCACCCTTCGGCTTGCCTATAGATAACGGTGGTGCTGCCCACGACGATCCGCGAGCCGTCGCGGAGCGTAGCGCGGGTGGTGTGCTGCCCGTCCACCACGATGCCGTTGGTGGAGCCGAGATCCGAGATCGTCGAGGGCGTTCCGGTCCGGATCTCACAGTGCCGGCGGGAGACGCCGGGGTCGTCGATCCGCACGTCGGCGTCGGTGCTGCGGCCCAGCACCAGCGTCGGGCGGGAGATCTGGTGGCGGGTGCCGTTGATCTCGATCCAGTAGCGGGTCCGGCCGCCGGCCGCCGGGGCCTGCGGGGGCCGGGCGGCGGCGGGCTGCGGGTAGCCGTACCCGCCGGGCGGCGGGGCCGCGGGCATGGGGGGCGCTCCCGCGGGGGGCGCTGCGGGCGGGTAGCCGTACCCGCCCTGGGGGCCGGGGCGGCCGGGTGCGGCGGCCGGGCCGGGCGGTGGTGTCTGCGGCGGCCCCTGGGGCGCCTGCTGGCTGCTGGAGGAGGCGAGCGTACGGCTGCGCACCCGGTACAGGCCGGTGTCCAGGTCGTCGGCCTTCTCCAGGTGGACCTTGATCGGCCCCATGAAGGTGTAGCGCTGCTGCTTGGCGTAGTCGCGCACCATGCCGGCCAGCTCGTCGCCGAGCTGTCCGGAGTAGGGGCTGAGCCGCTCGTAGTCGGGCGCGCTCAGTTCCACGATGAAGTCGTTGGGTACGACCGTGCGGTCGCGGTTCCAGATCGTCGCGTTGTTGTCGCACTCGCGCTGGAGCGCGCCCGCGATCTCCACGGGCTGGACCTCGGACTTGAAGACCTTGGCGAAGGTGCCGTTGACCAAGCCTTCGAGGCGCTGCTCGAACTTCTTCAGGACTCCCATGGGGCACCTCCTCCGTCGTGGCCGTCGTTTCGGGTCTTGCCGTTGTCGCGGGTCTTGCCGTCGTGCTGATGCGTTCCGCTTGCCTGGTACTGCTTACTGATCGTATCCACGCGCCGGTAAATCGGCTGGTTCCCCCTGTCGGCCCCGTCGACGGGTCGTCGACGCCTCTTCCTCGGCTCGTACCGCCGGGTGGTCCCCTCCGAGTGCTTCTCCGAGTGTTCCTCCGCGGTCCGTACTCCTGACTTCTGCCCAGGATCGTAGAGGCGGCCACGGACCAGTGTCCCGCACCCGGCGGCGGACCCGCCCCGGCTCCTGGGGAGACGGGCCGGACCGGTACGAGGTTGATACGTGAACAGGCACGGGTTGATACGGAAGGGCACGGGGGCGGGAGGCGGGCGAGCCGCGGCAGAGGGAGGAAGGGGTCGGTGCGGCGGTCCGGGCGAGGCGGGACGGGCGGGCCGGGGCGGGGTGAACCGAGGGGCGCGGGGTGGGGCGGGAGCGCCCCGGGCCTGGGCGCCTGCCCCGGGAAAGGGATGTGAATCCACCCTCCGCGACGTGCTAATGTTCTGCATGTCGGAAGGCGCCGGGCCCGAAAGGGAGCGGAGCCGGAGGACACACCCAATGCGCGGGTGGCGGAATAGGCAGACGCGCTGGATTCAGGTTCCAGTGCCCGCAAGGGCGTGGGGGTTCAACTCCCCCCTCGCGCACAGCCGAAAGCCCCGCAGGTCTCGGACCTGCGGGGCTTTCGCGTTTCCGGTGGCGCTTCCCGCCCGCGGCAGGGTCCTCACTCCTGTGAGGAAGGTCTCAGGAGGTGCGGGTCACTCGGCGCGCCACAGCGCGGGGACGTGGGGCGGCTCCCAGCCCGCCATGGAGGTGTGGGCCTGGACACAGGTGTAGCCGGCACCGCCGTACGTCACCCGGTCGCCCGCCGCGTAGGAGTGCCCCGGGACCCAGGTGCCGCCCGGTGGGTCGGTCGGCGGGTCGGTGGGGCCGCCGGGGCCGGGGGTCCCGTCGACGTTCAGCACGAAGTCGAACGTCCCCTCCTTGCCGCCGCCGGCGCCGCGCACGTTCATCAGCAGCGCCGCGTCGAACAGCGTGTCCGTGGTGTTGCGGGGCTCACCGGGGAAGTACAGCTGGGTGGTGAGCACCGGCCGGCCGGGCGCCTGCGCCTTGACGTGGATGTGCCGGGTGCGGCCCGGGTAGAGCCCGGGGACGATCGTGGTCAGGGAGAAGGCCCCCCTGCCGTCCGTGAACTGGTGGCCGCGCAGGGTGTAGCCGGCCATGTCGTAGTTCCCCGCGTCGTCCGCCTGCCAGAAGTCCAGCAGGACCCCGGAGAGCGGCACGCAGTTGCGGCCGAAGACGTAGCCGCTGACGGTCAGCGGGGTGCCGTTGACGCCCGACGTCACCAGGTTCGTGCGCAGCGGGGAGTTCGGCTTGAAGTAGGGGCCCTCGATCTGGTCGTGGGTCGGGCCGTCGCCGTCGTCGCAGGTGGGCGTCGCGGGCAGGGCGCCGCCCCGGCCCGCGGAGTCCCGGGCGAGCGCGACCGTGCCCGTGAGCAGCGGGATGGCGGCACCGGCGGCGACGGCCGCCTTCAGCAGGCTCTTGCGGCTGATCATGCGGTCCGCCGCGGGGACGGGACCGGGGCCGGAGCCGGGTCCGGGGACGTCCGGATCGGTTGGTGTCATGGCGGGTTCCTCGGTCTCCTCGGTGGGGGAAGAAGGACGGGACGTGCATGACACGGAGCGCGCCCGCCGCGCGGGGCAGGCTGTGTTCTGGTCGGGCGGACGCGCTCCGGCGGTGATCGCGGACGACTGTAATCGCGCTGGTGACGGGCGAGGAGATACCGCCCGGCCCTCTGCATGGCGTTATGTGCGGAGGTGGGGCGGGGGCGCGGATGTGCGGTTGGGGGCGTGCGCGGTGGCGGGGCACGGGCGAGCGGGCGAGGGGCCGGGGGGTGCGGCGGCGTGGGCGCGGCGGCCTGGGGCCGGCGGGGGTGCGGCGGTTCGGGGCCGGCGGGGGTGCGGCGGTTCGGGGTCGGTGGGGCCGGATGGGGGTGCCGGGGGGTGGGCCGGGGAGGCCGGGTGGGGGTGCGGTGGTGGGGGTGGGCGGGTCCGCGGAGGTCGGGGGCGGCGGGGGCAGGTGGGGGTGCGCGGGGGCGTGTGCGGTGGGCGTGTACGGGGCGTGCGGGCCGCTGTAGCGTCGGGGCGCGCCGCGTCGGCGGCGGGGCACGAACTGGAGCGGGAGGGGTGGTTGTCGATGAGCGGGGACACCGGGGCCGGGGCTGGAACGGGATCGGGCGCCGGGCAGGGGGCGGGGGCGGTGCCGGCCGGGAGTTCCGGCCGGGGGCCCGGCGGAGGTCCGGGCGGGGGTTCGGGCGCGGCGGGCGGCGGAAGCGGCGCGGGCGGGCGCGGAGAGGGTGCGGGGCGGGTGCCGCCGGTGCCCGGGTTCGCACGGTGGCCCGCCGAGGGGTCGCCCAAGGCGGAGGGCAAGGCGCTGCGCAAGCGCGTCGCGCGGTCCGCGCACGCCGTGTTCGAGGCGGACCCCGGCCGGCCGGGCGCGGTCGCGGCCGTCGAGGAGTCCAACCACGGCCGGATACCCGACCTGATACCGATCCGGGTGGGCAGGATGGCGGCCACGCCGTTCGCCTTCCTGCGCGGTGCGGCGGGCCTGATGGCGTACGACCTCGCCCGCACGCCCGTGACCGGCGTACTCGCCCAGATCTGCGGGGACGCCCACGCGGCCAACTTCGGTCTGTACGGCGACGCCCGCGGCGGCCTCGTCATCGACCTCAACGACTTCGACGAGACGGTGCGCGGCCCCTGGGAGTGGGACCTCAAGCGGCTCGCCGCCTCCCTCGTGCTCGCCGGCCGGGAGGCGGGCTGCGACGAGGACAGCTGCCGCGCGGCCGCCCAGGACGCGGTGGGCGCCTACCGGCGCACCATGCGGCTGCTGGCCCGGCTCCCGGTCCTGGACGCCTGGAACGCCATCGCCGACGAGGAACTCGTCTCCCACTCCGACGCCCACGACCTGCTCGGCACCCTGGAACGCGTCTCGGAGAAGGCGCGGGCCAACACCAGTGGGCGGTTCGCGGCCAAGTCGACCGAGCGGACCGCGGACGGCGGCCGGCGCTTCGTGGACGCCCCGCCGGTGCTGCGGCGGGTCCCGGACGCGGAGGCCGCGGCGGTGGCCGCCTCGCTGGAGCAGTACCTGGCCACGCTCCCCGAGGACCGTCTCCCGCTGCTGGCCCGGTACGCGGTGCACGACGTGGCGTTCCGGGTGGTCGGCACCGGCAGTGTGGGCACCCGGTCGTACGTGGTGCTGCTGCTGGACCACCGGGGTGAGCCGCTGGTGCTCCAGGTGAAGGAGGCCCGGCCGTCGGCGCTGCTGCCGCACCTGCCGGTGGGTTCCGGGGCCGGGGAGGCCGGTACGGCCGAGGTGGCCCACGAGGGCCGGCGGGTGGTGCTCGGGCAGAAGCGGATGCAGGTGGTCAGCGACATCCTGCTGGGCTGGACGACCGTCGGCGGGCGGCCCTTCCAGGTGCGGCAGTTCCGCAACCGCAAGGGCAGCGTCGATCCGGCCGCGCTGCCCGCCGACCAGATCGACGACTACGGCCGGATGACCGGTGCGCTGCTGGCCCGCGCCCACGCGCACAGCGCCGATCCGCGGCTGATCGCCGGCTACTGCGGCAAGAACCAGGAGCTGGACGAAGCGGTCGCCGCCTTCGCCGTCGCCTACGCGGACCGTACCGAGGCGGACCACGCGGACCTGGTCGCGGCGGTGCGGACGGGAAGGGTCGCGGCCGAGATGGGCGTGTAGGGCGTGCGGAGCGGGCTGGGGCGCAGATCGGGGATGAGGGCTCGGCCCGGGAGGTGGGGCGGGCCGGGAGGAGGGTGACGGCGGGGAGGGGGTGACGGCGGGGAGGAGGGTGGAGGCCGAACGGACGGCCGGGGGAGGGGCCTCGGTGGCGCGGGCCGCGGGCCGCCGTGGCCTACGCTGGTCGGGTGACGACCCCGGAAGCTGAGCAGGGTGGCGTCGCCGGAGCGGACCGGGCGACGTCCGAGAGTGCTGCGGCGCGGCCCGAGGAGCGGTTGGAGCGAGCCGTGCGGGCCGCCGAGCAGGCGCTCATCGAGTACGAGATCGCGGTGGAGACCTTCCGGGTGGAGATCGAGAACTTCTCCCGGCTGCACCACCAGCGTCTCGGCCCCCTCTACGCCCGTATCGAGGAACTGGAGGCTCAGATCGCCGAGGCGCGGGCCGCCCGCACCGGCGATCCCGAGGACCTGCGCACGGCGCGGGAGGCGCGGGCCCGGCTGACACCGATCCCCGGCGTCGAGGAGCTGCTGCACGGCTGGATGGACGGGGACGGCCTGTTCCCGGAGGCCGCGGCGATGCTCACCGACCGGCCGGTGCGGCCCCCGCAGCGGGTGCGGCCCAGCGAGGAGGCCCGCGGTCTCTACCGCGAGCTGGTGCGCAAGGCCCACCCCGACCTGGCCCAGGAGGAGGGCGAGCGGCAGCGCCGGGAGGAGTTCCTCACCCGGGTCAACGCCGCCTACGCCCGTGGCGACGAGAAGGAGCTGCGCGAGCTGGCCGAGGAGTGGGCCGCCGGGCCGGCCCCCGCCGAGCAGGCACCGAGCCGCGCCGAGGAGCTGTACGCGCGCCTGGAGTGGCTCGCCCAGCGCAAGGAGATGCTCACGCTCTTCGCCAAGGAGCTGGAGGACAGCGCGATCGCGGCGATGCTCAGGATCGCTCCCGACGACCCCGACGGGCTGCTCGAGCAGATCGCCGGGCAACTGCGCGACGATGTGGCGCAACGGGAGTCGCAGCTCGCGGAAGTGCGGGCCGGCCGCTGAGACCGCCGGGCCCTGGCCGGCGGCAGCCGCGAACGCGGCACCGGACGGAAAGGCCGGAACTCGGCGGCGGCCCGGCGGGGCCCGCCGCACCCGGCGCGGCCGCCCGCGCGGCGACCGCTGCGCGGGGCGCGTCGGGTAGCGTCGGACCCATGCGTTTCGGAGCTGGTGTACCCACGGTGGAGGTCACGGACCTCAAGGACGGCGACTTTCTGCTGGACGTCCGCGAGGACGACGAATGGCAGGCGGGACATGCCGAGGGGGCGCTGCACATCCCCATCAGCGACTTCGTCGCCCGCTACGGCGAGCTGACCGAGGCGGCGCCGCAGGACGGGCGGGTCCACGTGATCTGCCGTTCGGGCGGCCGCTCGGCCCAGGTCACGATGTACCTGGTCCAGCAGGGCATCGACGCGGTGAACGTCGACGGCGGCATGCAGGTCTGGGCCGCCTCGGGCCGGGCCGTGGTGACCGACGGCGGAGAGCCCGGGCACGTCCTGTGACGGCCGGGCCGCCTGCTTCGGCGGCCGGGCGGCGTCCTGCGTCTGCCGGGACCTGACCCTCGCAGGCCGGCCTGCATCCCGCGCCGGCCGGACCCGCCCCTCGGCGGCCGGGCCCGTGCTTCGTGGACCCGGCTACCGTGCTTCGGGGGCCGGACCGCCTGTTTCGCGGCCGCGGCCCGGGGCGCGGGGGCCCGGCCCGTTCAGCGGTCGAAGTCCAGTTCCACCTGTTCCGTCGCGGGGTGCGACTGACACGCCAGGACGTACCCCGCGTCCGTCTCCTCCGGCTCCAGCGCGAAGTTGCGGTCCATGCGCACCTCGCCCGTGACCAGGAAGGCCCGGCACGTCCCGCACACGCCGCCCTTGCAGGCGTACGGCGCGTCGGGCCGGTTGCGCAGCACCGTGTCCAGCAGGCTCTCCCCCTCCCGCACCGGCCACGTCCCGCCGCGGCCGTCGAGCCGGACGGTGACCGTGCTGTGCGCGGGCGCCGTCGCGGACGGCACGGGCCCGGCGCCCGTACCGGCGTCCACGTGGAAGATCTCCTCGTGGACCCGGGACCGGGGCACCCCCAGCGCGCGCAGCGCCCGCTCGGCCTCCTGCACCAGCCCGTACGGGCCGCACAGGAACCAGCCCCGCACGTCGGACAGCGGCAGCAGCGCGGGCAGCAGCCGTGTGAGCCGCTCCTGGTCGAGGCGGCCGGAGGGCAGTCCCGCCTGCTGCTCCTCCCGCGAGAGGACCGTCACCAGGTGCAGCCGCCGCGGGTAGCGGTCCTTCAGGTCGGCGACCTCTTCGAGGAACATCGTCGACGCGGTCGTCCGGTCGCTGCGGATCAGGCAGAACCGGGCGCCGGGTTCACGGGCCAGCAGCGTGGAGGCGATGGACAGCACGGGTGTGATGCCGCTGCCGCCGACGACCGCCGCGTACAGTCCGGGCGCGGGCTCCAGCGTGAACCGGCCGGCCGGCGTCATCACCTCCAGTTCGTCCCCGACGGCGATCTCCTTCAGCGCGTACGCCGAGAAGGCGCCGCCCTCCACCAGCCGCACCCCGACCCGCAGGGTCCGCGGTCCCTCGCCCGCCGGGTCGGGGGCCGGTGAGCAGATCGAGTACGTCCGCCGTACGTCGACGCCGTCGGCCACCCGGCGCAGGGCGAGATGCTGGCCCGGCGCGTGCCGGTACTCCTCGCGCAGCTCCGGCGGCACCGCGAGGGTGAGGGCGACGGAGTCGTCGGTGAGCCGGTCGACCGCAGTCACGGGCAGCCGGTGGAAGCGGGCCATCACACCTCCTTGAAGTGGTCGAACGGTTCCCGGCAGGCCAGG
The DNA here is from genome assembly GCF_040703815.1 of Streptomyces sp. NPDC006743. Lineage (NCBI taxonomy): Bacteria > Bacillati > Actinomycetota > Actinomycetes > Kitasatosporales > Streptomycetaceae > Streptomyces > Streptomyces sp. NPDC006743. The sequence continues at coordinate 122,586 of NZ_JBEYJA010000010.1, read as the reverse complement.
CAGCGGTACAGCGCCTTGCACGCGGTGGAGGAGAACCGGCTGAGCATCTCGGTGCCGGCGGATCCGCAGAAGGGGCAGCGGAGCGGCTCGGGCGGCACGCTCTCCCCAGCGGGTGCCCGGCCCGCCGGCACGTGCTCCGCGGGGGCCGGGTCCGCTGCCGCACCATCGGCGCGGGTGCGGGTCGGGCCGAGTTCCAGCGGAACGGATGCCGAGGAGGTGCGCACGCGCGGCGGCGCTATGCCGAACTCCCGCAGTTTGCGCCGCCCTTCGTCGGTGATGTCGTCCGTCGACCACGCCGGGGAGAGCACCGTGCGCACGGCGACCTCGCGCATGCCGTGCTCGCGCAGCACCCGCTCGATGTCCAGGGACATGGCCTCGATCGCCGGGCAGCCGGTGTAGGTGGGGGTCAGCTCGACGTCCACCGCCTCCGTGCCGCGCAGGCGCACCGCGCGGACCACGCCCAGTTCCTCCAGGGTGAGGACGGGCAGTTCCGGGTCGGGCACCGAGCCGGCCAGGCGGAGCAGTTCGGCTTCGAGCGGGGTGGTCGTGGTCACCATGACGCCCCCGGGTGGCTGCGGTGCAGGTGCTGCATCTCGGCGAGCATCCGTCCGAACGGTTCGGTGTGCAGGCCCTGCCGGCCCGCGCCCGCCGCCCACGCCCCGGTCCGCGGCCCCTCGGGCAACGTCAGCGTGGCCCGGTCCAGTACGGCCGTCACCGATTCCAGCCAGGCGGACTCCAGGCCGGGCCAGTCGACGTCCAGGCCGGCCACCGGCTGGAACATCTCGCCGGTGAACCGCCACAGCGCGGTGAGGGCGCGGCGCATCCGCTCGTGACTGACGTCGGTGCCGTCGCCGAGGCGCAGCGTCCACTGCTCGGCATGGTCGCGGTGGTAGGCGACCTCCTTGACGGCCTTCCCGGCGAGCGGTGCGAACGGCCCGTCGGTCTCGGCCAGGCGGGCGTACAGCAGGTGCTGGTACGTGGAGAAGTACAGCTGGCGGACGATCGTGTGCGCGAAGTCGCCGCCCGGCTGCTCGACGAGCTGGAGGTTGGTGAAGGCGCGCTCCTCGCGCAGGTAGGCCAGTTCGTCCTCGTCCCCGATCAGGGACAGCAGGACGCGGGCCTGACCCAGCAGGTCGAGGGCGATGTTGGCGAGGGCGACCTCCTCCTCCAGGGCGGGCGCGTGCCCGACCCACTCCCCCAGCCGGTGGGAGAGCACGAGGGCGTCGTCGCCCAGAGCCAGGGCCGCGGTGGCGGTGGCCGTGGTGGGGGCGGTGGGGGCGGTGGGCGTCACAGGTGCTTCACCCCTTCCGGGATCTCGTAGAAGGTCGGGTGCCGGTAGGGCTTGTCGGCGGACGGCTCGAAGAAGGGGTCCTTCTCGTCCGGCGAGGAGGCGGTGATCGCCGCGGACGGGACGACCCAGATCGAGACGCCCTCGCCGCGCCGTGTGTACAGGTCACGGGCGTTGCGCAGGGCCAGTTCCGCGTCCGGGGCGTGCAGGCTGCCGGCGTGGGTGTGGGACAGCCCGCGCCGGGAGCGCACGAAGACCTCCCACAGGGGCCAGTCGGTGTTCGTCATGCCTGCTCCGCTCCTGTCCTGTCGCCGTGTCCCGTCCCGCCGGCGCGCTTGGCGGCGTGGGCCGCGGCGGCCTCCCGGACCCAGGCGCCCTCGTCGTGGGCCCGGCGGCGCTGGGTGATGCGCTGTTCGTTGCACGGGCCGTTGCCCTTGAGGACGTCCCAGAACTCGGTCCAGTCGATGGTGCCGAAGTCGTGGTGGCCCCGCTCCTCGTTCCACTTCAGGTCCGGGTCGGGCAGCGTGAGGCCGAGGGACTCGGCCTGGGGGACGCAGATGTCGACGAAGCGCTGGCGCAGCTCGTCGTTCGAATGGCGTTTGATCTTCCATTCCATGGACTGCGCGGAGTGCTGGGAGGCGTCGTCGGGCGGGCCGAACATCATCAGCGACGGCCACCACCAGCGGTCCACCGCGTCCTGCGCCATCGCGTGCTGCTCGGGCGTGCCCCGGCTCAGGGTGAGCAGCAGCTCGTAGCCCTGGCGCTGGTGGAAGGACTCCTCCTTGCAGATACGGACCATCGCGCGGGCGTAGGGGCCGTAGGAGCAGCGGCACAGGGGGACCTGGTTGGTGATCGCCGCGCCGTCCACCAGCCAGCCGATCGCGCCCACGTCCGCCCAGGTGAGAGTGGGGTAGTTGAAGATCGAGGAGTACTTCTGGCGGCCGCTGTGCAGTTTGTCGAGCAGTTCCTCGCGGCTGGTGCCCAGCGTTTCGGCCGCGCTGTACAGGTACAGCCCGTGTCCGGCCTCGTCCTGGACCTTGGCCAGGAGGATGGCCTTGCGGCGCAGGGAAGGCGCCCGCGTGATCCAGTTGGCCTCCGGCTGCATGCCGATGATCTCGGAATGGGCGTGCTGCGCGATCTGCCGGACCAGCGACGCCCGGTAGGCGTCGGGCATCCAGTCCCTCGGCTCGATGCGCTCGTCCGCGGTCAGGGTCGCGTCGAACGCGCGCCGGCGGTCGTCGGCTCCCGCGGCGGTACCCGGCGCATCGCCCGCCGGGGCGCCGGCCGTCTGCTGTGCGGCTGCTGTCGCCATGCGGTCCCCCTCGACCTCGGTCTGCTCCGTACTCTCCCGACCGATCGTTCGGTTCGGTGGAATTCCATGGTGCGGTCCGCCGCCGTAGGGTGTCAACCGCTGTGGACAACTGAGGGCGTGCCCTGTGGACGCAGCGGTGGACGCTGGTCCCTCGGCGCCTGTTCGGGGCCCGTGGGCCAAGGGCGGCAGAGCGGTACGAAAGCCGGACCGCGGCCGAGCGGGGGCCGGGCCGGGGGCTGTGCCGCGCGGGCGGCCCTGAGTACCGTTCCGTGCGCCGCCCGGGGCCGGGCGGCGCGGGCGGGGCGTACGGCGGCACCCGGCGTCCTCGGGGCGGCCGGCGCACGCACGTCCGGCACGGACCGGAATCAGGAGACGGGGCGGAATGGAAGCGTACGGCGGGGATGCGAACGCCCCGGGCGGCCCTGACGGGCCTGCGGCACCGGGCGGCCCCGGTGCCACGAGTGCGGCCGGCGGCGGATCCGGGGAGCCGCACCCGCCGACGGAACCGGGCCGTCCGTCCGGCTCGCCGGGCCGGACCGCCGCCGTGCCGGAGGGGTTGCCGGTCGCAGCGGCACCGGAGGCACCGGCGGCCCCGGAGGTACCTGTGGCACCGGAGGCACCACCAATCCCCGCCCCGTCGGGCCCGCCGGGCGTCCCCGACGCGTCCGGCGCGTACGACTCGGCCCGTCCCTCCCCGGCCGGTCCCTCCCTGTCCTCTCCCTCCGGTGCCTCCCCGTCTTCTCCCTCCAGTCCCTCCCTGTCCTCTTCCTCCGCTTCCTCCGCTCCCCCCGCACCGGGCGGTGGCACCGGCGGTGGCGCGGGAGCCGGGGACGGGACCGGGGCCGTCCGCGCCGGGATCGACATCGCCGGACTGTCCCCGCGCTACGGGATCGCCGCCCTCCTGGCGCTCACCGTCGTGGCGGTGGTCGCCTGCGTGCACGTCGGCATGGTGTTCCTGCACGTCGCTCCGTCGAACACCCTGACGAAACAGCACGGCAAGGCCATCGACGAATGGATCTACCCGGAGTTCGAGCAGAACTGGAAGCTGTTCGCGCCCAACCCGCTGCAGCAGAACATCGCCGTGCAGGTGCGGGCCGAGACCCGCGGGCGGGACGGCGGCGGCCGCACCACCGGCTGGTACGACCTGTCGGCGCAGGACGGCCGGGCCATCGACGGCAACCTGCTGCCCAGCCACACGGAGCAGAACGAGCTGCGCCGCGGCTTCGACTTCTACGCCTCCTCGCACGACCAGAAGAACCGGCCGCTGGGGCTGCGCGGCACGCTGTCGCAGCAGTACCTGCGCCGCATCGTCGTCCTGCGCCTGGAGCGCGGGCGGGCGGCCGGTCCGGGCGGGGTCGTCGAACGCGTCCAGGTGCGCGTGCGCACCGCCGCCGTCCCGCCGCCCGCGTGGAGCGGGGAGAAGGTGTCGACCGCGGCCTCGTACCGCACGCTGCCCTGGTGGTCCGTCCCGGCCGGTGAGGCCGCGGGAGGTGTCGGGTGAACAGCCTCACGCTCACGGTCTCCCGGGGGATCAGCCGGGTCACCGAAGCGGCTCTGGGCCCCTGGCAGGCGGCCGTGACACGCATCGGCTTCTCCGCGACCTGGCTGCTGTTCCTGCTGCGCGAGCTGCCGCACCGCCAGGAGATGTACGGTCCCGACGGGCCGTGGAACTGGGACCTCGCGCGGCGGCTGACCGACGACAACGGCGCCTTCACGGTCCTGTTGTGGTTCCGGGGCCGGTTCTGGTTCGAGACCGTCTATCTGCTGGCGGTGCTCGCCGGCCTGCTGCTGATGCTGGGCTGGCGCACCCGCACGATGTCCGTGCTGTTCATGCTCGGTGTGCTCTCGCTGCAGAACCGCAGCATCTTCATGGGTGACGGCGGGGACAACGTCCTGCACCTGATGGCGGTGTACCTGGTCTTCACCCGCTGCGGGCAGGTGTGGTCGCTGGACGCGCGGCGGGCCGCACGGGCTCGGGCGGCCCGCGCGCGCGGGGAGCGGCTGCCCGACCGGGCCGGTCCCGTCCTGTGGTGCGTGCTCGGTGCGGCGCTGATCGCGGTCACCGCCGCGGGCCGCGTTCAAGGTGAGTGGCTGATACCGGCGCTCCTGTGGTGCGTGTGGGCGGCCCAGGGGGTGTACTGGCTGGTCGGGCGGCGTGCGCGGTCGGCCGAGCCGCGCCTGCTGCTCGACGTCGTCGGCAACATCGTGCACAACGCCGCCCTGTTCGTGATCATGGCCGAGGCGTGCCTGATCTACGCGACGGCCGGCTGGTACAAGATCCAGGGGTCGCGCTGGGAGGACGGCACCGCCGTGTACTACCCGCTCCACCTGGACTACTTCTCGCCCTGGCCGGCCCTGGCCGATCTGCTGTCCTCCAGCGGGACGATGATGATGCTCGTCACCTACGGGACGGTGATCCTGCAGGTCGCCTTCCCGTTCACGCTGTTCAACCGGCGGGTGAAGAACGTCCTGCTCGTCGCCATGATGACCGAGCACGCGGTGATCGCCGTCGTCCTCGGGCTGCCGTTCTTCTCCCTGGCGATGATCGCGGCGGACGCGGTGTTCCTGCCGACGCCGTTCCTGCGCAGGCTGGGCGATGCGGTGGCACGCGCGTGGGCGCGGCTGCCGCGGCGCGCGGGCCGCCCCGTGCCCGGGCAGCCGCACTCACCGCAGGAGAGCGAACCCGCCCGCGTAGGCTTCCCCGCATGAACGACCCCGTGGGCACCTGGCACCGGCTCGCCGGCGGTGCCGTCCTGCTCGACGGCTTCCACGCCCTCAAGCACGCGCTCCGCTTCGGCGCCGAGGTGCCGGTGGCGGTCGCCGCCGACCGGGAGGCGGCACTCGCCCTCGCCGACGAGCTGGCACCCGACGTACGCGACGCCCTGGACGGCCTGCTGACCGAGGTGCCGCGGCAGACGTACGCGTCGCTCGTGCCGCGTCCGCACCCCACGGCTGTGGCCGCGCTGGCCGTACGGCCTGCCCGGGAGGCCGGACTGCGGGCGCTGGCGCACACGCCCCGCAGCGCGCCCGTCATCGTGCTGGACCAGCCGCGCAACCTGGGCAACGCCGGTGCGGTGATCCGGCTGGCGGCCGGTTTCGGCGCGACCGGTGTGGTCACCACGGGCACCCTCGACCCGTGGCACCCGACGGTGGTGCGGGGCGGGGCGGGTCTGCACTTCGCGACGGTCGTGGAGCGGCTGACCGTGCAGACGCTCCCGCCCGGGCCGCTGTTCGCGCTCGACCCGCAGGGCCAGGACATCCGCGGTCTGGAACTGCCCGACGACGCCGTCCTCGCCTTCGGCTCCGAGCGCAGCGGGCTGAGTGCCGAGCTGCGCGAGCGCACCGACCACCTGGTGGCCCTGCCGATGCGCCCCCAGGTCTCCAGCTACAACCTCGCCACCAGTGTGGCGATGACGCTGTACCACTGGAGCGCCGGCGGGGGCGCACCCGCGCGCTGAGGGGCCCGGCCCCAAAGGGTTGGTTCAGGCCTGGCGGCGGACCTCCACCACCCTGAAGCGGTTCGCCACGAACGCGCCGTCGGTGAGGGCGGCGTTGGCCGCCGGGTTGCCGCCCGAGCCGTGGAAGTCGGAGAAGGCGGCCGTCTGGTTGACGTACACCCCGCCGGTGAGGTTCAGCGAGAGCTGGGCGGCCTCCTCCAGGCAGACCTCCTGCACCGCCCGCTCGACCTCCTCGTCCGTCGTGTAGGCGCCCACCGTCATGGCGCCCTTCTCGCGGACCGTGCGCCGCAGCAGTTCCACCGCGTCGGCGGCCGAGTCGACGGCGACCGCGAAGGAGACGGGGCCGAAGCACTCGCTCAGGTAGGCGGCCTCGGCGTCCGGCTTGCTGCCGTCCAGCTTCACGATCACGGGGGTGCGGACCACCGCGTCCGGGAAGTCGGGATGGGTGACCTCGCGGGAGGCGAGGGCGACCTCGCCGAGGGCCGCGGCGGCCTCCAGGCGGGCCTTGACGTCCGGGTTGACGATCGCGCCGAGCAGCGCGTTGGCGCGGGCGTCGTCGCCGAGCAGGGCGTCGACCGCCTGCGCGAGGTCGGCGGCCACCTCGTCGTAGGACTTGGGGCCCTCGTCGGTGCGGATGCCGGTGCGGGGGATCAGCAGGTTCTGCGGGGTGGTGCACATCTGGCCGCTGTACAGGGACAGCGAGAAGGCCAGGTTGGAGAGCATCCCCCTGTAGTCGTCCGTCGACTCCACGAGCACGGTGTTGACGCCGGCCTTCTCCGTGTACACCTGGGCCTGGCGGGCGTTGGCCTCCAGCCAGTCGCCGAAGGACGTGGAGCCGGTGTAGTCGATGATGCGGATCTCGGGGCGGGTGGCCAGGCTCTTGGCGATGCCCTCGCCGGGGCGCTCGGCGGCCAGGGCCACCAGGTTGGCGTCGAACCCGGCCTCGGCGAGCACCTCGCGGGCGGTCTTCACCGTGAGGGCGAGCGGCAGCACCGCGCGCGGGTGCGGCTTGACCAGGACCGCGTTGCCGGTGGCCAGGGAGGCGAACAGGCCCGGATAGCCGTTCCACGTCGGGAAGGTGTTGCAGCCGATGACCAGGGCGATGCCCCGGGGGACCGGGGTGAACGCCTTGGTGAGGGCGAGCGGGTCGCGCTTGCCCTGCGGCTTGGTCCACTCGGCGGTGTCCGGGGTGCGCACCTGCTCCGCGTACGCGTACGCCACCGCTTCCAGGCCGCGGTCCTGGGCGTGCGGGCCGCCCGCCTGGAACGCCATCAGGAAGGCCTGGCCGGAGGTGTGCATCACGGTGTGCGCGAACTCGTGGGTCCGGTCGGAGATCCGCTTGAGGATCTCCAGGCAGACCGCCGCGCGGGCCTCGGCGCCGGCGTCGCGCCAGGCCCGCTGTCCGGCCCTCATGGCGGGCAGCAGGACGTCGATGTCCGCGTGCGGGTAGGTCACGCCCAGGTCGATGCCGTAGGGCGAGACCTCGCCGCCCACCCAGTCGTCGGTGCCGGGCTGGCCGAGGTCGAGGCGGGTGCCCAGCAGGGCGTCGAAGGCGGCTTTGCCCGCGGCGGCGTCCAGGCTGCCGTGCGCGCCGTAGGCCTTGGGGTGCTCGGGGTGGGGCGACCAGTACGCGCGCGTGCGGATCGCCTCCAGCGCCTGGTCGAGAGTGGGCCGGTGGCGGGCGATCAGCTCGTGCGTCGTCGGTTCGGCGGCCATGCGGGACCAACTCCTTGTCTCGAGAGCTCCTCGTCGAGCTCATGACCTGGCGGAAACATGGGCAGGGACAGCCGGTCAGAGTTAGAGTAACCGAACGATCGGTCGGGACAAGGGGATCCGCCGTATCTGTGGAGAAGTCGGGCCAGGGGGGGTCCGCCGCGTCTGTGGAAAACGCCGTGCGGGAGGATCGCGCACATGACAGCACTGGACCTCAGCAGCCCCGTGGCCGTCGTCGGCACCGGCACCATGGGCCAGGGCATCGCCCAGGTCGCGCTGGTCGCGGGTCACGTCGTACGCCTGTACGACGCCGTGCCCGGGCGGGCCGCCCAGGCGGCCGCCGCGATCGGCGCCCGCCTCGACCGGCTCGTCGAGAAGGACCGCCTCACCGGGGCCGGTCGGGACGCGGCCCGCGCCCGCCTGAAGCCGGCCGAAAGCCTCGCCGAGCTGGCCGACTGCTCCCTGGTCGTCGAGGCCGTACTCGAACAGCTGGACGCCAAGCAGGAGCTGCTGAAGGACCTGGAGGGCATCGTCACCGACGACTGCCTGCTCGCCACCAACACCTCCTCCCTGTCGGTCACCGCGATCGGCGGCGCGCTGCGCAACCCCGGCCGCTTCGTCGGCCTGCACTTCTTCAACCCGGCGCCGCTGATGCCGCTGGTGGAGGTCGTCTCCGGGTTCGCCACCGACGTCACCTCCGCCACGCGCGCGTACGAGACGGCCCGTGCCTGGGGCAAGACCCCGGTCGCCTGCGCCGACACCCCGGGCTTCATCGTCAACCGCATCGCCCGCCCCTTCTACGCGGAGGCGTTCGCCGTCCACGAGGGCCAGGCCGCCGATCCGGCCACCATCGACGCGGTGCTGCGCGAGTCCGGCGGGTTCAGGATGGGCGCCTTCGAGCTGACCGACCTCATCGGCCAGGACGTCAACGAGTCCGTGACGCACTCCGTGTGGCGCTCCTTCTTCCAGGACGTGCGCTTCACGCCCTCGCTCGCCCAGCGGCGCCTGGTGGAGTCGGGCCGGCTCGGCCGCAAGAGCGGCCGCGGCTGGTACGACTACGCCGACGGCGCCGAGCGCCCCGAGCCGCACACCGCCGAGCCCGCCCAGCCGCCCGCCCACGTCGTCGCCGAGGGCGACCTGGGCCCGGCGGCGGAGCTGCTCTCCCTCATCCGCGAGGCGGGCATCCCCGTCCGCGAGGAGGACGAGGACCACGGCACCCGCCTGGTGCTGCCGAGCGGTGGCCAGCTGGTCCTCGCCGACGGGCAGACCTCGGTGGAGTTCCGGGACGTCGTCTACTTCGACCTGGCGCTCGACTACCGCCGCGCCACCCGCATCGCCCTGTCCGCCTCCCAGGACACCGCCCCGCAGACCCTCGCGGAGGCCACCGGCCTCTTCCAGGCGCTCGGCAAGGACGTCAGCCTCATCGGCGACGTGCCCGGCATGATCGTCGCCCGCACGGTCGCCAGGATCGTCGACCTGGCGCACGACGCCGTGGCCAAGGGCGTCGCCACCGAGGAGGACATCGACACCGCGATGCGCCTGGGCGTCAACTACCCCCTGGGCCCCTTCGAGTGGAGCCGCCGGCTCGGCCGCACCTGGGCCTACGGCCTCCTGGACGACCTGCACCTGCGCGACCCGTCCGGACGCTACGCCCCCTCGCTCGCGCTGTACCGCCACGCGTACGCCACCGACAAGCGGGAGTCCGCCTCATGACCACCGCCCGACGCGACACGTACACGCCGCAGACGCTGCTCTCGGTGGCCGTGCGGGTCTTCAACGAGCGCGGCTACGACGGCACCTCCATGGAGCACCTGTCCAAGGCGGCCGGCATCTCCAAGTCGTCGATCTACCACCACGTCGCCGGCAAGGAGGAGCTGCTGCGCCGGGCGGTCACCCGGGCACTCGACGGCCTCTTCGGGATCCTCGACGAGGAGCACGCGCGCGCGGGAAGTGCCGCCGCCCGCCTGGAGTACGTCGTGCGGCGCATGGTCGAGGTGCTCATCGCCGAACTCCCCTACGTGACGCTGCTGCTGCGGGTGCGGGGCAACACCGAGACCGAGCGCTGGGCGCTGGAACGGCGCCGCGAGTTCGACCACCGGGTGGCCGCGCTGCTGAAGGCGGCGGCGGCCGAGGGCGACGTGCGCGGCGACGTGGAGGTGCGGCTCGCGACGCGGCTGGTCTTCGGGATGATCAACTCGATCGTGGAGTGGTACCGGCCCGACGTGCGGGGGGCCGGCGAGCGCGAGGTGGGCGACGCGGTCGTCCGGCTGGTCTTCGGCGGGCTGCGGCACTCCGGCTGACCCCTGGGGAGGACGAGTACGGGGGCGGGGCGGGGTGAGTACGGGGGCGGACGGGGTGGCGGGAGGGATGAGCACGGCGTCCGATGTCCCGGCCGGCCGCCCGGTGATGAGCTGGACGCATGCTTCGCGACGAACCGCGGCCGGGAGCCGCGCACCCCACCTGGTGGAAGGCGCCGTTCGCGGCCACCGTGACCGGCCTGCCGTTCCTCGTGTGGGAGTACCACTGGTTCTCCTCGGGTGACGGCGTCGGCTCCTTCGGCGGCATCCTCTACTGGGCGTGCGGCCTGCTGGCCCTCGCCTGGGTGCTGCCGCACCGCCGGTCCGTGCGGACCGCGCGGGTGCTGACCGCCGGTGCGGGACTGGGCTGCGCCCTGCTGCCGGGGGTGATGGCCGTGCTGCTGGTCGGGGCGGCGGTCGCCTCGTCCTGACGTGCCGCACCGTCACCCCTGCGGTTCGAGGTCCTCCTCCTCGAACACCAGCAGTGTGCGGGTGCTGAGCACCTCCGGGATCGCCTGGAGCCGGGTCAGCACCACCTCGCGCAGCGCCCGGTTGTCCGGCGTGTGGACCAGCAGCAGGACGTCGTAGTCTCCCCCGACCAGGGCGATGTGGGAGGCGCCCGGCAGCCGGCGCAGCTGGTCGCGCACGGTGCGCCAGGAGTTCTGCACGATCTTCAGCGTGATGTACGCGGACGTGCTCTGACCCGCGCGCTCGTGGTCGACCCGGGCGCCGAAACCGCGGATGACGCCGTCCTCGACGAGGCGGTTGATACGGGCGTAGGCGTTGGCGCGCGAGACGTGGACCCGTTCGGCGACCGACCGTATCGAGGCCCGGCCGTCCGTCTGGAGCATCCGCAGGATGTCCTGGTCGATGGCGTCCAGCGGGCGCGGCGGCGGGGCGGTGTTGCCGCCGTCCTCCGGACGCTCGGCGCTCTCCGCCCTGCGTTCGCTCTCGGGCCTGCGTTCCGCGTTCTCCGTCCTGCGCTCGTCGTTCTCCGTCCCTCGCCCGGCGTTCTCGGCCATTCGTTCAGACGGCATGTCCCCCCGCCTCTCCACCATGGACGTACTGCATCCATCCCAGGCTGTGGAGAACCGTTTGTCCACAGCCTGGGGCCGCCTGTAGCCAAAATGTGCCGACGACCGAACAATCGGTAGGTGGGGCGCGTCACAGCCGACGCGCCTCCCGTAGCCACTCCCACGAGGAGGTGCCCGCCATGACGGTCATGGAGCAGCGGGGTGCGTACCGGCCATCGCCGCCGCCCGCCTGGCAGCCCCGTACCGACCCCGCGCCGCTGCTGCCCGACGCGGAGCCCTACCGCGTCCTGGGCACGGAGGCGGCCGCGAAGGCCGACCCGGAGCTGCTGCGCCGTCTGTACGCGCACCTGGTGCGCGGACGCCGGTACAACACGCAGGCCACCGCCCTCACCAAGCAGGGCCGTCTGGCCGTCTACCCGTCCAGCACCGGCCAGGAGGCCTGTGAGGTCGCCGCGGCCCTCGTCCTGCAGGAACGCGACTGGCTCTTCCCGAGCTACCGCGACACGCTCGCCGTGGTGACCCGCGGCGTCGATCCCGTCGAGGCCCTGACGCTGCTGCGCGGGGACTGGCACACCGGCTACGACCCGCGCGAGCACCGGACCGCCCCGCTGTCCACCCCCCTGGCCACCCAGCTCCCGCACGCCGTGGGCCTCGCCCACGCCGCCCGGCTCAAGGGCGACGACGTGGTCGCGCTGGCGATGGTGGGCGACGGCGGCACCAGCGAGGGCGACTTCCACGAGGCGCTGAACTTCGCCGCCGTCTGGCAGGCCCCGGTCGTCTTCCTGGTGCAGAACAACGGCTTCGCCATCTCCGTCCCGCTCGCCAAGCAGACGGCGGCGCCCTCCCTGGCCCACAAGGCCGTCGGGTACGGCATGCCCGGCCGCCTGGTCGACGGCAACGACGCCGTCGCCGTCCACGAGGTGCTCACCGACGCCGTACGGCACGCGCGCGCGGGAGGCGGTCCGATGCTGGTCGAGGCGGTGACGTACCGGATCGACGCCCACACCAACGCCGACGACGCCACCCGCTACCGCGGCGACGCCGAGGTCGAGGCCTGGCGCGACCACGACCCGGTGAAGCTGCTGGAACGCGAGCTGTCCGGGCGCGGCCTGCTCGACGAGGACACCGTCACGGCCGTGCGCGAGGACGCCGAGGCGATGGCCGCGCGGCTGCGCGAGCGGATGAACCAGGACGCGCCGCTCGACCCCATGGACCTGTTCGCCCACGTCTACGCCGAGCCGACCCCGCAACTGCGCGAGCAGCAGGCCCTGCTGCGGGCCGAGCTGGCCGCCGAGGCCGAGGAAGGCGGCGCCCGATGACCACCGTCGCGCTCAAGCCGGCCACCATGGCGCAGGCCCTCACGCGCGCGCTGCGCGACGCCATGGCCGCCGACCCCGCCGTGCACGTCCTGGGCGAGGACGTCGGCACGCTCGGCGGTGTCTTCCGCGTCACGGACGGGCTCGCCGAGGAGTTCGGCGAGGACCGCTGCACCGACACACCGCTGGCCGAGGCGGGCATCCTCGGCACCGCGGTCGGCATGGCGATGTACGGGCTGCGCCCGGTCGTCGAGATGCAGTTCGACGCGTTCGCCTACCCGTCGTTCGAGCAGCTCGCCAGCCACGTCGCGAAGATGCGCAACCGCACGCGCGGGAAACTGCCCCTGCCGCTGACCGTCCGCATCCCCTACGGCGGCGGCATCGGCGGCGTCGAGCACCACAGCGACTCCTCCGAGGCGTACTACATGGCGACTCCGGGGCTCCATGTCGTCACGCCCGCGACCGTCGCCGACGCCTACGGGCTGCTGCGCGCCGCCATCGCCTCCGACGACCCCGTGGTCTTCCTCGAACCCAAGCGGCTGTACTGGTCGAAGGACTCCTGGAACCCGCAGGACCCGCGGCCGGTGGAGCCGATCGGCCGCGCGGTGGTGCGGCGCACCGGCCGCAGCGCCACGCTCATCACCTACGGCCCGTCCCTGCCGGTCTGCCTGGAAGCCGCCGAGGCCGCCCGCGCCGAGGGCTGGGACCTGGAGGTCGTCGACCTGCGCTCGCTGGTGCCGTTCGACGACGAGACGGTGTGCGCGTCGGTACGGCGCACCGGGCGCGCGGTCGTCGTCCACGAGTCGGGTTCGTTCGGCGGGCCGGGCGGGGAGATCGCCGCCCGCGTCACCGAACGCTGCTTCCACCACCTCGAGGCGCCGGTGCTGCGGGTGGCCGGGTTCGACGTCCCCTACCCGCCGCCCATGCTGGAGCGGCACCACCTGCCCGGCGTCGACCGGATCCTGGACGCCGTCGCGCGGCTGCAGTGGGAGGCGGAGGGCTGATGGCACAGGTGCTGGAGTTCCGGCTCCCCGACCTCGGGGAGGGGCTCACCGAGGCGGAGATCGTCCGCTGGATGGTCGAGGTGGGCGACGTCGTCGCCGTGGACCAGCCGGTCGTCGAGGTCGAGACGGCCAAGGCGATGGTCGAGGTGCCCTGCCCGTACGGCGGCGTGGTCACCGCCCGCTTCGGCGAGGAGGGGGCCGAGCTTCCGGTGGGCGCACCGCTGCTGACCGTCGCGGTGGGGGAGTCCGCGGGGAGCCCCGGACCGGCCGCCGGGGAAGGCACCGGCGGGAGCGCCGGCGGCTCGGGCGGCGGCAGTGGCGCGGGCGGGGGCGGCGGATCCGGCAACGTCCTGGTGGGATACGGCACGGCGGAGGCCCCGGCGCGCCGCCGCAGGGTCCGGGCTGTGCCCGGCGCCACGTCCGCCGCCGGCGGGCGGTCCGCCGCTGCCGGCGCGTCCGCTGCGGGCGCCCCCGGTGCCTCGCCTGCGGCTTCCGTCCCCGACACGGCCGTGTCCGGCCGGCCGGCCGACGGTCCGGTCCCGGTGATCTCCCCGCTCGTGCGCAGGCTCGCCCGGGAGCACGGACTGGATCTGCGGCAGTTGCCGGGATCCGGCCCCGACGGGCTCATCCTGCGCTCGGACGTCGAAGCAGCCCTCGAACAGGCCTCCAAGGCCCCGGCCGCCGCCCTCACGGGCTCGGTGGCGGACCCCGCGGGCCCGTCCGCGTCCGGTGCCTCCGTGTCCGCTGCCGCGGGGAGCGGTGTCTTCGGGACCGCTGCCTCCGGGACCGGTGCCTCCGCGTCCCCCGCGTACCGGCCCTCCGCGACCGCTCCCGCGCCGGGAGCCGCCGAAACCCGCGTCGCCCTCAAGGGCGTGCGCGGGGCCGTCGCCGACAAGCTCTCCCGGAGCCGCCGCGAGATCCCCGACGCGACCTGCTGGGTGGACGCCGACGCCACGGAACTCCTGCGCGCCCGGGCGGCGATGAACGCCGCGGGCGGTTTGAAGATCTCCCTGCTCGCCCTCCTCGCCAGGATCTGCACCGCCGCGCTCGCCCGCCACCCCGAGCTGAACTCCACGGTCGACACGGAGGCCAGGGAGATCGTCCGGCTCGGCCACGTCCACCTGGGCTTCGCCGCGCAGACCGAACGCGGGCTCGTCGTACCGGTCGTACGGGACGCGCACGCGCGCGGTGCCGAGGCGCTGACGGCCGAGTTCGCCCGGCTCACCGAGGCGGCCCGCGCCGGCACCCTCACCCCGGGGGAACTCACCGGCGGCACCTTCACGTTGAACAACTACGGCGTGTTCGGCGTGGACGGCTCGACACCGATCATCAACCACCCCGAGGCGGCCATGCTCGGCGTCGGCCGGATCGTCCCCAGACCCTGGGTGCACGAGGGCGAACTGGCGGTCCGGCAGGTCGTCCAGCTCTCGCTCACCTTCGACCACCGGGTGTGCGACGGCGGCACGGCGGGCGGATTCCTGCGCTACGTGGCCGACTGCGTGGAACAGCCGGCGGTGCTGCTGCGCACCCTGTGAGCGCGCTCCCCCGGGGCGCTCCCGCCGGGCGAGTCCCTGGGACACGCGTCGGGTGACGCCCCCCTGCGACGGCAGGGCGACGGGCGGGCAGGGGACCGCCCGTGTTCCCCGGCCCGGCGGGGAGGACATACTCGGGGGGTGACCGCCTACGAGCACCCCGGCGACCGGGACACCCCGGCCGGCGACCCGGCGCCGGACCCGGCCCATGACGCCGTCGTGCTCGCCGGGGGAGCCGCGCGGCGGCTGGGCGGCGCGGACAAGCCCGGCGTGCGCGTCGGCGGCCGGGCCCTGCTCGACCGGGTGCTCGGCGCCTGCGCCGACGCGCGCACCACCGTCGTCGTGGCCGACCCGCGGCCCACGGCGCGTCCCGTGCGATGGGCGCGCGAGGAACCGCCCGGCGGCGGCCCCCTCGCCGCGCTCGCCGCGGGGCTGCGGCACACCACGGCGGACCTGGTCCTCGTCCTCTCCGCGGACCTGCCCTTCCTGCGGCCCCGGACGGTACGGCGGCTGCTCACAGACCTGCGCGCGAGCCGAGCCGACGGCGCGCTGCTCACCGACGCCGACGGCCGCGACCAGCCGCTCGTGGCGGCTTACCGCGCACCCGCGCTGCGCCGGCGGCTGGCCGCGCTCACCCGCGAGAACGGCACCCTCACCGGCCTTCCGCTGCGCCGGCTGACCGCGGCGCTCGACCTCACCCGGGTCCCCGACTTCGTCGCCTCTTTCGACTGCGACACCTGGGACGACATCGCCACCGCCAGAGCACGCATCAGGGAGCATGGGCACGTGCTGGATGAATGGATTTCCGCAGTCAAGGACGAACTGGGCATCGACCTGGACGTCGACACCGGCGTACTGCTCGACCTCGCGCGCGACGCCGCCCACGGTGTGGCCCGGCCCGCGGCGCCCCTGACCACCTTCCTCGTCGGCTACGCGGCCGCCCGCGCCGGAGCCGGCCCCGAAGCGGTGGCCGAGGCCGCCCGCAAGGCCGCGGCGCTGGCCCTGCGCTGGGCGGAGGAGGACAGCGCGGGGAAGGAGCCCGACCTGGCTCCCGACGCCACGCCCGACACGCGGCCGGACGCCTGATGACGGCCCGCGGCGTGCAGGCCGGCGAGGACGCCGAGGACCTCGACGTCGAGGAGGCGCTCGCGCTCGTGAACCAGGGCACCGGCCACTTCCCCGGCGACAGCCCCCACTTCCCCGGCACCGGCGCCACCCCGGCCCCCGGCACGCCCGGGCCCGCCACCGGCGGCCGCGTCTCCGGGCAGGGCGGGGACGCCGGACCCGGCTCCGGCGCGGCCCCGCACGGCGGCCCGCACGCCGCGCACACCGGCCCGCAGGGCCACGCGCACGCCACCCCCTGGCCCCGGGCCCGCGACATCGCGGCCCGTGCCGTCCGCCCCGCCGCCCGTGCCACCGCCGTCCCGGTCCCCCTGCACGCCGCCCTCGGCCTGGTCCTGGCCGAGCCCCTCGCCGCCCTCACCGACCTGCCCTCCTTCGACACCTCCGCGATGGACGGCTGGGCGGTCGCCGGGCCCGGCCCCTGGGACGTCCGCGAGGGCGGCTCCCTCGCCGGGCACGCCCAGGCCGCCCCGCTGACCGACGGCGAGGCCGTGGGGATCGCGACCGGCGCGCGCATCCCGCAGGACACCACCGCGGTGCTGCGCACCGAGCACGGCCGGACGGACGCCAAGGGCAAGCTGCACTCCGTCCGCGACCTCGGCCACGGCCAGGACATCCGCCCCCGCGGCCAGGAGTGCCGCAGCGGAGAGCAGCTCCTTCCCGCCGGCACGCTGGTCACACCGGCGGTGCTGGGCCTCGCCGCGGCCGCCGGGTACGACACCCTCACCACCGTGCCCCGGCCACGGGCCGACGTGTTCGTCCTCGGGGACGAACTGCTCACCGAGGGGCTGCCGCACGACGGGCGGATCCGGGACGCGCTCGGCCCGATGCTGCCGCCGTGGCTGCGCGCGCTCGGCGCCGAGGTGGCCTCCGTGCGCCGTGTCGGCGACGACGCCAAGGCCCTGCACCGGGCGCTCACCCGGTCCGAGGCCGACCTCGTCGTCACCACCGGCGGAACCGCTGCCGGCCCCGTCGACCACCTGCGCCCCACCCTGCGCCGTATGGAGGCCGACCTGCTGGTGGACGGCGTCCGGGTCCGCCCCGGCCATCCCATGCTCCTGGCCCGCACCAAGGAGAACCAGCACCTCGTCGGCCTGCCGGGCAACCCCCTCGCCGCCGTCTCCGGTCTGCTCACGCTGGCCGAGCCACTGCTGCGCGCCCTGGCCGCGCGCCCCGCTCCGGAGCCGTACACGATGCCGCTGCGGGACGGGGTGCACGGACATCCGAGCGACACCCGGCTCGTCCCCGTCGTCCTGCGCGGCGACCACGCGGCCCCGCTGCACTACAACGGGCCCGCCATGCTGCGCGGTGTCGCGGCGGCCGACGCCCTGGCCGTCGTACCGCCGGGCGGCCTGCGCGCCGGGCAGGAGGCCGAACTGCTCGATCTGCCGTGGGCCGCCGCCGGAATCGGAGTGTGTTTCACGTGAAACTTCCGGGCCATGACGCGATCGCCCGTCAGGCGGACGAACACCTCGTGACCCAGCGGGTGAAACTCCCGAGGAAACTGGTGGACCGCCCTATACGCCAGGTCGGAAAGCGACTGGCCATGGCGCTGCTGGTACTGGTGGTGACGGTGGTGGTCGTCTACGCCGACCGTGACGGCTACCACGACAACGCCGACAGTTCCGTCGACCTCCTCGACGCGGCCTACTACGCGACGGTGACCCTCTCCACCACCGGGTACGGCGACATCACGCCCGTCAGCGACAGCGCCCGCCTCACCAACATCCTCGTCATCACGCCGCTGCGCGTGCTGTTCCTGATCATCCTCGTCGGCACCACGCTCGAAGTCCTCACCGAGCGCACCCGGGAGGAATGGCGCCTGAGCCGCTGGAGGGCCACCTTGCGCGAACACACCGTCGTCGTCGGGTTCGGTACGAAGGGGCGGTCGGCGATCCAGACCGTGTGCGCGACCGGGCTGAAGAAGCAGCAGGTCGTCGTGGTCGACCCGAGCGCGAAGGTGATCGACGCCGCCACGGCGGAGGGGTACGCGGGCATCGTCGGCGACGCCACCCGCAGCGAGGTGCTCAAACGCGCCGAGGTCCACCGGGCGCGGCAGATCATCATCGCCACGCAACGGGACGACACGGCGGTCCTGGTGACCCTGACGGCCCGGCAGCTCAACCGGGCCGCGAAGATCGTCGCCGCGGTGCGGGAGGAGGAGAACGCCCCGCTGCTCAAGCAGTCCGGCGCGGATGCCGTGATCACCAGCGCGAGCGCGGCGGGAAGGCTGCTGGGACTCTCCGTGCTCAGCCCCGCCGCCGGCATGGTCATGGAGGACCTCATCCAGCAGGGCAGCGGGCTGGACATCGTCGAACGGCCCGTCATAAAGGCCGAGGCTGGCCGCAGTCCGCGGGAGGTCGACGACCTGGTGGTGAGTGTCGTCCGCGGACACCGGGTGCTCGGCTACGACGATCCGGCCGCCGCCGCGCTGCAGCTGACGGACCGCCTGATCACGATCGTCCGGGCCACCCCCGGCTCGCAGGTCGCCCCGGACACCCGTCCCCTGCCGATGGACTGACCGCCGGGCCCCGGGAGCACCGCCTCGCGCGGGCCGGCCCGCGGCACGCGTGTGTGCGGCGGCCCGCGGCCGCGGCGGCGGGTGAGGAGTAGCGTCGGCCCCATGCATGCGATCACGATTCCCGAACCCGGTGGACCCGAGGCGCTGGTGTGGGACGAGGTGCCCGATCCCGTGCCCGGCGAGGGCGAGGTGCTCGTCGAGGTGGTGGCCGGCGCCGTCAACCGGGCCGACATCATGCAGCGGCAGGGGTACTACGAGCCGCCGCCCGGCGCCTCCCGCTACCCCGGCCTGGAGTGCTCCGGCCGGATCACCGCCCTCGGCCCCGGAGTGTCCGGCTGGGCGGTCGGCGACGAGGTGTGCGCGCTCCTCGCGGGCGGCGGCTACGCCGAGAAGGTCGCCGTCCCGGCCGGCCAGCTGCTGCCCGTCCCCCAGGGCGTGGACCTCGTCCAGGCGGCGGCACTGCCCGAGGTGACCTGCACCGTATGGTCGAACGTCTTCATGGTCGCCCACCTCCGCCCCGGTGAGACCCTGCTCGTGCACGGCGGCTCCAGCGGCATCGGCACCATGGCGATCCAGCTGGCCAGGGCCGCGGGCGCCCGGGTCGCGGTCACGGCGGGCACCAAGGAGAAGCTGGACCACTGCGCCGAGCTGGGCGCCGAGATCCTGATCAACTACCGCGAGCAGGACTTCGTCGAGGAGATCCGCCGGGCCACGGACGGGGCCGGCGCCGACGTCATCCTGGACAACATGGGCGCCAAGTACCTGGACCGCAACGTCCGGGCGCTCGCCGTCAACGGCCGGCTCGCGATCATCGGCATGCAGGGCGGCGTCAAGGGCGAGCTGAACATCGGCGCCCTGCTGAGCAAGCGGGGCGCGATCAGCGCGACCTCGCTGCGGGCCCGCCCGCTCGACGAGAAGGCGGCGATCGTCGCGGCCGTCCGCGAGCACGTGTGGCCGCTGCTCGCGGACGGGCACGTCCGGCCGGTCGTCGACCGGCAGGTGCCCCTGCGGGACGCCGCGGACGCCCACCGGCTCGTGGAGGAGAGCACGCACGTCGGCAAGGTGCTGCTGGTGACCTCCTGACCCGTGCCACGCCGTCTGCGGACCGGGTACGGACCCGGCCGCGGGCCGCACGGACCATGGAAGACCCGGCCGCGCCGGGACGACACGGGACGACGTACGTGCCCGGGCGCCCTGGGACGACGTACGGATCCGGCCGCCCGGGGACCACATACGTGCCGGGCGCCCCGGGACCGCGTACGTGCCTGCCGCCCGGGGACCGCGTACGTGCCGGCCGCGCCGGGACGAGCCACGGACCCGGCCGCCCCCGAGCCGGGCGCCGGGTCCGTGCCGCCGGGGCGCGGGGGCACCGCAGGGGGAGGTTCTCCAGGGTGGCCACGGGGGCACCGCAGGGGGAGGAACTCCAGGGTGACCACGGAGTTCGTCCGCGGAACGCCGTACAGGAACGTGTCGAACCGGGGGTCGGTCACCGGCAGCCGGCCCTGGCTCACGGCGGGACCGGTGGATGTGCCGGCCCCCGGGCAGGTGCGTCCGGAGACGAGGGCGGCCCGTGGCGGCGTCGCCGAGGGGCCGCGCAGGGGTGATCTCGTTCTCCTCCCCCGTGTGGCCCCCGGGCCGGTCCCCCGTGTCGCCCCGGGGCCGGCCGGGACCGCGTGTCAGGACACGAGCGCGGCGTGCTCCCGCGCGGACTCGGCGGCCCGCAGCAGCGACTGCCGTGCCGATTCCTCCGCCTGCGGTATCAGGGCGGCCATGGCCGGGGTGACCGGGGCCAGCGTCAGCTCGCGCGTGATGACCTCGACCCGCAGGCCGAGCGCGTCGCCCAGGACCTTCTCCAGGTAGTTGGTGTCGAACTCGAAGCCGGCCCGGGGCGTGCCGGGACGGTAGGAGCCGCCGCGCGAGGACGCGACCACGACGCGCTTGCCGGACGCGGGCACGCCCTCACCGAAGGTCCGCCCCGCCAGGATGATCTGGTCCAGCCACGCCTTCAGGGTGGACGGCACGGTGAAGTTGTACATGGGGGCGCCGATGAGGACGACATCGGCCTTCTCGAACTCGGCGATGAGCTGCCGGCGTAGCGGCGGCAGGGTGTCGGCGGCGACGGTGGCGGCGTCCAGGTGCGGCACGCGGTCGGCGGCCAGGTCCCGGTAGATGACGCTGCCCTGCGGGTGCGCTTCCTGCCAGGTCCTGCGGAAGGCGTCGGTGAGCTGACGGGAACCGGAGTTCTCCAGGGGGAAGAGGGACGAGTCGAGGTGCAGCAGGACGGCCACGGAGGAACTCCTCGGAACGGGCACGCCGGGGCGTGCGGAGGGGCGGCGGGCGGGCATGCGGAAGCACCGCCGCCGTACGTCAGTTTCATAAGTGACTTACAGAGTCACAGTAACTTACTTTTCAGAAGCGACTCAGGGGCGGACGGTAGCATGGGCGCATGGATCAGGGGCGGCACGACGCGGGGCAGTGCACGGCGGTGGGCGGCGCGGTCGAACGCGTCTTCGTCCTTCTGGGCAAGCGCTGGAACGGCGTCATCCTGGCCAGCCTGATGGGCGGTCCCGGCCGGTTCGCCGAACTGCGCCGCGCCGTCAGCGGGATCAGCGAACGCATGCTCTCCGACCGTCTCGCCGAACTCGGCGAGGCCGGCCTGGTCAGCCGCGAGGTGGACGCGGGGCCGCCCCTGCGCGTCTCCTACCGGCTCACTCCCGCGGGTGAGGCCCTCCGGCCGGCCCTCGATGAGCTGGGCACCTGGGCCGAGAAGTTCCTGGGGGTGTCCGGGCAGGACGGCTGCCCCTCCCTGCGGCAGGCGGAAGCGGCGGATTCCCGCAACGGCTGAAACCCGGCCCGGTCCGCGCCGGCGGGAGGTGACGGCAGGGCTCAGACCCGGCGCACCCGCAGCGCGATGAACGCCAGCCCCAGGCCGAGACCGATCAGGACCAGTCCGCTGCCGAGCGGCAGCAGCTCCAGCACCGGTCCGGTCGCGGGACCGTCGCCTGCCGCGGGCCGGGGGACCGGTGGCGTGTCAGGCGCCGAGGGTGAGGGGGAGGCGGTCGCCGGTTCCTCGGCGGCAGCCGTCGGCGGGCCGGTCATGTCCGAGTCCGGGCCGCCGTGCCGGTCGTGCCGCGGCCGGCCCCGGTCGTCGCCCTCCCCCTCGCCCCCGTGCCGGTGGGGGTGGCCCGGCCGCTGCCGTCCCTCCCCCGCCGGGCTGCCGGCCCCGGACGGCTTCTTGGGGAGGAGGAGGGCGGCCGGGGGCGCGACGGCGGCGGCCACCGGGGAACGGGACGAGGCGGGGGACGCGGAGGCGGGCGGCGCGGGCGGCGCCTGCGAGGAGGTGCGCGACGGACCGGACGGGTGCGGCGGGGCCGGCGAGGAACCGGTGCCCGGGCGGACCGCCGTGGCGGAGGGTGACGACGTGGGGGCGTACGGCGACGCGGACGCGGAGGGCCCCTGCGCGGCGGCGCACGCCGCGGCGGGGCCGCCCGGCAGGGCGAGCGCGCCCAGCAGGAGCAGCGGTCCCGCGGTACGCGGCAGGGCGCGCAGCCATGGAGTCACCCGGGGACCCCCTCACGGTGGCCGATCAGTGGTGCGGTGCGGGGAAGCGGTCGTCTGGTGCAACAACAGTCACATCAACGGACCCATCCGGCATTCCGGGTTCGTCCGCCAGGCCGAATCCGCTGCACAATCCGGGTATGGCGCTACCGCACGGGCTGCTGGCACTCCTGGAGGCCGGTCCCCGCTCCGTCTCCGGGCTGCGGGCCGAGTTCGAGGCCCGCACCTCGGCGGCGTGGGCGCCGGACCTCGGCGCGGTCTGCGCGGCACTCGGCCGGCTGGAACGGGACGGCCTGGTCGTCCGCGAGGCGGGGGACGCGGCCGGACGGGCGCTCTACGCGCTGACCGGGGCGGGCCGCGCCGAACTGCGGTCCTGGTACACGCGGCCCGTGCGGCCCGGGCCCGCCGCGCCGGGCGGGCAGCCGCCGGACGAACTGGTCACCAAGCTGGTGCTGGCCCTGGGAGCGCCCGGCGTCGACGTACGCGACATCGTCGACCGGCAGCGCCGGTACGTGTCCGAGGCGCTGCAGGACTGCGTACGGCAGCGGGCGGAGGTCCTGGCGCGGCTGCCCGAGCACGCCCGGGAGGTGGCCCGGCTGCTGGTCCTGGAGCGGTCGATCTGCCGGGCGGAGGCCGAGTCCCGCTGGCTGGACCACTGCGCGGCCCGCCTGGAACGCCTGGGCCGTCCGGGGGACACCCCGGCCGCGCACACGGTGGATCACTCTCCACGGGGGGCACCAAGGAGATGACACGTACGGGTACGAGAGAATGGCGGCATGGAGATGCCGAGGAACGAACGGTCGCCGGAGAATCCGCAGATCCTGGTCGTGGGCCAGGACGGCATGGCGCTCGGGGGCGGCGGGGACGACGACTCGCGCGAGACCCCGGTCACCGAACAGGTGGAGCAGCCGGCCAAGGTCATGCGGATCGGCAGCATGATCAAGCAACTGCTCGAAGAGGTGCGTGCCGCTCCTCTCGACGAGGCCAGCCGGGCCCGGCTCAAGGAGATCCACGCCAGCTCGGTCAAGGAGCTGGAGGACGGTCTCGCGCCGGAGCTGGTCGAGGAACTGGAGCGGCTCTCGCTGCCGTTCACCGACGAGGGGACTCCCAGCGACGCGGAACTGCGCATCGCGCAGGCGCAGTTGGTGGGCTGGCTGGAAGGACTCTTCCACGGGATCCAGACGACGCTGTTCGCGCAGCAGATGGCCGCCCGAGCCCAGTTGGAGCAGATGCGCCGCGCCCTGCCGCCCGGGGTCGGCATCGAGGGCGGCGACGACCCCCGCACGGGCGGGCGCTCCGGGGGGCCGTACCTGTAGGGCGTACCTCAAGGCCGCACACGCGGAAGGTGACACGAGGGCCCGGCAGCAGTGCTGCCGGGCCCTCACCCGTCACAAGACCGCGGCCGGGCCGGCCGGACCTGTCCGCCGGTGATCAGGTCGCCCGGGGCCGTCCGGTCAGGACGAGACCGGGTCGCCCGTGGACACGTTGAGCTGGATCACCGGCATCTTGTGCGGGTCGACGTCCGTGTCGGCCGCGGGGAACTGGCTCATGACCGTGTCCTGGCCGTACGTGTTCTCGTCCACGTAGTCGACCTTCAGCTGCCAGCCCGCCGCCTGGAGGCACTCCTTGACCGAACCCAGGTACTTGAACTGGAAGTTCGGCACCTTGATCAGCTTCGGGTCGTTGTACGACTCCTGCGGTTCCTTGCACTCGCTCTGGCTGATCGTCTTGGAGGTGTCCGGACCGCGGTGGCCCTCGACGGCGGCCGGGGAGGAGCCGCGGCTCGGGCCGGTGCTGGTGCCCCCGCCTCCGGCGGTGTCGTCCCCGCCCTTGTTCAGCAGGAGCGCGGCGATCAGGCCGACGACCGCGATCACGGCGACGGCCGCCGACGCGATGATCACCGTCTTGTTGTTCCTGCCACCGCCGGACGCACCCCCCGCCGCGGCGGTGCCGGACGACTGCGGGGAGACGCCGTACGGGGGCGGGGTCGAGGCCTGCTGCGGGGCGGCGTACGGGGAGGGGGCGGGCGGGGTCTGGTACCCGGCCTGCTGCTGCGGGTAGCCGTACGCCGGTGAGGGGGCGGCCGGGGCCGGGGTGCCGTAGGGGTTCGGCGCCGGGGCCGGCTGGTACGGCGTCTGCACGCTGCCCGCCACCGGCGGTGTGGCGTCGACCGGCGGGAACACCGCGGAGCCGACGCCCGCGCCGCTCGGCGTCTGGGCGCCCGGCACGATGCTGGGCGGCGCCGCCTGGAAGGAGGCCGCCACCCGCAGGCACTCGTCGCGCATGGACTCGGCGCTCGGGAAACGCTCGTTGGGGTTCTTCTTCAGCGCGCGGGCGACCAGCGCGTCCACCGCCGGGGGCAGCGCGCGGTTGACCGCGGACGGCGCGACCGGCTCCTCCTGCACATGCGCGTACGCGATGGCCAGCGGCGAGTCGGCGTCGAACGGCAGCCGCCCGGTGACGAGCTGGAACAGCATGATGCCGACGGAGTACAGGTCGGAGCGCGCGTCCACGCCCCGGCCGAGCGCCTGTTCGGGCGAGAGGTACTGGGGGGTGCCGACGACCATGCCGGTCTGCGTCATCGAGGTGACCCCGGACTGCATGGCGCGGGCGATGCCGAAGTCCATGACCTTGACGACGCCGCGCTTGGTCACCATCACGTTGCCCGGCTTGATGTCGCGGTGGACCAGGCCCATCTCGTGGCTGATCTCCAGCGCGGCGAGCACGTCCGCGGTGACCTTCAGGGCCTTGTCGGCGGGCATCGCGCCGTGCTGCCGCACGTCCTCGTCGAGCACGGAACCCAGCGGCCGGCCCTCGATGTACTCCATGACGATGTACGGCGTCGTCATGCCGTCGACGTCGTCCTCGCCGGTGTCGAAGACGGAGACGATGTTCGTGTGCGTGAGCTTCGCCACTGCCTGGGCCTCGCGGCGGAACCGCTCGCGGAACGCGGGCTCCCGGCCCAGCTCGGTGTGGAGCGTCTTGATCGCGACGTGGCGGTCGAGCACGGAGTCGTGGGCGAGGTGCACCGAGGCCATGCCGCCCTCGCCGAGCAAGTCACGCAGCTGGTAGCGGCCGCCGGCCAGCGACCGCCCCGCGAACCGGCTGTGCGCGCCGTCCTGGCTCATCTTCTGCGTCCCCCATGTGCGCGGCGCCGGCGGCTGCTGCGCCCGCGCGATCGGCTGTCCTCGACGGTCCCGGGACCGGACCTGACCTGACCGCGTGTCCGGATCTCGATGATCGAAAGTGTCATTCCCGGCCAAGTCTGCCCCAGGGCACTGACACGTCAAGCTCGGTGCCCGTTCCGTGACCGTACGCGAAGGAAGCGTCGCGCAAGCGTTACAGCCGGCGTACGGCCGGCCCACGGGATTTGCACGACGACGGCCGCTCGCGGTTTGATGGCCGGTCCGTCCCGGACCGGTGCCCGCGACGAACCGGGACCGGCGGCCCCCGCCGAACCTGTAGCGTGGCCGACGGAGACCGTGACAACACCGCGCACCGCGGGCAGAAACGACGGCGAGGACTGATGGCACAGACGCAGCGCGCCCAGGGCCCGTCCGACCCCGAGGCGTCTGGCGGCGGCATGTCGGACGCGCCGGAGCTGTGGGGCAACGGCGGCCTGGTCGGCGACGGCCGCTACCGGCTGACGCACCGGCTCGGCCGGGGCGGCATGGCCGAGGTGTTCGCGGCCGAGGACGTGCGCCTGGGGCGCACCGTCGCGGTCAAGCTGCTCCGCGCCGATCTGGCCGAGGACCCGGTCTCCAAGGCCCGCTTCACCCGCGAGGCCCAGTCGGTCGCCGGCCTCAACCACCATGCCATCGTGGCCGTGTACGACTCCGGCGAGGACGTCGTCGGCGGTCAGTCCGTGCCGTACATCGTCATGGAGCTGGTCGAGGGCCGCACCATCCGTGACCTGCTGCTCAACGCCGAGGCGCCGGGCCCCGAGCAGGCGCTGATCATCGTCTCCGGTGTCCTGGAGGCCCTCGCCTACTCGCACCAGCACGGCATCGTGCACCGCGACATCAAGCCCGCCAACGTCATCATCACCGACAACGGTGCCGTGAAGGTGATGGACTTCGGCATCGCGCGCGCCCTGCACGGCGCGTCCACGACGATGACGCAGACCGGCATGGTCATGGGCACCCCCCAGTACCTCTCCCCCGAGCAGGCCCTGGGCAAGGCCGTCGACCACCGTTCCGACCTGTACGCAACCGGCTGCCTGCTGTACGAACTCCTCGCGCTGCGGCCCCCGTTCACCGGCGAGACCCCGCTGTCGGTGGTCTACCAGCACGTCCAGGACCTGCCGGTGCCGCCGTCGACGACCTCTCAGGGCGCCTGCCCGCCCGAACTCGACGGCCTGGTCATGCGGTCGCTCGCCAAGGAGCCCGACGACCGTTTCCAGACGGCCGAAGAGATGCGCGGCATGGTCCAGTACGCGCTGCAGATGCTCTACGACCAGGGCGGCCACACCGGCACCTGGCACACCGGCCCGGTGGCCGCGCCCCACGGACGGCACACCCCGGCGGCCGGTTTCGCCGGCACGACGGTGATGCCGCACCACGGCGACGGCCAGGCCGGCACCACGCAGATCCCGCAGCCGATCCTGCCCGCCGGGTACGGCAACGGCGACGACGGCGGCTTCGAGGGACACGGCAACCAGGGCAGCGGCCGGGGCAAGCTGTGGATCCTCGCCGTGCTGGCCGTGATCGCCATCGCGGCGGGCGTGGCGCTGGCCCTGCACGAGACCAGCGGCAAGAGCGGTGGCGGGGACACCGGCACCACCCAGTCGCCGTCGGCCACCCAGTCCACCCAGGACGAGCAGCCCACGTCCTCGCCGACCGACGAGTCGACCGGCCGGCCCTCGGACACGTCCACGGAGACGGGCTCGGGTTCGGGCGGCTCCGGCTGGCAGGACCCGCCCTCGCACCGGCCGTCGTGGACGCCGTCCCAGTCGCCGACGGACGACACGTCCGACGAACCGTCGGGGGAGCCCAGCTCGCACGAGGTGTCCAGCCCGCCGGCGCAGACGCAGTCCCCGGGCACGGGCGGCGGTCCGGGCGGCGGCGGCTCCCCGACCCAGGGGACGAACGAGGGCACCAGCAGCGGCACCGGCGACACCACCGGTACCGCGGCCGGTGCGGCCGGTGCCGGTGACGGCGGCGGCAACTGATCGCCCTCCCGATCACCCTTCACGCGCGCGTGGAGCCCGTCCGGGCACCACGCGCGCGTGCGTGTGTCCGCCCGCTCCCGCCGGACGGCGCACGGCTTCCCGGGCCGTCCCGCCCCGCCTCACGGCCCCCTGCTGCCCTGCCTGCTCCTGCTCCGCCCGCCGGCCCGTCCTACTCCGCGAACGCCCCGCACACCGCGTCGTACTCGCGGGTCCACCACACCACCAGGGCCGAGGCGGCCGGGAACTGGGGATCGGCGCGGGTGTCGCCGCGCTCGTAGTGCCAGCGCAGCATCCAGAAGTCGTTCAGGCGTTCCCACCACACCCGGTGCACCGCGGCGGCCAGCTCCGAGGACGTGACCCCCGCGGCGCGCCGGTACGCGCGCGCGTACGCCGTGATCTTCGGCAGGTCCAGGGTGCCGCCGGGCCGGAGGAAGAAGATCGCGGCGGCCCGCACGGCCTCCTCCGCCCGCGGCTGGACGCCGAGCCGGTCCCAGTCGACGATCGCGGCGGGCACGTCCCCCTGGTAGAGCACGTTGTAGGGGTGGAAGTCGCCGTGCACCCAGCCGACCGGGCCGCCGGGCGGCGGCCGGCGGCCGGCGTGCTGCTCCAGGAGGGTGCGGCGCTCCAGGAGCCGGTGCCGGGCCAGCTCGTCGAAGGCGTCCGGCGGGTGGTGACGGCGGACGTGGCCGAGCAGGTCGTCGATCAGGGCGAGCGTGTCGGCCGGGTCCGCGCTGCGCACGGGATGCGGACTCGTGGCCGGGCGGGTGCGCCCCTTCGGGGGCATCACGCGCTCCAGGCAGGCGTGCACGGCGCCCAGGAGGGCGCCGAGCCGGGCGCACTGCCCGGTGGTGAGCTGGCCGCCGTGCCGGTGCCGGCCGTCGATCCACGGGTAGAGGGCGTAGGCGTGCCCGCCGACGACGGCGACCGTGCGCCCGTCCCGGCCCGCGAGCGCCGGCGCCACGGGGACCCCGAGGTCGGCGAGGCGCTGGGTGGCGCGGTGCCGGCGGGCGATCGAGGCCGGGTCGGCCGTGTCGGGGTCGAAGTGGTGCTTGAGGAAATAGCGGCCGCGGGTGGTGCACAGCCGGTAGCCGCGGTTGAGCAGCCCCTGATCGACCGGCTCGCAGGTGACGGCGGAACCGGCGGCGAACTGGCGCAACAGGGCACCCAGAGGGGGCGCGTGGGGCACAGAGGGTGGTACACATGAGCGCGGCACGCGCCAGATGTTAGGGCACCGGCCGAGCCTGTGAGCTGGGGCTTGTCACAGACAGTCGTCGGCAGTCGCTTTCGGTCACACAAGATCACCGTGCCGTTCTCCCTTCGTCCCGGTTTCGGGGCCCTCGGCCGCCCGGGGGAGGACGTGGTCAAGAGCGGTTCCGGCCAGTCGTGAACTCTTCCCGACCAAGGGGTGACCGGGATAACGTGCCGGTGTTCCGGCCCCCTGCAAGGCTGTGACCAGCGGCTGCCCCGAACGCCCGGCGAGGTACTTGGACGTCCAAGCGAAAATACTTGGAAATCCAAGGAAACACGCAGGTCAGGAGGGGTTTCCCAGAAATGTGGAGCACTGGGTAACGTGGCTGTTGCAGGGCGCTCGCCGGGGCACCTGTCACGCCTGTTCCCGGCCGAGTGGCACCCACCCCGTGCCCGGTGGTCCAAAACAGGTGAGCCGCACTGGCCTACCGGCAACCCCGGGGGCCGGACCGACGGAGGAGCACACGTGACCGAGGAGAGCACTGCCGCGCGCACACCGCGACGCAGCGCCGGGAGCAAGGCCGGGACGTCCGGCACGAAGGCGGCCGGCAGCAAGACGGCCGCCGGCAAGGCGGCCGGCACCAGGACGGCCCGCACGAAGGCGGCCGGCACCAAGCGCACCACCGGCACCACCGCGCAGAAGGCCGCGGCAGCCGCCGCGAACGGCGCCGAGCCCGGCCTCGTACAGCTGCTGACGCCCGAGGGCGAGCGCGTCGTGAACGCCGAGTACGACCGGTACGTCGCCGGCATCACCGCCGACGAGCTGCGCGGCCTGTACCGCGACATGGTGCTCACCCGGCGCTTCGACGCCGAGGCGACCGCCCTGCAGCGCCAGGGCGAGCTGGGCCTGTGGGCCTCGCTGCTCGGCCAGGAGGCCGCCCAGATCGGCTCCGGCCGTGCCCTGAACGACGACGACTACGTCTTCCCGACCTACCGCGAGCACGGCGTCGCCTGGTGCCGCGGCGTCGACCCGGCCAACCTGCTCGGCATGTTCCGCGGCGTGAACAACGGCGGCTGGGACCCCAACGGCAACAACTTCCACCTGTACACGATCGTCATCGGCTCCCAGACGCTGCA
Organism: Streptomyces sp. NPDC006743; assembly: GCF_040703815.1. Classification (NCBI taxonomy): domain Bacteria; kingdom Bacillati; phylum Actinomycetota; class Actinomycetes; order Kitasatosporales; family Streptomycetaceae; genus Streptomyces; species Streptomyces sp. NPDC006743. Next base: position 92,936 of record NZ_JBEYJA010000010.1, on the reverse strand, counting down.
CGCCACGGGCTACGCGATGGGCATCGCCAAGGACGGCGCGGACTCGGCGGTCATCGCCTACTTCGGCGACGGCGCCTCCAGCCAGGGCGACGTCGCGGAGTCCTTCACCTTCTCCGCCGTCTACAACGCCCCCGTGGTGTTCTTCTGCCAGAACAACCAGTGGGCGATCTCCGAGCCGACCGAGAAGCAGACCCGGGTGCCGCTCTACCAGCGCGCCCAGGGCTACGGCTTCCCCGGCGTCCGCGTCGACGGCAACGACGTGCTCGCCTGCCTCGCGGTCACCAAGTGGGCGCTGGAGCGCGCCCGCGCCGGAGAGGGCCCGACCCTGGTCGAGGCGTACACGTACCGGATGGGCGCCCACACCACCTCCGACGACCCCACCCGCTACCGCCACGACGACGAGCGGGCCGCCTGGGAGGCGAAGGACCCGATCCTGCGCCTTCGCCGCCACCTGGAGGCCGCAAACCACGCGGACGAGGGATTCTTCGCGGAACTCGAGGCCGAGAGCGAGGCGTTGGGAAGGCGAGTGCGCGAAGCGGTCCGCGGCATGCCCGACCCGGACCACTTCGCCATCTTCGAGAACGTGTACGCGGACGGGCACGCGCTCGTCGACGAGGAGCGCGCTCAGTTCGCCGCCTACCAGGCGTCGTTCGCGGATGAAGGGGGTCACTGATGGCCGAGAAGATGGCGATGGCCAAGGCCATCAACGAGTCGCTGCGCCACGCCCTGGAGGCGGACCCCAAGGTCCTGGTCATGGGCGAGGACGTCGGCAAGCTCGGCGGCGTGTTCCGGGTGACGGACGGCCTGCAGAAGGACTTCGGCGAGAGCCGCGTCATCGACACCCCGCTGGCCGAGGCCGGCATCGTCGGCACCGCGATCGGCCTGGCCCTGCGCGGCTACCGCCCGGTGGTCGAAATCCAGTTCGACGGCTTCGTCTTCCCGGCCTACGACCAGATCGTCACCCAGCTGGCGAAGATGCACGCCCGCTCGCTGGGCAAGGTCAAGATGCCGGTCGTCGTCCGCATCCCCTACGGCGGCGGCATCGGCGCGGTCGAACACCACTCGGAGTCCCCCGAGGCCCTCTTCGCGCACGTGGCGGGCCTGAAGATCGTCTCCCCGTCCAACGCGTCGGACGCCTACTGGATGATGCAGCAGGCCATCCAGAGCGACGACCCGGTGATCTACTTCGAGCCCAAGCGGCGCTACTGGGACAAGGCCGAGGTCGACACCGAGGCCATCCCCGCCCCGCTGCACAAGGCGCAGGTCGTCCGCGAGGGCACCGACCTCACCCTGGCGGCCTACGGGCCGATGGTGAAGCTGTGCCAGGAGGTCGCCGCCGCGGCGGCCGAGGAGGGCAGGTCCCTGGAGGTCCTGGACCTGCGCTCGGTCTCCCCGCTGGACTTCGACTCGGTCCAGGCGTCGGTGGAGAAGACCCGCCGCCTGGTCGTGGTCCACGAGGCCCCGGTGTTCTTCGGCTCCGGCGCGGAGATCGCCGCCCGCATCACCGAGCGCTGCTTCTACCACCTGGAGGCCCCCGTCCTGCGGGTCGGCGGCTACCACGCGCCGTACCCGCCGGCGCGCCTGGAGGAGTCCTACCTGCCGGACCTGGACCGCGTGCTCGACGCCGTCGACCGCTCGCTGGCGTACTGAGGGAGAGGTCGTGACGACGATGACGGATGTTGCGTCCGTACGCGAGTTCAAGATGCCGGATGTCGGCGAGGGCCTGACCGAGGCCGAGATCCTCAAGTGGTACGTCCAGCCCGGCGACACGGTCACCGACGGACAGGTGGTGTGCGAGGTCGAGACGGCCAAGGCGGCCGTGGAACTGCCCATCCCCTACGACGGCGTGGTCAGTGAGCTGCACTTCCCGGAGGGCACCACGGTCGACGTGGGCACGGCCATCATCGCGGTGGCCGTCGCGGGTGCGGCCCCCGCCGCCCCGGCCGAGGTCCCGGCCCAGGCCGCACCGGCGGCCGCGGCGCAGCCCGCCGAGGAGGAGCAGGAGCCGCAGGGCCGTCAGCCGGTCCTGGTGGGTTACGGCGTCTCGACGTCCGCCACCAAGCGCCGCCCGCGCAAGGGCGCCGGGGCGCCGGCGGACCAGGCGGCCGACGCGCTCCGCCCCGAGCTGAACGGGCACGCGGCAGCGCCCGCCCCCGCCGTGCAGGACCGCCCGCTGGCCAAGCCGCCGGTGCGCAAGCTGGCCAAGGACCTCGGGGTCGACCTGACCACGGTGGTCCCGTCCGGCCCGGACGGCATCGTCACGCGCGAGGACGTCCACGCGGCGGCGGCACCGGCTGCCGCACCGGAACCGGTGACCGCACCCGCCCCGGCGGCCGCGCAGACCCCGGCGGTCCGGGCGGCCCCGGCGCCGGTGGCGTCCTACGACACGGCCCGCGAGACCCGCACCCCCGTCAAGGGTGTCCGCAAGGCCACGGCGGCGGCGATGGTCGGCTCCGCGTTCACCGCCCCGCACGTCACGGAGTTCGTGACGGTGGACGTCACGCGCACCATGCGGCTGGTGGAGGAGCTGAAGCAGGACAAGGAGTTCGCGGGCCTGCGCGTCAACCCGCTCCTGCTGATCGCCAAGGCCCTCCTGGTCGCCGTCAAGCGTCACCCGGACATCAACGCGTCCTGGGACGAGGCGAACCAGGAGATCGTCCTCAAGCACTACGTCAACCTGGGCATCGCCGCGGCCACCCCGCGCGGCCTGATCGTCCCCAACATCAAGGACGCCCACGCCCAGACGCTCCCGCAGCTGGCCGCGTCCCTGGGCGAGCTGGTCTCCACGGCCCGCGAGGGGAAGACCTCCCCGGCGGCGATGCAGGGCGGCACGATCACGATCACCAACGTCGGTGTCTTCGGCGTCGACACCGGCACGCCGATCCTGAACCCCGGCGAGTCCGCGATCCTGGCGGTCGGTGCGATCAAGCTCCAGCCCTGGGTCCACAAGGGCAAGGTCAAGCCCCGCCAGGTCACCACCCTCGCCCTCTCCTTCGACCACCGCCTGGTCGACGGCGAACTGGGCTCCAAGGTCCTGGCGGACGTGGCCGCGATCCTGGAACAGCCCAAGCGGCTGATCACCTGGGCCTGACGGCCACGACTCGCCGTTCGCCGCGCCTGGGAGGGGCCGGCCGCGACTTCGCGCCGCGACCGGCCCCTGCGCGCGTGCCCGGCGCGCCCCCGGCCGAGCCCGCACACGGGGCGCCGTCCTGCACCGCGCGGGCGCGGACGGGTGCGGGTGTCCTCGTACGGCACGCTCCGGCCCGGCGCACCGGCAGGCCCGTGCCGCGCCGCGCTCGATGCGAGCGGCCGGCGCGGTCCGCCCTCCTCGACGAGCACCGGGGCGATCACCACGGCCACCCCCCCGGCACGTCCCCTGGGTGCTGGCGCGTGTAGGGCTGAGGCGATCGGGGAACGTCCCGCCGCTCCCGCCCCTCCGGTGCCTTCCGGGCCGGGGGAAGGCGTCGGCCCCCTGGAGGAACAGGGTGAAGCGGCCACGTCACCGCCGATGACGGGCCTGTCCGGCAGGCAGCCGACGACGGTGTCGTGGGCGAGACCTCGAAGTCGGACCACCAGCCGGCCCCGGTGGTGTCACGGTGTCCGGTCCCCTTCCCCGGGGCCGTGGCCGGCCCGCGGAAGGGTGAGCCGTTCAGCCACCCGCGCGATCCAGCCGCTGGTGGACCAGGGGGCCGGCGGATCGACCTCCATGCCCAGTTCGGCGACGGCCAGGGCGTAGTCTGGTCAGATCCTCACCGGACACCCGCAGGTCAGGCCCGTCGGTCTGCCCGGCACCGTGTTTGCGCGCCTCCATGCTGTTCCCCCCGGGTCGCCTCGGCATCGCACGCCCGCTGTGCGGAAGGGTCATACGACCGGCGGTTCCCCACCCGCAGGAGCCGAGGTCGCCGCAAGTGCCTCGGTGTCGGCGGTGTCCGGGACGCGCGAGGGGCCTGCCGCTGTACCGCAGCGGCAGGCCCCTCGGCTTCGTGGGTTCCTGTCAGTGCAGGCGCGAGAAGCCGTAGTTCAGGATGCGCGTGGCGTCCGTGGCGCGCTGGTTGACGGAGGTGGAGGCCAGGACCGTGCCGATGACGGTCTTGTTGCCCTTGGTGGCGGCGAAGACGAGGCAGTACTTGGCCTCGGGGCCGGAGCCGGTCTTCACGCCGATGGCGCCGCGGTAGCTGCCGAGCAGCGTGTTGGTGTTCGTCCACGTCGCCATCGTGCGGGTGCTGCCCGTGCGGGTGACGGTCTTGGCGCGGTACGACTTCGTCTTCACGATCGAGCGGAACGTGGAGTTCCGCATCGCGCTGCTCGCGATCTTCGTCAGGTCGCGCGGCGTCGAGTAGTTGTTGCCCCGGCCGATGCCGTCGAACGAGTCGAAGTGCGTGTTCTTCAGCTTGAGGTCCTTCGCGGCGGCGTTCATCTTGCCGACGAAGGACTTCACGCGGGCGTCCCGGGTCTTGCCCGAGCCGAACTTGTCGGCCAGCGCGTAGGCGGCGTCGCAGCCCGAGGGGAGCATCAGCCCGTACAGCAGCTGACGCACGGTCACCTTGTCACCCACGATGAGGTGGGCCTGGGAGGCGTTGTTGCGCACGACGTAGTCGCTGTACGCCTTCTGGATGGTGACCTTGGCGTCTAGGTTCAGGTTCCGCTGGGCCAGGACGACCTTGGCGGTCATGATCTTCGTGGTGGAGCCCGTGGACAGCCGGGTGTCCGCCTTCTTCGCGAACAGCGTCGAGCCGTTCGCGTTGTTCATCGCGTAACCGCCCTTCGCCGCGATCGACGGCGTGGCGAGGGCCTGGGCGGGCGCCGCGGTCAAAGCTCCCGCGGCGAGCACGGCCCCGGTGGTCAGGGCGACGGCTGCGGCTCTGCGGAGGCGATTGGCCTGGATGCCGGTTTTCAAGTGAGATACCCCGATTATGTCGAATGCCCCTATGGTGCGGCCGAGTTGATAACCCGCGAAAGGGGGGCCGCGTCTATAGGACACGTAAGTAGCACAGTTGGTTGTCCACGGGGTGCGGGAATTGCGTGGAGGCCGGGGCGCCGTCCGCATACTGGACAGGGACGCGTCATGCGTACGTGTTGTATCTATGCTGTGGCCATGAGCCTGGCAGTGAAGCAGCCCCCCGCCGCCGACCGCGTGTACACGCACGTCAAGCAAGCGGTCCTGGACCGTCGTTACGAAGGCGGCACCCTCCTGACCGAGGGGGAGCTGGCCGAGGCCGTCGGCGTGTCGCGCACCCCGGTGCGCGAGGCGCTGCTGCGGCTGGAGGTCGAGGGGCTCCTCAAGCTCTACCCGAAGAAGGGAGCCCTCGTCCTGCCGGTCTCCGCCCAGGAGATCGCGGACGTCGTGGAGACCCGTCAGCTCGTGGAGGAGCACGCCGCGCGCAAGGCCGTACCCGCCCCGCCCGCGCTGATCGCCCGGCTGGAGGAACTGCTGGAGCAGCAGAAGGAGCAGGTGGCGGCCGGCGACCTGACCGCGGCCTCCGTCACCGACCGCTGCTTCCACGCCGAGATCGTCCGCAGCGGCGGCAACGAGATCCTCTCCCGCCTCTACGACCAGTTGCGCGACCGTCAGCTGCGCATGGGCGTCGCCGTCATGCACGCTCACCCCGACCGGGTCGCCAAGACGCTCACCGAGCACGAGGAGATCCTCCAGGCGCTGCGGTCCGGGGACGCCGAGGCGGCCGTCGGACTCGTCCACCGGCACGTCAGCTGGTTCTCCCACCTGGCACGGGGTGAGGTGCGATGAGTTCCTCCTCCACCTCGACCGCACCCGTGACGCTGCCCGGGGATCCCCCCGGCGGACGGCGGGCCGTCGCCGTCTGGAGCATCGGCGTCGCCGTCTACTTCGTCGCCGTCATCTTCCGTACGTCACTGGGCGTCGCCGGGCTCGACGCCGCCGAGCGCTTCCATGTGGGCGCCTCCGCGCTGTCCACGTTCTCGATCCTCCAGCTCCTCGTCTACGCCGGCATGCAGATACCCGTCGGCCTGCTCGTCGACCGGCTCGGCACCAAGAAGGTGCTGGGCATCGGCGTCGTGCTGTTCACGGCCGGTCAGCTCGGCTTCGCCTTCTCGCCGTCGTACGGCACCGCCCTCGCCTCCCGGGCGCTGCTCGGCTGCGGGGACGCCATGACCTTCATCAGCGTGCTGCGGCTGGGCACCCGGTGGTTCCCCGCCCGGCGCGGACCGCTGGTCGCGCAGCTCGCCGGGCTCGTCGGCATGGCCGGCAACCTGGTCTCCACGCTGGTGCTGGCCCGGCTGCTGCACGGGCTGGGCTGGACGCGGGCGTTCGCGGGCAGCGCGCTGGCCGGCGTGGTGGTGGCCGTCCTGCTGGTCCTCTTCCTGAAGGACCACCCCGAGGGCCACGCGCCGGCGCCCGTGCGGCACCGGGGCGCCGCCTCCGTGCGCGGGCAGATCGCCGCCTCCTGGCGCGAGCCGGGGACCCGGCTCGGCATGTGGGTGCACTTCACCACCCAGTTCCCGGCGATGGTGTTCCTGCTGCTGTGGGGGCTGCCGTTCCTGGTGGAGGCGCAGGGCCTGTCGCGCGGGACGGCGGGGGAGCTGCTCACGCTCGTCGTCCTGTCGAACATGGCCGTCGGCCTCGTCTACGGGCAGATCGTCGCCCGGCACCACGCGGCCCGGCTGCCGCTGGCGCTCGGCACGGTCGCGGCGACGGCGGTGACGTGGGCGGCGACGCTGCTCTGCCCCGGCGAGCGGGCGCCGATGTGGCTGCTCCTGGTGCTGTGCGTGGTGCTCGGCGCCTGCGGGCCCGCCTCGATGATCGGCTTCGACTTCGCCCGCCCGGCGAACCCGGCCGAGCGGCAGGGGACCGCCTCCGGCATCACCAACATGGGCGGTTTCGTCGCCTCGATGACGACGCTCCTCGCGATCGGTGTGCTGCTGGACGCCACGGGGGACGACTACACGGTCGCCTTCTCCGCCGTGTTCGTGCTCCAGGCGCTCGGCGTCAGCCAGATCCTGCGGCTGCGCGGGCGGGCCGCCCGCAGGGAACGGGAGCGGCTGGTGGCCAGCCGGGTGGAGGCGGTGCACGTGCCCGCGTGAGGCGCGGCCCGGCCCGGGCGGCGGATCCTCAGCGCGTCACCGTGAAGTTCCGCAGGATCGCCGCCGTCAGCTCCGGGTCGCCCTCCGTCTTCACCCGGTCGGCCACCGCCTCCGGGGAGACTCGGCCGCACGCCAGGCGGACGTACGTCTCCCAGTCGAGGGTGAGGGCCGCCGCCGGGCCCAGGGCGGGCGCCGTCTCCAGGGTGCCGCGGCCCTGGATGTCGACGCGGATCGTGCGCAGGAACTCCACGGGCCCGTGCACGTCGAAGACGATCGCCGAACTGCGCGGGGCGTCCGCCCGCACCGCCACGACCTCCGGCAGCGCGTCGAGCAGGTGGTCGCGGGCGACGTACGCGCCGGGCGAGTCGAGGTTGCCGGGGCGGCCCAGGGCGGCCCGCAGGTCCTGCTCGTGCACCCAGATGTCGAACGCCCGGTAGCGCATCGACTCCTCCAGGGTGATCTCCGCGCCGAGCGGGCCGCGCACCTTGGTGCCCGGGTCCCTCGACTCGTTGCGCAACTGGCGGTTGCGGCGGATGACCGTGTACTCCAGCTCGGACGTCATCTCCGGCGCCGTGTGGTGGCGGCGGACGTCGACCTGCATCTCCATGTAGCGCTGGTGTTCGTCGGTGACGTGGAACAGGTCGCGCGGCAGGGAGTGGATGGGGCGCGGGTCGCCGAGCGCCTCGCAGTCCATCCCGATGACGTGCGAGACGACGTCGCGCACGGACCAGCCGGGGCACGGGGTCCGCCGGTTCCACTCGCCCTCCACGAGCGGCTGCACCAGCTCGGTTATCGCCTCGACGGAGTGGGTCCAGGCATCGGCGTAGGGCTGGAGGGTGGGATGCAGACTCACGGAACGGGACCCCTCGGCGGTCGGTACACGGTCAGGTTGTGGCGGCATTGCCAGTGGGGAGTGGCGGCGGTCGGCGGCGGCTTGGGACTCCCCCCGGACTCTCGCTCCGCTTCGAGCAGGGGGGATCCCCAAGTTACGCTGCTGTGAGGCACCCCGGCAGTGCTTTCGTGTGACGATCGTAGGCCCGCCGGGACAACTCGATTGCCAGGACGGTGGTAGTGTGCGCGCCTCGCTGATCCAGATCGCCGTGGACGAGGGCGAATCGGTCGTGTCGCGGCGGCGGCGGGCGGCCGCTCTGGTGCGCGAACAGGCCGCTGCCGACCTCGTCGTCCTGCCGGAGCTGTGGACCACCGGGGCCTTCGCCTTCGAGCGGTTCGCCGGTGACGCCGAGCCGCTGGAGGGGCCGACGTACGAGGTGATGGCCGAGGCGGCGAGCGAGGCGGGCGTGTGGCTGCACGCGGGCTCGATCCCGGAGCGGGACGCCGACGGCACCCTCTACAACACCTCTCTGGTCTTCTCCCCCTCCGGCGGCCTGGCCGCCGCCTACCGCAAGATCCACCGCTTCGGCTTCGACAGGGGCGAGGCGGTGCTGATGGGCGCGGGACGCGATCTGGTGACGGTCCGGCTGCCGGACACGGTGCTGGGCGTGGCCACCTGTTACGACCTCCGTTTCCCCGAGCTGTTCCGCGGTCTCGTCGACGCGGGCGCCGAGACCCTGGTGATCCCGGCGGGCTGGCCGGAGCGCCGCCGGGCGCACTGGACGCTGCTGGCCCGCGCGCGGGCGGTGGAGAACCAGGCGTTCGTGCTCGCCTGTGGAACGGCCGGGACGCACGCGGGAGTTCCGCAGGCGGGTCACTCGATCGTGGTGGATCCGTGGGGCGAGGTGCTGGCGGAGGCCGGGCCGGGCGAGGAGGTCCTGAGCGTCGCGATCGACCCCGGCAGGGTCGCGGCGACCCGGGAGCAGTTCCCCGCCCTCAAGGACCGGGTTCTCTGAACCGCCCCGGCCCGGGGCGCGGGGTTCTGACCGGGGCTCAGGCCTCGTCCCGTTCCTTCTCCGCCAGGTGGATCACGCACACCGCCACCGCGATCAGCAGCGCCGGGTCCGCGTCGTCCCGTACGACGTCGACGCCGTAGGTGTCCACCAGGCTCAGCCACCGCCGGGAGATCACCGCCAGCAGTTCGCCGTCGTACTCGACGGCGAACTCCCGGTCGAGGATCTTGCCGCTGACGTCCAGCTCGGTGCCGTCGACCAGGGACACCCGGTAGTGGTTGCGCAGCAGCGACAGCCGTTTGCGCCGGATCTTCGCCAGCGCCTGCCCGTCCCGCTCGATCACCATCGTCTCCCGCAGGGAGAGCATCTTCTGGTGGATGTCGATCAGGACCCGGCCCTGGGCGTCCTTCAGCTCGAAGGTGTCCCGCAGCCGCATCGCCTTGCCGTCGACGAGGAAGACCTTGGTTCCGTGCTCGTCCTCGATCCAGTAGTCGTCACCGATGCCGAGGATCCGGTCGCGTACGAGGAATCTCATGCCCTTACCGCTTCCCCGGGCGAGCCCGCGCGTACCGCGTCCGGCCGATCACACGCCGTAGCCGTCGGTGTACCCGTCGCGGGGCCCGTGGTGATGGCGCTCCTCCTCGACGACGGTCGTCGAGGGCGGCACCATGACGCGCCGGCGCCGGGCGATGCTGCTGAACGTCGTGACGCCGATCAGTCCGACGATCATCAGGATGACGCCGACCATGTGCAGGTTGACCCCCTGCATGTGCCAGTCGGTCGCGAACGTGAGGATGGCTCCCACGGCGATGAGGATGATGCACCCGCCGAGGCCCATGAGTGTCGCCTCCCAATCCGGTGTCAGGTCCGGTGGTTCCGGCCTGTCCGGTCCCTTCCGGTCAACTCCGGGTACCCGCAAGCCGGGTGGACATGCGGGGGGCGGCTCGCACGGGGTGTTCGCGCGGGCTCGGCGGCGGCGCGGATCGCCGGGCCCCGCGGCCGGGGCCCGGGTCGCCTCAGCCCTCCAGGAACGCCACCAGCGCGTTGGCCAGCAGGAACGGGTCGTCGGCGGCGCACAGTTCGCGGGCGCTGTGCATGGACAGGATGGCCACGCCGATGTCGACGGTCCTGATGCCGTGCCGGGCCGCGGTGATCGGGCCGATCGTGGTGCCGCACGGCATGGAGTTGTTGGAGACGAAGGACTGGAAGGGGACGCCCGCCTTCTCGCAGGCCGCCGCGAACACCGCCCGGCCCGTACCGTCCGTGGCGTAGCGGTTGTTGACGTTGACCTTCAGGATCGGACCGCCGCCCGCGCGCGGGTGGTGCGTCGGGTCGTGCCGCTCGGCGTAGTTGGGGTGCACGGCGTGGCCCGTGTCGGAGGACAGGCAGACGGTGCCCGCGAAGGCACGCGCCCGGTCCTCGTACGACCCGCCGCGCGCGAACACCGAACGCTCCAGGACGCCGCCGAGCAGCGGGCCGTCCGCGCCGGTGTCGGACTGGGAGCCGTTCTCCTCGTGGTCGAAGGCGGCCAGGACCGGGATGTACGGCAGCTCCTGGCCCGAGGTCGCCACGGCGGCCAGGGCGGCCGTGCCCGCGTGCACGGAGAGCAGGTTGTCCATGCGCGGCCCGGCCACCAGCTCGCGGTCGCGGCCCAGGAAGGCGGGCGGCTCCACGGAGTGCGTCATCAGGTCCCAGCCGGTGACCTCGCCGGCCGGCAGGCCCGCCTCCTGCTCCAGGAAGGCGATGAGGTCGCCGTCGCGGACGTCGTCGCCGAGGCCCCACACCGGCTGGAGGTGCCGCTGCTTGTCCAGCTTGAGTCCCTCGGTGGAGACCGAGCGGTCCAGGTGGATGGCGAGCTGGGGGACGCGCAGCAGCGGGCGGTCGACGTTCACCAGGCGGGTGGAGCCGTCGCGCAGCGAGAGCCGCCCGGCCAGGCCGAGGTCCCGGTCGAGCCAGGAGTTCATCAGCGGCCCGCCGTAGATCTCCACGGCGACCTGGCGCCAGCCGTGCGCCCCGGTGTCGGGCCGCGGCTTGACGCGCAGGTTGGGCGAGTCGGTGTGGGCGCCGACGATACGGAAGGGGGTGTGCGGGGCGGCGTCCTCGGGGACGTACCAGGCGATGATCGCGCCGCCGCGCAGCACGAACCTGCCGCCGGCCGTGCCGTCCCAGGCGTCCGTCTCGGCGACCTGCCGGAAGCCGGCCTTCTCCAGGCGCTCGGCGGCGTTCGCCACGGCGTGGTACGGCGACGGGCTCGCCGCCAGGAAGGACATCAGGTCGTCGGTGTGGCCGCGGTCGAAGGGCCGGTTCGTACTCATGGCTTCACCTTAGAGCGGCGGACGGGAGCGGGCCCCGGGGGGCGGCGCCCGGCGCGCGCCCTCGCCGCGGTGCCGGAAGGCCCTGGCAGGGGAGCTGCCAGGGCCTTCCGGCACCTTGCGATCGCCCGCACCGGACACCGCCCGCCGATCGGGACCCCCTTCTGTCCGCGGCTCTCAACGACGCCGAAGGGTCCGCTCCCGGCGGCGGGAGCGGACCCTGGTACGGACGGACGGCGGGACGGCCGGGCGGAGGGCCGCGAGGGCGGAGTGCCGGTCGCAGGCCGGGCCGCCGACGGGCGGAATGCCGGCCGGGGGCCGGGCTAGAACGCGGCCTCGTCCAGCTCCATCAGGTCCAGGTCGACGTTCTGGGCCAGCTTGCGGGCCAGGGTGACGCCGGGCAGGACGTTGGCCGCGAAGAACTTCGCCGCCGCGATCTTGCCGGTGTAGAAGGCCCGGTCCCTGGCGGAGGCGGTCTGGAGCTTCTCGGCGGCGACCGCCGCGCCCTTGAGCAGCAGGTAACCGACGACCACGTCACCGGAGGCCATCAGCAGGCGGGTCGTGTTCAGGCCCACCTTGTAGATGTTCTTGACGTCCTGCTCGGTGGCGGCGAGGTCGGTCAGCAGCAGGCCGACGACGGCCTCCAGTTCGACGGCGGCCTTGGCCAGGTGCTCGCGGGCGCCGGCCAGCTCCTCGCCGCCGGTGCCGAGCGCCAGGAACTTCTTGATGTCCTCGGCGAGGGAGTTCAGCGCGGCGCCCTGGTTGCGGACGATCTTCCGGAAGAAGAAGTCCTGGCCCTGGATCGCGGTGGTGCCCTCGTACAGGGTGTCGATCTTGGAGTCCCGGATGTACTGCTCGACCGGGTACTCCTGGAGGAAGCCGGAGCCGCCGAAGGTCTGCAGCGACTGGGCGAGCTGCTCGTAGCCCTTCTCCGAGCCGTAGCCCTTGACGATCGGCAGGAGCAGGTCGTTCAGCGCGATCTCCGCGGAGGCGTCCTCGTCGTTCGCCTCCTTGATCTGGATGGCGTCCTGGATCGAGGCGGTGTAGAGCACCAGGGCGCGCATGCCCTCGGCGTACGCCTTCTGCGTCATCAGCGAGCGGCGCACGTCGGGGTGGTGGGTGATGGTGACCTTCGGCGCGGTCTTGTCCATGAAGTTGGCCAGGTCCGGGCCCTGGACGCGCTCCTTGGCGTACTCCAGGGCGTTGAGGTAGCCCGTGGAGAGGGTGGAGATCGCCTTCGTGCCGACCATCATGCGGGCGAACTCGATGATGCGGAACATCTGGCGGATGCCGTCGTGCTTGTCGCCGATCAGCCAGCCCTTGGCGGGGTGGCGGTCGCCGAAGGTCATCTCGCAGGTGTTGGAGGCCTTCAGGCCCATCTTGTGCTCGACGTTGGTGGCGTAGACGCCGTTGCGCTCGCCCAGCTCGCCGGTCTCGAAGTCGAACTCGTACTTCGGGACGAGGAAGAGGGACAGGCCCTTGGTGCCGGGGCCGGCGCCCTCGGGACGGGCGAGCACGTAGTGGAGGATGTTCTCCGACATGTCGTGCTCACCGGAGGTGATGAAGCGCTTCACGCCCTCGATGTGCCAGGAGCCGTCCTCCTGCTGCACGGCCTTGGTGCGGCCGGCGCCCACGTCCGAGCCGGCGTCCGGCTCGGTGAGGACCATGGTGGAGCCCCACTGCTTCTCGACGGCGATCTTGGCGATGTGCTTCTGGACCTCGTTGCCCTCCTCGAAGAGGATGCCGGCGAACGCGGGGCCCGAGGAGTACATCCACACGGCCGGGTTGGCGCCCAGGACCAGCTCGGCGTAGGCCCAGATCAGGGAGCGCGGCGCGGTGGTGCCGCCGATCTCCTCGGGCAGGCCGAGGCGCCAGTACTCGGAGTCCATGAACGCCTGGTAGCTGTTCTTGAAGGACGCCGGGACGGGCGCGGTGTGGGTCTCCGGGTCGAAGACCGGCGGGTTGCGGTCGGCGTCGGCGAAGGACGCGGCCAGCTCGTTCTCGGAGAGGCGGGTCAGCTCCTCCAGGACGCTCTTGGCGGTGTCGAGGTCCATCTCCTCGAACGGGCCGGTGCCGTACACCTTGTCGCGCCCGAGCACCTCGAAGAGGTTGAACTCGATGTCACGCAGATTCGACTTGTAGTGCCCCATGGCGACGGCTCCCGTTGAGGACTCGGCGAGGCACTGGCTCCTCGCATCCGGTTCACGTACCAACTAGTAACTCCGATGATGCTACCCGTCGGTAATAAGAAGCAACCCCGGGCGGGCCATCTGTGACTCAGTAGTCTTTAGCCCATGTACGGCTACGACCAGAGCGCGGGCGCGGGTGCACAGCAGGGATACGTCCCGCCGCAGCAGCAGATGCCCACAGGCGGCGGGTACGGCCAGCAGCCGCCGCTGTACCCGGAGCCGTCCCCGCCGTCGCTGGCCGACGCGGTGCGTGCCTTCACCACCGGGCAGATGGCCGCCGAGGACTTCCAGCAGATCTTCGCCACCTCCAAGGTGTACTGCCCGCGCGGCGACACCCCCGGCTTCCTCGCGCTGCACAACACCCAGCAGCCGGTGATCCCCATGTTCACCTCGCTGAAGGAACTGCGCCGGTACGCGGGCAAGGAGTCGAAGTACTTCGTGATCACCGGCGCGGAGGTGATCGACCTGCTGCCCACCGGGTACGGCTTCGTGCTCGACATGGAGGGCGAGCACCGGATGGTCTTCGACGCGAAGGCGGTCGAGCAGATGGTCGACTTCGCGATGCGCCGGATGTACGGCTGAACCCCTCCTTCCGCCCGGGGGCGCTTCCAAGGTGCCCCCGTGACCTCCTCCGAGACCGCGCCGCCGGCCCTGTACGGACGGCGGCGCAGCGCCGCCCGGCTGTGCGCCGGTGAGCTGCTGCTGGACGCGCGCCTGCTGCGCCGCCGGATCCCCCTCGCGGTGATCGGCCGGGTGGCCGTCGGCGGGGCGGGCGGGCGCACGCTGACGGTGGTGCGGGCGCGCGGGGTCGCGGCACCGGCCCGGCTCAGGCGCTCCTGCGCCGGGCACGGCTCCGACGAGCCCTCCGGGCACCACGTGTACACCTACGTCGACGCCGACGGGCTGACCCGGGAGTGGCGCGGGGCCCGGAGCGGGGCGGAACGGGCGGAGATCCTCTACGACCCGGCGGACCCGGAGGTCGCGGTCTTCGGCCGGGACACCGCCGGCCGTCTGGCCGGCGGGTTCGCCTTCGCGCTGGGTCTCGGGGGCGCCCTGCTGTTCATCGCGGCGATGCTGCTCGCGCCCGCCGTGCGGGCGCTGGCCGGGTGAGCGGCCGGCCGGTGCCCGCGCCGGGGTGCTCCGGCGGTCGGGGAATGTCCTCGCGCCCTCCTCCGTTGTGGCTGGCAGAAAGTTGAATGCTCAACTAGAGTGAGCGCACAAGGAGGTACCGACATGCCTGCAGTGACCGTCGAGAACCCGCTCACGCTGCCCCGTGTGGCCGCGCCGGCCGACGCCGTGGCACGTCCCGTGCTCACCGTCACGACCGCGCCGAGCGGTTTCGAGGGCGAGGGCTTCCCGGTGCGCCGGGCGTTCGCCGGGATCAACTACCGCCATCTCGACCCGTTCATCATGATGGACCAGATGGGCGAGGTGGAGTACGCGCCGGGCGAGCCGAAGGGCACGCCCTGGCACCCGCACCGCGGCTTCGAGACCGTCACCTACATCATCGACGGGGTCTTCGACCACCAGGACTCCAACGGCGGTGGCGGCACCATCACCAACGGCGACACCCAGTGGATGACGGCGGGCTCGGGCCTGCTGCACATCGAGGCGCCGCCGGAGTCCCTCGTCATGTCCGGCGGCCTCTTCCACGGCCTCCAGCTGTGGGTGAACCTGCCGGCCGAGGACAAGATGATGGCCCCGCGCTACCAGGACATCCGCAGTGGCAGCGTCCAGCTGCTCACCTCCCCCGACGGCGGCGCGCTGCTGCGCGTCATCGCCGGTGAGCTGGACGGCCACGAGGGCCCCGGCATCACGCACACGCCGATCACGATGGTCCACGCGACGCTGGCTCCGGGCGCGGAGGTCACCCTGCCCTGGCGGGAGGACTTCAACGGCCTGGCCTACGTCCTCGCGGGCCGCGGCAGTGCCGGCGCGGAGCGCCGGCCGATCCGCCTCGGCCAGAGCGCGGTCTTCGGCGCGGGTGGCTCGCTGACCGTCCGCGCGGACGAGAAGCAGGACTCGCACACCCCGGACCTGGAGGTCGTCCTGCTGGGCGGGCGGCCGATCCGGGAGCCGATGGTCCACTACGGGCCGTTCGTCATGAACACCAAGGACGAACTCATGCAGGCGTTCGAGGACTTCCAGAAGGGCCGTCTCGGCTCCGTCCCGGCCGTCCACGGCATGACCGGCAGCGGCCCGCAGGACTGAGCCGCCACCCGGCACCGGCACCCGGCCGCCACCCCGGCAGCGGGTCACCCGGGCGGGCCGTCCGTGCAGGACAGCCCGCCCGGCGCGTGGTCCGCTGGTGGGGTGCGACTGCTGCCCGAGCCCGTCCGGCGCCTTGCCGCCTGGTGTGCCGTCGTGCTGCTCGTCTCCGGTGTGGTGTGGATCGTGGTGCGGCTGTGCGTGGCGTTCCGTACGACGGTCACGCCGGTGCTGCTCGCGCTGCTCGGGGCCGCGCTGCTGCGGCCGCTGTTCCTGCGGCTGGCGCGGGCCGGGGTCAACCGGTCGCTGGCGGCCGGGATCACCTGTGCCGCCGTCCTGGTCGTCGTCGGCGGCGTCGGCTACATCGTGGCCCTCGCGCTGATCGACAGCGGGCCGCAGATCCTCTCCTCGCTGCAGAACGCGGCGAAGTCGCTGACCGCCCACTTCGGCGCGGCCGGCACCTCGCTGCAGGACCTGGCCGCCCACGGCAGACAACTGCTGTCGAAGTTCGGCGGGACGGCGGTCTCCAACGTCATCAGCGGGGTCAGCGTGGTCGCCGAGTACCTGGCGATGGCGGTGCTGGCGCTGCTGCTCGTCTTCTTCTTCCTGCGCGACTCGGGGCGGGCGCTGCGGGGCCTGCGGTCGATGGCTCCGGGCAGCAGCGCCGACCTGGCCGAGGCCATGGCGCGGCGGGCGTTCTCCGCCGTCGAGGGCTTCATGCGCGGGACCACGCTCATCGCGCTCATCGACGCCGCCTGCATCACGGTCGGGCTGCTGCTGCTCGATGTGCCGGGCGCCGTCGGACTCGGTGCGCTGGTCTTCGTCGGCGCCTACATCCCCTACCTGGGGGCGTTCATCTCGGGCGCGGTGTCCGTGCTGGTCGCGCTCGCCGACCGGGGGTTCGTGGTCGCCCTGTGGGCGCTGGGAGTGGTGCTGGCCGTGCAGGTGCTGGAGGGGCACGTGCTGCAGCCGGTGATCCAGAGCCGGACCGTGCAGCTGCATCCGGCGGCGGTGCTGCTGGCCATCACCGCGGGCGCGTCGGCCGCCGGGATCGTCGGGATGCTGCTGGCGGTGCCGCTGACGGCGGCGGCGTCCGGGGTCGCGCACGAACTGCGGCAGCGGTACCCGTGACCGAGCCGCGGGCCGGCCCGCGGCTTCCGGTGCGTCTTTGCCCGCCTCCGTCACGGCCCGCACAACGGCCCGTCCGGCGCGGCCCGTCCGCGCCCGGCCCGGACGTCATGGCTCGTCCGGCCCGGACGTCATGGCCCGGACGTCATGGCTCGTCCGGCGCGGCCCCGCGTCACGGTCTGCCGCGCGGTGGCTCGTACAGCTCGAACCAGATGCTCTTGCCCACCCCCCGCGGCTCCACCCCCCAGGCGTCCGCGAGCAGCTCGATCAGCACCAGGCCCCGTCCGGAGGAGGCCAGCTCGCCCGGCCTGCGCTTGTGCGGCAGGTCGTCGCCGGCGTCGGTGACCTCCACCCGCATCCGCCGCTCGCCCGGCTCGCCGCTGACCTCGGCGAGCAGCAGGGCGTCGGTGTCGGTGTGCACGAGCACGTTGGTCAGCATCTCCGACAGCAGCAGCACCGCCGAGTCCACCTGGTCGGCGGAGGCCCAGTCGTGCAGCAGCTCCCGCAGTTGCTGGCGGGCCACCGCGATCCGCTCCGGTTCGGCCTGGGCGACCGTCAGCAGGGTGCGCCGCATCTCCGGACGGGCGGTGACGGCGCCGCCGTCGCCGTCGCAGAGGCGGTTCAGCAGCAGGACGGCGATGTCGTCCTCGCGGCGGTCGGCGAGCGGGCCGGTGGTGTGGTGCGAGGACGGTCCGTGCACGGCCTGGACGAGCGCGTCGGCCAGCTCCTCGGCGTCGCCCTCGTGCCGCTCCAGGATGGTGCGGATGCGCTGCCAGCCGGTGTCCAGGTCGTGGCCGCCGGTCTCGATGAGGCCGTCCGTGCAGAGCATCATGGTCTCGCCGGGCTCCAGGACGAACCGGGTGGTGGGGTAGTCGGCGTCCGGGTCGACGCCCAGCGGCAGCCCGCCCGCGGTCGGGCGCAGCAGCACCGTGCCGTCGGCCATGCGGATGACCGGGTCGGGGTGTCCGGCGCGGGCGACCTCCAGGGCGCCGGTGCTGGGGTCCACCTCGGCGTACAGGCAGGTCGCGAAGCGCAGGTCGGCGAGGTCGTCGTCGGCGCTGTCGTCGACGATGCCGTGCAGGAACCGGGAGGCGCGGGTCAGGACCGCGTCCGGGGGGTGGCCCTCGGAGGCGTAGGCGCGCAGGGCGATGCGCAGCTGGCCCATCAGGCCCGCGGCGCGCACGTCGTGGCCCTGGACGTCGCCCATGACCAGGGCGAAGCGGCCCGCGCCGGGTTTCGCGGGGCTCCGGGAGGGACCGCCGGGCAGCGGGATGACGTCGTACCAGTCGCCGCCGACCTGGAGACCGCCGCCGGTGGGGACGTAGCGGGCGGCGACGTCCATGCCGGGTACGGCGGGGCCGGTCGTGGGCATCATGGAGCGCTGCAGGCCCTCGCTCAGCTCCCGCTCGGTCTCGGCGGTCCCGGCCCGCGACAGGGCCTGGGCGAGCATGCGGGCCACCGTGGTCAGCACCGAGCGCTCGTCGGGGGTGAAGGCGACCGGATAGGTGAAGGCGGCCATCCAGGCGCCCATGGTGTGGCCCGAGGCGGTCAGCGGCAGGAACGCCCAGGAGCGGCGGTTGAAGCGCTGGGCCAGTTTCCAGGTGAGGGGGTAGCGGGCGCGGTAGTCCTCCGGCGAGGAGAGGTAGACGGCCCGCCCGGTGCGGATCACCTCGGCGGCCGGGTAGTCCGTGTCCAGGGACATGTGCACGAAAGGGACCTCGTCGCCCTGCTGCTGCCCGTGGTGGCCGATGATCGTCAGGTGGTCGGCCTCCACGCCGAAGACGGCCAGGCCGTCGGGCGAGAAGCCGGGCATCGACAGGCCGGCCGCGACCCGCAGCACCTCCGCGGTGGAGCGCGCCTCGGCCAGGGCGCGGCCGGCGTCCAGCAGGAACGCCTCCCGTGAGCGCCGCCAGTCGCCGGTGACCGCGCTGCGCCCGGCCGGGGAGCCGGGGGTCGGTTCGGTGACCTCCTGGAGGGTCCCGATCAGCTCGTAGGCCTTCTTGCGGGAGTCGTAGGCGGGCCGGGAGCGGCTGCGGACCACCCGGATGATGCGGCCCCGCTCGTCCATGATCCGGATGCGCACCTCGGCGAGGGTGCCCTCGGCGGCGGCGAGCCGCACCACGCCGGTGATCTCGTTCCAGTCGACCGGGTGCAGCCGGGCGCGCACCTGCGCCTCGGTGAGGGTGACGTCCTGGGCGGGCAGCCCGAGCAGCCGTGCCGCCTCGGCGTCGACCGCGACCAGCCCGGTGGAGGTGTCCCAGTGCCACAGCCCGGTCGCGAGGGCGGCCAGGACGTCCCCCACGGCGGGCAGGGGCTCACCAGTGCGCATTGCCCCACTGTAAGAAGAGGCTCTCGGACACTGCCACCGAAGGCGGACGGGCGTGCGGACCTCACGGCGGTGGGGCGGGCCGGGGCCGCGCCGCGGACGCGGTCGCCGCGTCCCGGGTGTTTCCCGGCGTGATATGGGGAGAGGCGATCTCCCGGTGGCCGGTAGGCTGGGTGGGTCCGGGCCGTGCCCGCCCGGTGATCCCCGATCCGCGAAGACTGGATGAACGACGATGCATCGGTACAGGTCCCACACCTGCGGCGAGCTCCGCGCCTCTGACGTCGGCACCGACGTCCGGCTGAGTGGCTGGCTGCACAATCGGCGCGACCTGGGCGGCATCCTCTTCATCGATCTGCGCGACCACTACGGCATCACGCAGCTCGTCGCCCGTCCCGGCACCCCCGCGTACGAGGCGCTGGACAAGCTCTCCAAGGAGACGGTCGTCCGGATCGACGGCGGCGTCGTTTCACGTGGAACCGAGAACGTGAACGCCGACCTGCCCACCGGCGAGATCGAGGTCGAGGTGGGCGAGGTCGAGGTGCTCGGCGCCGCCGCCCCGCTGCCCTTCACGATCAACGCGGAGGACGGCGTCAACGAGGAGCGGCGCCTGGAGTACCGCTTCCTGGACCTGCGCCGCGAGCGCATGCACCGCAACATCATGCTGCGCACGGCCGTGATCTCCGCGATCCGGCAGAAGATGGTCGCGCTCGGCTTCAACGAGATGGCGACGCCGATCCTGTCCGCCACCTCCCCCGAGGGCGCCCGCGACTACGTCGTCCCCTCCCGGGTGCACCCCGGCCGGTTCTACGCGCTGCCGCAGGCGCCGCAGCAGTTCAAGCAGCTGCTGATGATCTCCGGCTTCGACCGGTACTTCCAGATCGCGCCCTGCTTCCGTGACGAGGACGCGCGCGCGGACCGTTCGCCGGGCGAGTTCTACCAGCTCGACGTCGAGATGAGCTTCGTCGAGCAGGAGGACGTGTTCCGTCCCATCGAGCAGCTGATGACCGAGCTGTTCGAGGAGTTCGGCGGCGGCCGGCACGTCACCTCGCCCTTCCCGCGCATCCCGTTCCGCGAGGCGATGCTCAAGTACGGCTCCGACAAGCCGGACCTGCGCGCCAAGCTGGAACTGGTGGACATCACGGATGTCTTCGCGGGCTCGGAGTTCAAGGCGTTCGCCGGCAAGCACGTGCGGGCGCTGCCGGTGCCGGCGGTCCAGGACCAGCCGCGCAAGTTCTTCGACCAGCTGGGTGACTACGCGGTCTCGCTGGGCGCGAAGGGCCTGGCCTGGGTGCGGGTGGCCGAGGACGGTTCGCTGACCGGCCCCATCGCGAAGTTCCTCACCGAGGAGAACGTCGCCGAGCTGACCAAGCGGCTGTCCCTGGCCGCCGGGCACGCGGTGTTCTTCGGTGCGGGCGAGTTCGACGAGGTCTCGAAGATCATGGGCGCGGTGCGGGTCGAGGCCGCCAGGCGCGCCGGGCACTTCGAGGAGGACGTCTTCCGCTTCTGCTGGATCGTCGACTTCCCGATGTACGAGAAGGACGAGGAGACCGGGAAGATCGACTTCTCGCACAACCCGTTCTCGATGCCGCAGGGCGGCCTGGAGGCCCTGGAGTCCCAGGACCCCCTGGACATTCTGGGCTGGCAGTACGACATCGTCTGCAACGGCGTCGAGCTGTCCAGCGGTGCCATCCGGAACCACGAGCCGGACATCATGCTCAAGGCGTTCGAGATCGCGGGTTACGACCGCGAGACCGTCGAGGACAAGTTCGCCGGCATGCTCCGCGCGTTCCGCTTCGGCGCCCCGCCGCACGGCGGCATCGCCCCGGGTGTGGACCGCATCGTGATGCTCCTCGCGGACGAGCCCAACATCCGCGAGACGATCGCCTTCCCGCTCAACGGCAACGCCCAGGACCTCATGATGGGCGCTCCGACCGAGCTGGACGAGTCCCGTCTGCGCGAACTGCACCTGACGGTGCGCAAGCCGCAGCCGAAGTAGGCGGCACACGGATCGCGACGGCGCCCGGGACCGAGGAGGTCCCGGGCGCCGTCCGTCGTTTCGTCACCGACCTTCACTTGGGCATATTCACTCGCTGGGGTGAGTTCGCCCGGCGGGAGGGAGGGGTGGGGCCTGGCGGGGTTCTTTCTCCTCAGTGGGCAGTGCACGGGGAGCGCGGGCCGGACCGGGGCGTGGGCGTTCGGACTCCGGTGACTGCGGGGCGGCGAATGTCAGTTCGGCCCAGACCGTCTTGCGGGGCGGCAGCCCGGGGATCACTCCCCAGCGGTCGGCAAGAGCGGCGACGAGGGCGAGTCCGCGGCCGGACTCGGCGGTCGGATCGGCGGGGTGCCGGTGCGGGAGCCGCTCACCGCGCGTGTCCGTGACCTCGATGCGGAGGGTCCGGCCGACCACGTACAGCAGGAGCTGGAAGTTCCGGCCGGGGACGCGGCCGTGGGTGGCCGCGTTGTTCGCCAGCTCGGCCACGACGAGCCGCGCCGGGTCCAGGGGCAGTCCCCAGGTGCGCAGTTGCTCCGTGGCCAGCAGACGGGCGAGGCGCGCGCCGCGCGGGGTGGGGGACAGCAGGACGTCGAAGTGGCGCAGGGGGCTGCCGGGGCGGGGGAGTTTCTGGTTCACGTCACTCAGCGTGGCCTGATGCGCCTACCGTGGGGAGTGACGTCGTGGTTGCGTACGGTGACTGTCCGGTCGTTGTCCGGTGGTGTCCGGGCCTGTCGGGGCCGCGTGTACGGGCAGGGCGTCGCTGGCACGAGGCGGTACGACGGAGGGGCGCGCATGTCGGTGGACGGCGAGGTTCGGCAGCAGCTGAGGACCGAGGCTGACGAGCCGGGCTGGGAGGTGGACCCGGACGACGAGTGGGGCGTGGCCGTGGTCGCCACCGTGGGGCGGCAGGTGAAGCTGCGGCGCGAGGCGGTGGGGATGCGGGCCGGCGAGTTCGGCAAGGCGGTGGGGTACGGCGAGGACCTCGTCTACAAGATCGAGAGCGGCAAGCGGATTCCCCGGCCTGAGTTTCTGGACAGGGCGGACGAGGTGCTGGGGGCGGGTGGGCTGCTCGCCGCGATGAAGGAGGACGTGGCCAAGGTCCGGTATCCGAAGAAGGTGCGGGACCTGGCGGACATGGAGGCGCGGGCCGTCGAGATCGGGGTGTACGAGAACAGCAACATCGCCGGTCTGTTGCAGACCGAGGAGCACATGCGGGCGCTCTTCGGCGCGTGGCTTCCCGCTTACTCGGACGAGGAGACGGAGCGCATGGTGGCCGCGCGCATGGCTCGTCGTTCGATCTTCGAGCGGTCTCCCGCGCCGACGCTCAGCTTCGTCCAGGAAGAGGTGACGCTCCGGAGGCCGGTCGGGGGCAAAATGGTGTGGCGTCAACAACTCGAACACCTGCTTGAGCTGGGGGAGTTGCGGAACGTGTCGATCCAAGTGATGCCGACAGACATCGAGGATCACTTCGGCACGGGCGGGACGATCGAAGTGCTGAAGTTCCCGGACGGTACGGCGGTGGGGCGTTCCGAGGGGGCGTTCAACGGCCGGCCCGTGACCGATCCGAAGCAGATCCGCATCCTTGACCTTCGCTATAGCATGATCCGGGCCCAGGCGCTCACGCCCCGAGAGTCGCGGGCTTTCATCGAGCAGATGCTTGGAGAAGCATGAGCGGCAATCCCACCACCAGTGACGACTCCACGCTGGCGTGGTTCAAGAGCAGCTACAGCAGCAGTGGCGACGGCAACTCCTGCGTCGAGGTCGCCACCACCCCCGGCACCATCCACGTCCGTGACTCCAAGCACCGGGACGTCGGCCCCCGCCTCGCCCTCGCGCCGCAGGCGTGGGGGGACTTCGTGGCGTACGCGTCCGGGAGCTGACCCCGCAACCGGCATGCCCCGCGCCTGGTCGTCACCGGGCGCGGGGCATCGCCGTACGGCTCGGAAGAGCGCGTCGCGGTGGTACGCGGCCTGAGCGGCCGAGCGGAACGGGCGAGGCCCGGAACCCGCCCCGAAGGGGGCCGGTTCCGGGCCTCGTCGCCGGCTCGGGCGCTCGGCGTCACGCGGGCCGCGTCACGCCGGTTCGCCGCCGAAGCGCTCCTTGTAGGCGGCCAGGTCGTCCTCGGTGAGCTTGGCGAACAGGACCGGCGGGACCGTGAAGGGGGTGCCCGCGGGCAGGGCCGTCAGGGACTTCGCCTCGTCGGGGGTGACCCACGTCGCCGTGTCGTCGGCGAGGGCGAACGCGGCGCGCATCGCCTTGGCCGTCGTCGGGATGAGGGGCTCGGAGACCACCGCGTACAGGTGGATCAGGTTCATCGCCGTGCGCAGCGTCAGGGCCGCGCCGTCCTGGTCGGTCTTGATCTCCAGCCAGGGGGCCTTCTCCTCCAGGTAGGAGTTGCCGGCCGACCACAGGGCGCGCAGGGCCGCGGCGGCCTTGCGGAACTGGAGCGCCTCCATGTGCTCCTCGTACTCGGCGAGCAGCCGGGCGATCTCCTCGCCCAGACGCGCCTCCGCCTCACCCGGCTCGCCGCCGGCCGGGACCTCGGCGCCGAAGCGCTTCTTGGAGAAGGACAGCACGCGGTTGACGAAGTTGCCCAGGGTGTCGGCCAGGTCCTTGTTCACCGTGGCCGTGAAGTGCTCCCAGGTGAAGGAGGAGTCGTCCGACTCGGGCGCGTTGGCGATGAGGAAGTAGCGCCAGTAGTCCGCCGGGAGGATCTCCAGGGCCTGGTCGGTGAAGACGCCCCGCTTCTGCGAGGTGGAGAACTTCCCGCCGTAGTACGTCAGCCAGTTGAAGGCCTTGACGTAGTCGACCTTCTTCCACGGCTCGCGCACGCCGAGTTCGGTCGCCGGGAACATCACCGTGTGGAAGGGGACGTTGTCCTTCGCCATGAACTCCGTGTAGCGGACGGTGTCGTCGGCCTCGTACCACCACGACTTCCAGTCGTGGCCCGCCGGGTCCTTGTCCGCCCACTCCTTCGTCGCGCCGATGTACTCGATGGGCGCGTCGAACCAGACGTAGAAGACCTTGCCCTCGGCCGCCAGCTCCGGCCAGGTGTCCGCCGGGACCGGGACGCCCCAGTCCAGGTCGCGAGTGATCGCGCGGTCGTGCAGGCCCTCGGTCAGCCACTTGCGGGCGATGGAGGACGCCAGCTGCGGCCAGTCGGCCTCGTGCCGGGCGACCCACTCCTCGACCTCGTGCTGGAGCTTGGACTGGAGCAGGAAGAGGTGCTTGGTCTCGCGGACCTCCAGGTCCGTCGAGCCGGAGATGGCGCTGCGCGGGTTGATCAGGTCCGTCGGGTCCAGGACGCGGGTGCAGTTCTCGCACTGGTCGCCGCGCGCCTTGTCGTAGCCGCAGTGCGGGCAGGTGCCCTCCACGTACCGGTCCGGCAGGAAGCGGCCGTCGGCCGGGCTGTACACCTGGCGGATCGCGCGCTCCTCGATGAAGCCGTTCTCGTTCAGCCGGCGCGCGAAGTGCTGGGTGATCTCCACGTTCTCCGGGGAGGAACTGCGCCCGAAGTAGTCGAAGGCGAGCGCGAAACCGTCGTACACCGCCTTCTGCGCGTCGTGCGCCTGCGCGCAGAACTCGGCGACCGGCAGGCCCTGTTCCTTGGCGGCCAGCTCGGCGGGCGTGCCGTGCTCGTCGGTGGCGCAGATGTACAGCACCTCGTGGCCGCGTCGGCGCAGATAGCGTGCGTAGACGTCCGCCGGGAGCATGGACCCCACCATGTTGCCCAGGTGCTTGATCCCGTTGATGTACGGAAGGGCGCTGGTGATGAGGTGACGAGCCATCGCGGGCTGCTCCCAAGTCGCTACGTGGGGTGACGGTGGGCGGCCTCCGGGGCCGTCCGATTCGTCTACGAACCTTGAAATCGTAGCCGACACCACCGCGCCGCCCGCTTCCCGTTTTACTGGCTGGGAAGCGGGCGGCGCGGGGGGTCGTGCCGTGGCTGCGGTGCGTTACGGGCGCCAGGACGCCAGGACGCCTTCGTACAGTTCCTTGTCCGTCAGCTCGCGGGGGGCGGGGCCGGCGTGGAAGAAGGCCGCGTTGCCGGTCTTGAGCCTGCGCAGGTAGTCGAACGCCTTGTTGTCGTGCTCGCCGAAGGCGACGAAGGAGAAGAAGACGCCGGGGTGGGTCTCGGCCGCCTCGGTGAGGGAGCGGGTGGCGGGGGTCTTGGCGTCCGGGGCGCCGTCCGTCTGGAAGATCACCAGGACGGGGGGCCGGGGCCCGGCGTCCGGCGTGGCCTCGGGTGACGTGCGGTGCTCGTCGAGGTGGGCCAGGACCGCTTCCACCGCCGCGTGGTAGCTCGTGCGGCCCATGCGGCCGAGGGTGGCGTGCACCTCGTCGATCCTGCCCTCGTGGTCGGTGAGGGTGAGGTCGGTGGTGCCGTCCACGTCCGTGGAGAAGAACGTCACGTGGACCGTGGCCTCGGGGTCGAGGTGCGCCGCGAGCGCGAGGGCCTGGTCGGCGAGGGCCTGGGCGGAGCCGTCCTTGTAGTACGGGCGCATGGAGGCGGAGCGGTCCAGGACGAGGTGGACCTGGGCGCGGGTGCCGGTGAGGTCGTTCTTCTTGAGGGCGGCGGTGGCGGCCTTGTAGGCCGTGGCGAGGCCGGGGGCGCGGGATTTGAGACGGGCGAGGGGGGTGGCGGGTTTGCCCTCCGGGCGGGGGGTGGGGGTGGTGGCCTCGGGGCGGGGATCGGCCTCGGGGTGGGGGGTGGTGCCGGTCGTGGGGGTGGGTGCGGCCTCGGCTTCGCCTTCGGCCGGGGATTCGTTCCCACCCGCACCACTCGTGCGGCTTTCGTCGTCGGGTGCGGGTGGCCCCTGTGGGGCTTGCTCGCCGTCGGCGGGCTGCGCAGACGTCGGGGTTTCCCGGGCTTCGCCGGTCTCCGGAGCCTCGGCAGCCTCAGTGGGCTCCCCCGGCTCGTCAGCCTCAGCTGTCTCAGAGGTCTCGCTGGGCTCGACCGCCTCGGCGGGCTCAGAGGTCTCGCTGGACTTCATGGCCTCGGCAGGCTCAGAGGTCTCGCCGGACTCCGCGGCCTCAGCGGGCTCGGTGGCCTGCTGCCGCTCGTCGGCCTCCCTGGCCTGTGATGGCTCTGAGTCGGCCCGGGCCTCCCCGTTGTCCCGGCTCTCCGAAACCTCCGCGGGTTCGGTGGCCCCCGGAGCCTGCGGGGACTGGGCCGGGGTGGGCTCCGCCGCTGACCGCAGGTCCTCCGGGTGGTCCCGTTCCTCCGGTTCCCCCGGCCGCTCGTTCCTCGGCCTCGGCGGGACCGTGACGTTGTCGAAGGCCGCCGCGACCAGTTCGTGTTCGTCGCCGGCGGGAGTGCGCTGGTCGGGGACCTGGGCGGCGGGGGCGGGCTCCGGTTCCGCGGCCGGGGCCGGGATCTTCGGCGCCGGCTGCTGCGCGTCGGCCGGGGCGGGGTCCGCGGATTGCGGGGTCGCCGGAACCCGCTCGTGCTCCGCACCCTCTGCTTCGGCCGCACGCCCCTTGCGTGACCGGCCGAACGCGTTCCGCAGGCGAGTGAGAATGCCCATGTGCGCAACCCTTCGCGTGAGTTGATCCCGTCGATCCCTGGCCAGGACGGACACGTAAGGTTAGCGGCCCCTGGTGGCGCTCCAGGCCGGGGGAGAGGGACCCGGGCCGGGCCGTGTCAAGACGGGGCCGGGCGTGGCCCGCGGCGCGTGCGGCCACACGGCCCGAGAGCCCGAGCCCCCGGTGAGCACCGAGCGCCCGAGACTTCGGTGAGCACCGAGCGCCCCGGAACTCCAGAAGCCCCGACAGCCCCGGTCCGCCCGCAGGCGTGGACGGGACCCGGTCGGGTCCGTCCGTTCAGGCCTCCACCCGGGTCGGTTCCTGCGGCGGTGCCGGGGGCGGCGTCTCGGGGGAGCGTCCGCGCCGGAGGGGGCGCAGCCGCGGGAGGCGGCCGCGGGGGCGCGGACCGGCGCCGGGCCCGGGGCGGTCGCGGCCCGCGCGGCGCCGGGTGAGCCAGGTCAGGGCGGCCACGGTCAGACCCAGCGCGACCAGCAGCCAGGACGTCGTGCGCAGCGGGGCCGTGAGCGCGTCGTAGACGGCGCCCACGGCGGGCTGGGAGACCTCCGGGGGCAGGTCGGACAGGGTCAGGCCGCGGCCCACGGCCAGGGCGAGGGCGAGCAGCGCGCCGCCGAGCGCGGTGCCGAGCGCGGTGGCGGTGACCGCGCGACGGCGACGGGCGGCCAGGCCGATGCCGGCGACGGCGAACGCGACGGCCGAGACGGGCAGCCAGAAGCCGGCGACTTCGAGCACGTGGAACCCCTTCCGCATGCGGCCCAGGTCCTGGGCCGGGAGCAGGGCGACCTCGGTGTGCTCGACGGGGATGCGGTCGGCGAGCGGCACGTGGTCCTGGGCGAGCTGGGCCTTGACCTGGGCGGTGACCGGGGCGAGGTCGACGGTGACCGGGCGGCCGCCGTCGTCGTTCCCGTCGCGCAGGGCGCGCAGGACGGCGTCGTGGGCGACCCGGTTGCCCTCGTTCCAGGCGGTGCGGAAGGCCGCGGTCTGCGTGAACGAGCGGACCGCGTCGTGCACGAAGGGCGCCACGGTCGCGCGCAGCACCCGGGAGTCCGTCTCCTGCCCGATCGCGTCCACGATGCCGTTGCCGACCGTGTCCACGATCGCGTCGCGCACGTCCGGGTCGCCGGCGAGCGGCGCCATCGTGGTGACGTAGTGGCCGGTGTCGGCGAGCCCGTACGCCGCCCAGGCCGTCAGCGCGCCGAACGGCACGAGCAGGCACGAGAGGGTGATCAGCACGGCCGACAGGCCGCTGCGCAGGCGTCGGGTCACCCTCCCCAGCGAAGTCTCCCGGGGACGGCCGCGCGAGTGGACGCACGGCATTCGGGTGACCGCGCCGCGTACGCGGGGAGGGGCGGGTGAGCGGCAGGAGCCGGGCGAGGCGCGGCGCGGGGGAGGGCACGGCGGGAGCGGCCTCCCCCGCGCGGTGGGCGCCGGAGGGGAAGCGGAACGGCACGGCTGCGGCCGCGGGTCCCGGTGTGCTGCCGGGGCCCGCGGCCGGGGTGCCTGCCCGGGCGGCCGGGTCAGCCGATGCGGTGGCCCCTGGCGTCCTCGTGCGTGTAGACCCAGTAGAAGCAGATCAGCCCCACGGCCACGCCGAAGGCCAGCGACAGGCCGATGGTCAGCAGGACCGATTCGCCGGACTGGACGTAGAGGAACCCGAAGGCCGCGCCGGCGAAGAGGAACCACAAGAAGGCGTGGAGTTCGCGCGGCAGCCGCGAGGCCAGGGTCAGCACGCCCGCCGTGACCAGCGTGAACACCACGGCGGTCACGAAGCCGAACACCAGGTTCCCCACGGTGATCGGGCCGCCGGCCCGCCGGTTGGCGGCGGCCCAGTAGCCGTAGACGAGGCCGATCGCGAACGGGGCCGCCCACCGGGCGATGCGGTGGGTCCGGGCGCTGAAGATGTCGGGTGACCGGGGATGCCGGGCGCGGGGGTCCGCGGTGCGGCCGGACACGGGTGCCGCGTGAGCCATGAGAGCGCTCCTCTCTGTCCTCGCCCCCGCCTCCAGAGCACACCTGGGCGACGGCCCTGGCAAGTCGGCGGCCACGGACGTGCCCGGGACCCGCACGCCGGGCCCGTACCCGAGGGCCTCCGGGCCCGTACCTCGGCCCCCCGGGGCCGCACCCTGACCCGCACTCCGGGCCCCGGGCCCGCACTTCGGACGCCCGGGGCCGCACCCGCTCCCCGCTCCCCCGGCCCCGGATGTTCCACGGTCCGGCACCCGCACGCGCACCAGCAGCGGTTACGGTGCTGAGGTACGCGAACGACGACCGGATCACCGCGGGGGGACCATGCCCGGAACCGTGCTGCTGCTCGCGGCCTCGCCCGTGGGCAAGGGCCGTCTGGTCGACGCGGCGTCCGTGCTGCCGGTGCTGGCGGCCGTGGAGCCCGCCGTGCTGTCCGGCACCCGCACCGCGAGCGTGGTCGAACTCGCCGACCCGCTGGAGCCGCAGGCCGTCCTCAGCCGGCTGCGCGCCGCCGCGGCCGCCCCGGGACCGCTGACCGTCTTCGTCACCGGCCAGCTCCAGTTCGACCGCCGCCAGAACCTGCCGCACCTGGCGCTCGCCCGCACCACCCCGGCGACCGTCCGCTACACCGCCCTGCCCTGGCACTGGCTGCGCGAGGAGCTGCGGCTGCGCCCGGACGGCACGACCACCGTCGTGGCCGACCTCTACGCGGACCAGGAGAGCTGGCGGCGACTGGGCGAGCGCCCCCTGGACACCGGGCCCAACATCGCCGTGTACGGCCGTGTCGCCCCGCCGCCCGCCCGGCGCGCGGTGGCCGCGCCCGCCTACATGAAGGCGGTGGCGACGATCCTGCGCAGCGGGCACCGGCCGCCGGTGGACGAGCTGCACGAGCAGGCGCTGGCCCGGCTGGCCGTGGAGGAGGGTGACGGGGGGCGCGGGGCGTACGGCGGCCCGGGCATCGTGCTCGCCGCCGGGCGGCCGGCGGCGGCCGACCCGCACGCGTCCATCGCGGCCTGGGTGGAGTCCGGGCGGCACGGTGACGCGGACGTGCTCGCCGCGCGCTGGGAGCAGGCCGCCGTGCGCGAGCACGGAGCGGCGTCCGAGGAAGCCCTGCACTGGACCGAGGTCCGGGCCGACCTCGCGATGTTCGCGGGGGACCCGGCCCGCAGCTGTCGTGCCTGGCTGTCCGTCGCCGCGACCCGGCTCGCCCTGGGGCAGAGCGCCGGCGCCCCGCAGGTGGAGGCGGCCGTGGACCGGGCGCACCACCAGTGGGGACAGATCCGCGAACCGGAGCGCGCCCGGGAACTGGGCCCGCTGCTGGCCGAGTTGCGCGGCCGGGTACCAGGCCGCCGGCAGGGTGCGCTGGATCATCTGCGGCGGCAGTTGCGGCAGTTGGAGGACGCGGGGCTGACGGCGGGCTGACGGCGCGCCGCGCCTGACGGGCGGTCGGCGGGCGAGGTGGCGGGCGCGGGCAGGGGATCGTGGCCTGTTGTGTCCGCCCCCTCCCCAGGGCGTGCGCCCGGTGCCAGAATGGTGAGTTATGGCTGAGGGGGAGGGCGTGGCCGGCCGAGGTATCCGGGTCCGGCTGGACGGAAATGCGAGCAACCGGGACATCGACGCGCTGAAGGCGTGGCTGGAACGGGAGAACCCGCTGGAGGAGCTGGTCGCCGACGGGCGGCTGCGGATCCTCGAACGGCCGCGGTCCGACGCGCCGCCCGGCCACATGGGCGCGGGCATGGAGATCCTGCTGGTCCTGGCCGGCGCGGGCGCGGAGGTGCTGTTCGGCGAGCTGCTGGAGCAGACCAGGCGGGCGGTGGCGGCCTGGCGCGAGAACCGCCGCCGGGTGGAGCCCGGCCCGCCCCCCGAGGAGAGCGTCGATCCGGTGAACACCGGCGGGGAATAGTGCCGTGAGCCGTTTCGACCCGCGGGGGCGGGTGAACCGGGCACTGCTGGTCGGCGTATCGGAGTACGAGCACACGCAGCCGGCCGCCTGGGACGGGGTGGCCGGTCAGCTGCCCGCCGTCCGGCACAACGTCAGCCGGCTGCGGCAGGCCCTGCGGGGCGGGGTGTTCGAGGACCGGGAGATCACCGAGCGCCGCTCGCCCTCCCACGACGACTTCGGCGAGGACCTGCGCAAGGCCGCCCACGAGGCCGAGGGGCTGCTGCTGTGCTACTTCGCCGGGCACGGTGCCGTGCCCAGCGCGGGCAACGAGCTGTTCCTCCAGATGCGCAACGCGCGCGTGGTCGCCGGCGCCCAGGCGGTCTTCCCGAACGCGACCTCCTTCACGGAGGTGCTGACCGTGCTCGCCGGAAGCGGCGCGGAGCGGATCGTGGTGATCCTCGACTGCTGCTACGCGGGCAACGCCGCCAAGGTGTGGCACGACTTCCCCGGCCGGCAGAAGATCCTGCTGCTGATGAGCGTCCAGGCCAACCGGCTGATCGACTCCGGTGACGGCACGGGGCCGACCCCGTTCACCGACGCGCTCGTACGGCTCCTGGGGACGGACGACGGGGAGCTGTCGCTGCTGGAGGCCTTCGCGCACCTGCGGGGACGGATGCTGGCGGCGGGTCTCACGACCGCCTTCGGGGACCCGTGGGAGCCGCAGCTCGCCGCCGCGCCGGACACGGACGTACTGCTGGCGGGGGGCCGCCCGGCCGAACCCGACCCGGTGCCCGGTCCGTCCCGCCCGGTGCCGTCCGATCCGCCCCGGCCGCCCCGTCCGGTCACGCAGGATCCGCCCCCTCCGGTCACGGTCACGCAGGATCCGCCCGTGCCGGTCCCACCCGAGCCGACGGTCACGTCCAGCCCGGCGGTCACGTCCATCCCGCCGGTCACCTTCATCCCGCCGGTCGTCCCCGACCCGCCGGACACACAGGGACCGCTGGACCCGCCCGGGCCGCCCGGGCCGCCGGGCCCGCACCCCGGGTCCTCGCCCGGTCCGGGTCCAGGCCCGTCCGGCGAGCAGGAGGGCGGGGAGCCGCCGGAACCCTGGGTCCGGCGCGCGCTCGCGGCCCTGGCCGGGGCGGCCGGGGCGGCCGGAGCGCTGCCCGGCGCGCTGGTGCGGTGGGCCCGGCGCCTCCGGTTACCGGGCCGCGTCGCCGTGGCCACCGCCCTCGTCCTGGCGCTCGCCGGTGTCGGCTACGCCGGGCACCGGTTCCTCACCACCGGCGGCGGAGCCGAGTGCGGGCCGGCGCTGGAACTGCGGGTGCTGACCGACCCCGACCTGGAGCCGGTGGTCCGCACGGCCGCGGACACCTACCTCACCTCGGACGCGAACACCGACGGGCACGGCTGCCGCCGCACCGGCATCACCGTCTACAGCGCGGGCGCCGGCGCGGCGCTCACCGCGCTGCGCGAGCAGACCGACGCCTGGCAGGAGCCCCACGAGGAGGACACCAACCCGCAGCGGGACGTCGGTCCGCAGCCGGACGTCTGGATCCCCGCCTCCGCCACGGACGTGGCCCGCGTCACCACCGACCCGGGCGGGCGCTCCTTCGTCGAACTGCATCCGGACACCCGGCCGTTCGCGTACTCGCCGGTGGTCCTGGCCGTGCCGCGGGACATCGCCGGCGAGCGGGCGCAGCAGCGCTCCGGGCTGCCGCTGGCCCGGCTGGTGGCGGACCTGCGCGAGCGGGACGCGGGCGCGGGCGTGCTGCGCGCCGACCCGGAGGTCACCGACTCCGCGCTGCTGGCGACCATCGGCCTCTACGGCGGCGGCGCCGACCCGCGCGGCGCCGAGCAGAGCGTGCGCGGCACCGGACCGCCCGCCGCGACGGCGGCCGCGCTGCTGTGCTCGCTGCCGGCCGACCCCGCCGCCGACCGCCGTACGGCCGTCCTCGTCCCCGAGTTCCTGCTCGACAGCGGGGTGGGCTGCGCGCAGCGCACCCGGGTGCCGCGGACCGGGGAGTACCCCTCCGACGTGCCGGCCCTGACGCCCACCTTCGTGCGGGTCGGCTGGGACGGCGGGGACCGGGACGCCGCGGCGCGGCAGGACGCCGTGGAACGCTTCCGCGCGTGGCTGACCGGCGGGGACGGGCTCGCCGCGTTCGCCGGCGCCGGTTTCCGCTCCGCCGCGGGCGCCGGGCACCCGCTGCTGGATCCCGGTCCCGCGGCCACCGGTGTGCTGCGCGAGGCCGGGCCGCTGCCGGAGGCCGCCGGGCGGGCGGCGATGGACACGGCACTCGCCCGCTACCGCAGCGCCGACGGCCCCGGCCGGGTCCTCTACCTCCTGGACAGTTCCGGCTCGATGCACAAGTGGTGGCCCGGGCCCAGCGGCGGCCCCGGCATCCTGAAGCAGTCCCTGGGCGGGCTCGGCACCCAGGACGAGTACGGCGTGTGGGGCGTCTACGAGGGCTCCGGCGGGCAGCACCACGACGAGGTGCTGGACTTCGGCCCCCACCGCCGCGCGGACGCCGAGCGGCGGGTCGGCGCGGCGGCGCGGGTGCGGGACGCCGAGTCCGATCCGCACGCGGCGCTGCTGGCCGCGCTCGACTTCATGGCGCAGCGCGGCGCCGACGACAAGCGGCCGCAGCTGATCGTGTACATCACCGACGACGAGGACGACAACCGGCTGACCGGGAAGAACCTCTCCCAGGTGCTGGACCGGGCCCGGCACCGGGGGGTGCCGGTGGACATGGTGTCCCTGGTCGGCGGCTCCTGCGACCAGGGCCGTCCGGCGGCGACGGTCGCCGCGGCGAGTCACGGCCGCTGCCTGGACGTCGGCGACGACCTCGGCACCGTCCTGCACGACGAGGTCGCCCGGGTGGGGACGGGGGAGGACTGATGCGGCGAGGGACCGACCGGCGCGCGCGGCGGCCGGGACGCCTGCCCGGCACGCGTCCGCGGGGCCGGTGCGGGGTGTTCGGGCGGGCCGGTGCGCTCGCGGGGGCGGTGCTGTTGCTCGGTGCCGCCGCCTGTACCGGCGGGGACCGCGACCCGGACGCGGCGCAGTCGTCCGCCGCCGACGTGCCCGGGGAGATCGTCGTGGCCAGCGGCCGGGACGTGACCGGCAAGAACGGCATCCGGCAGCAGCTCATCGACGCCTGGAACCGGCAGCAGGACAAGGAGAACACGGGCTACCACGCCCGCCTCGTCGAGCTGCCCGGCTCCGCCGACGAGCAGCGCAGCCAGCTGCTGGGCGCCCTGCAGTCGGGCAGCGCCGACTACGACGTGGTCAACCTGGACGTGACCTGGGTCCCGGAGTTCGCCGAGGCGGGACTGATCGCACCGCTGCCGCAGGACACCCTCGACGGTGACGTCATCGGGCCGGTCGCCGCCACGGCGTACTGGAAGGACCAGGTCTACGCGGTGCCGTTCAACACGGACGTGGGGCTGCTGTACTACCGGCGCGACTACCTGCGGGCGGCGGGGATCCAGCAGACCACGCTGGAGGCGGGCACCACCTGGACGGACCTGCGCGACCTCGCCGACACCCTGGACGCGCACCCGCCCAAGGGCTTCGAGAAGGCCTGGACGACCCAGCTCGCCGCCTACGAGGGCCGCACGGTCAACGCGGTGGAGGCGTTCGCGTCCGCCACCAAGGACTTCGCGCTCACCGACGGCTCCGGTCACTACACCGCCAGCCGCCAGGAACTGGCCGACGGCATCGCGGAACTGCGCCGGCGCACGGAGAAGCCGTACACCCTGGACCACGCGTTCACCTCCGACGAGGCCGCCTCGCTCAGTGACTTCGCGAGCGGGCGCACCGCCTTCCTGCGGCAGTGGCCGTACGCCTACGGCACTCTCCACCAGACCTTCTCGGCCGACCAGGTGGGCGTGGCGCCGCTGCCCGGCCGGGCGGTGCTCGGCGGGCAGAACCTGGCGGTGGCCCGCTCCTCGAACCGGGCCGGGAAGGCCGCCCAGCTCATCGCCTACCTCACCGACGCGCAGAGCGAACGGTGCCTGCTGGACGCCGGGTTCGCCGCGACCCGCACGTCGGCGTACACCGACGACCATGTGAGGTGCGCGGTGGGCGGGGGCGCGCCGGCGGCACCCACCGGGGAGAGCACCGACCGGACACCGCGCGACGCGGCCGGCCGGCCGGACTACGCCCGCCGCATCCTCTACCCCGCCCTCACGCACGCGGTCCCGCGCCCGCGCACCCCCCTGTACGGCGCCTTCACCCAGACCTTCACCACCGAACTGGGCCGGCTCTTCACCGCCGACCCGCCGAGCGACGCGGCCCTGGCCGGCAGCCTGGACGAGGCCCTGCGCAAGGTGCTGCCGGGCCGTTCCTAGCAGTGCCCGGTCAGGGCGGCGGACCCCGTCGTCCGCTCCCGGCGGCCTGCCTCGCCACTAGCGGTCCTGGACGGCGGCCTGCTGGACGGGGGCGGGGGCGGGGGCGGGGTCGGTGGCGGCCGGGGCGGGGTTCGCGTTGGCCGCCGCGACCAGGGCGGCGACGGCGACGAGGGCCGCGCCGAAGCCCCTGACGTGACGTCCACGGATGTGACCAGGGCGCGCGACAGGGCGTCCGAGCACGGCGACCGACCTCACAGCGACAGGGAACGACAGTGGGGGGTTAAGCAGGTTTAACGTACTCCCCAACCTAGGGGGTGGGAGCGCTCGGCCGGAAGAGGGGCAGGGCCGGAACGAAGGGCGGAACAGGACCATGGGCAGCGGGAGTTGAGGCCAGACGGGCGGATCGTCCCGGTGGCGGGGAGGAGGCGGTGCCGGCCGCTCGGCAAGCCCGCTTACTGGCATGATGAACCGCATGGCGAAGCGGGACGACCCGGAGACCATCGGGCGCAGGGTGCAGCGGCTGCGGCGCGAACGGGGCATGACACAGCGGCAGTTGGCCGAGCCCGCGTACACGCCCGCCTACGTCTCCACCCTGGAGGCCGGCCGGGTGCGCCCCTCCGAGGCCGCGCTGCGCCACCTCGCCGAACGGCTCGGCGTCGCCTTCGAGGAACTGGCCACCGGCCGCCCCGCCCACCTCGCCACCGACCTGCGCCTGCGGCTGACCGAGGCGCAGCGGACCCTGGCCACCGGGGAGACCGGCAAGGCGGCCGGCCTGTACGCCCGGCTGCTCGCCGAGGCCGAGGACCACGAACTCACCGACATCCAGGCCGACGCGCTCCTCGGACTCGGCGAGTGCGCCCTGGAGACCGGGGAGCTGGAGAGCGGGCGGCAGTACTTCGAACGGTCGGAACGGGTGCTGGCCGACGCCCCGCTGACCGCGCGCGTCCCGGCCCTGCGCGGCCGTGCCGTCTCCCACTACCTCACCGGCGAACTGCGGTACGCCGTCTACCTCTTCGAGTCCACGCTCGACGAACTCAACCGCGCCGGGCTGCACGATCCCGACGCCCTGCTGCTGCTCTACGCGAGCGTCATCGGGCCGTACATGGACATGGGCGCGCACGCGCGGGCCGCGCAGGCCGCCGAGTTCGCCCTCGCGCTGGCCCCGCAGGCGGGCGATCCCGCGCTGGTGGCCCGTATGCACCGGTCGGTGGCCCGCACCCTGCTCGCCGAGGGCCGGATCGCCGAGGCGGACGCCTCGCTCGCCAAGGCCGCCGAACTGTACCGGCACCTCCAGCTGCGCACCGAACTCGCCAACTGCCACTGGATGCGCGGCTACGTCTGCGCGCAGAACGGCGAACTGGAGCGGGCCGAGAGCGAGTTGCGGGCAGCGCTGGACATGCTGACCGCCAAGCGGGCCGCGCTCTACACCCGGCAGGTCGCCGTCGAGCTGGCCGACGTCCTGCACCGGCGCGGCCGGTCGCGGGAGGCCGCGGACCTGCTGCGGGACGTGCTCGGCGACCTCTCCTCGGAACGGGGCGCGATGCACGCCGCCGCCGCGCACCGCCTGCTCGGCATCATCGCCGAGGATGCCCGCGACGCGGAGGCCGCCGAGGAGCACTACGTCCGCGCGCTGAGCCTGCTGGAGCGGGCCGGCGCCGCCGGTGACCTGGCCGACCTCTGCCGTCTCCTCGGTGACCTGCTGCGCCGCACCGGCCGGGTGGAGGCGGCCCTGGACGCCTACCGCACCGGTCTGGGCCACCGGACGGCACCGGGCACGACCACCCTGGGCCCGGCACCGGCGCAGCCGCTGCTGTGACCCCGGGGGCGCCGGCCCCCTCCCTGGCCGGTGCTCAGGCCTGGGCGCGGCCGGCGCGGCGGACGGCCTTCAGACGCTCGACGCCCTTCTGGACCGCCTGGACGGTGGCGTCGGAGGCGAGGGCGCCGGGGGCGCCGTCGGTG
Source organism: Streptomyces sp. NPDC006743 (assembly GCF_040703815.1). Taxonomy (NCBI): domain Bacteria; kingdom Bacillati; phylum Actinomycetota; class Actinomycetes; order Kitasatosporales; family Streptomycetaceae; genus Streptomyces; species Streptomyces sp. NPDC006743. Next base: position 56,171 of record NZ_JBEYJA010000010.1, on the reverse strand, counting down.
AGGGTGAGCGCGTCGCCGCCGACGCGCACGGCGACGATGTCCAGCGTGAGCGTGGTGACGTCCGCCCCGTCGGAGCCGTCCGAGCCGTTGCCGTCCGTCTCGTCCGTGCCCTCCGCGCCGTCCGCCCCGTCCGGCGGTCCGGTGAAGGTGACCCGCAGTCCCTGCCGGGCGTCGCCGGCGGCGGGCAGGGCCAGGTCGCCGACCCGCACGGTCTGCTCGCCCGCCCGGGGGGTCGTCGCCGTGAACCGGGCGCACGTCCTCGGCAGCGTCCGCAGCCACGCCAGCGCGCGGTCCACGTCCGCCGGGCGCGGTGAGAGGACCTGGTGGCGCAGTTGGGCGCCGTCGTCGCCGTCGTCGAAACCGGTCACCGCGTACGTCCCGGTGGGAGCGCCGAGCGGCTGGTCGGCGTAGAGCGCGTCGAGCAGCCGCCGGCAGTCCGCCGGTGCCGCCTCGGCCCGCGCCTTGAGGATGCCGTCCCGCCAGGTCGCGGCGCCGTCGGTCGGCTCCCAGGGGACACCGAGGTCGGCCACGGTGAGCAGCGCGGCCTGCGCCTGGGCGGCGGTGAGCGCGGCGGCGGACGGCGAGGCGGGGGCGGCGGGCCGGGTGGCCGCGGCGGCGGACGGCGAGGCACCGGCGGCCCGCTCCGCCGGTCCGGAGCCGCAGGCGGAGACCGCCGGCAGGGCGCCCGCGCAGAGCACGGCGGCGGCAAGGGCACGGACGGCCGGGGGACGGGGCATGGGCGGATCCTCCACGGGAACGGGCACGACGTGAACCGGACGGTCCTCCCACGGCACCACCGAGCCGGGCTCCCCACCACCGCGCCGGTCCGTCCGGGTGAGGCCCGCCCGCCGCACAGGCATAGGGTCGGTACGAAGGAGCGCACGCACGTTTCCGACGTTTCCGAGGGAGCCCGCCGTGACCGAGCAGTCCGCCTCCGACGCCACGCCCGTGATCATCGACTGCGACACCGGTGTCGACGACGCGCTCGCCCTGCTGTTCGCCGTGCGCCACCCGGGGCTCGACCTGCGCGCGGTGACCTGCGTGGCCGGGAACACGGACGTGGACCAGGTGGTGCGCAACACGCTGACCGTGCTGGAGCAGGCGGGCGCGCCCCGGATCCCCGTCGCGCGGGGCGCCGAACGCCCGCTGATCGAGCCCCTGCGCACCGCCCACCACGTGCACGGCCGGGACGGCATGGGCGACCTCCGCCTGCCCGCTCCGGTCCGCCGGCCCGCCGACGTGGACGCGGTGACGCTGCTGCGGCGCGAGATCCTCGGCTCGCCCCGCCCGGTCACCCTGATCCCCACCGCGCCGCTGACCAACATCGCCCTGCTGCTGCGCACCCACCCCGAGGTGACGCGCAACATCGAGCGGATCGTGTTCATGGGCGGCGCGGTGGCCACCGGGAACGCCACGGCGGTCGCCGAGTTCAACGTCTGGCACGACCCGGAGGCCGCCGCGGTCCTGCTCACCGCCGGGGTGCCGGTCACGATGTACGGACTCGACGTGTTCGAGCGGGTGATCGTCCCGGCCGCTGACGTGCGGCGGCTGAGCGGCAGCGGCGAGGCGGGCGCGCGGCTGGCCGGCCGGCTGCTGTCCCACCGCGACCCGGTGACGAGCGAGGAGGACCCGGCGGGCGGTCTCGGTGACGCGGGAGCGGTCTGCGCGGTCGCCGACCCGGCGGGCCTGACCACGCGCCGGCTGCCGGTCGAGGTGAACCTCGCACCCGGCCCGGCGCGCGGGCAGACGGTCGTCGACCGCCGCGCGCGCCCCGGCGAGGCGGAACTGCACGGCGAGGCGCGCGAACAGCAACTGGTGGACGTCGCCCTGGACATCGACGTGGAGCGGTACGTGAAGCTGTACCTGGCCACCGTCGAAGCGGGCGGCGCGGGAGCCTAGCCCGGCCCCGCCGGGCGGGCCCGGCCCCGGCCCCGCCCGGCGGGTCCTCGCCCGGTCCGGCCGGGCGGGTCCTAGTCGGTCTCCGCGGTCCCGACCCGCACCGCCCAGCGCTGTTCGACGCGGGCCACCTTCCAGTACGCCAGCGCGGCCGCCCACACCACCACGAACAGTCCGACGATGACGTACCCCACGTGGTCGAGGTCGAGGCCGGCGATCCAGCCGGTGACCGTGTCGCTCAGGTCGAGCTTGTCGTGCAGGACGCCGACCAGCTCGATCGTGCCGATGAAGAAGGCGACCGCGATGGACAGGCCGGTGATGGTCAGGTTGTAGAACACCTTGCGGACGGGGTTCGAGAACGCCCACTGGTAGGCGAAGTTCATGAACGTGCCGTCCAGGGTGTCGAACAGGCTCATGCCGGCCGCGAACAGCAGCGGCAGGCAGAGGATCGCGTACCAGGGCAGTCCGGCCGCCGCGCCCGAACCGGCCATCACCATCAGCGTGACCTCGGTGGCGGTGTCGAAGCCGAGGCCGAAGAGGAAGCCGAGCGGGTACATCTGGCCGGGCCGGGACACCGACTTGGTGAGGCGGCCCAGGATCCGGTTCATGAACCCCCGTGAATCCAGGTGGGCCTCCAGCTCCCGCTCGTCGTACGTGCCCGCGCGCATCGCCCGGAAGACCTTGAGGATGCCGACGAGGGCGACCAGGTTGAGGGCGGCGATGAGGTAGAGGAAGGAGCCCGAGACGGTGGTGCCGACGATGCCGAGCGTCTGGTGCGTACGGGAGTCGTCGTTCATCAGCGTGCCGGCGAGCTGGGCGCCGCCCGCCACCAGCGCGGCCATGGCCACCACCACGCTGGAGTGGCCCAGCGCGAACCAGAAGCCCACCGACACCGGCCGCTTGCCGTCGGCCATCAGCTTGCGGGTGGTGTTGTCGATGGCGGCGATGTGGTCGGCGTCGAAGGCGTGCCGCATGCCGAGGGTGTAGGCGGTGACGCCGAGGCCGATGCCGAAGGCCTTGGTGCCGACCTGGTAGTGCTCGGGGACGACGAGCAGGAACAGGATGCCGAAGGCGACGATGTGCAGGGCGGCTATCACCGCCAGCAGGCCCGCGGTCTTGAGGGTGTCCTCACGGCGCCAGCGGAAGGACGCCCGCGGGGGCCCCGTGGGGGCGGACGTCGGCGTCGGGACAGGCTCGGGCAGGGTCATCCGGTATCACGCTCCAGCACCTCGTGGATCACTTCGTGAGCTGCCGTGGCCGGTCTCCTGGCTTAGGGTCCGTACGTTCTCCCCTCCTGCCTTCCCGGTCGTGCGACCAGTGGCCCGGCGGATGCCGGACGGAAGGGGAACTCCCCGATCACAGTGGCGAGGGCCGCGTCGGCTTCGCACCGACTTCCCGAGCACCACGGCCCGCCCACGGTAGAGGGACGGACCGTCGCCTGCATAGCTGCATACCTGCGCAGGTGCCGAAGATCACCCGCGGGTGCCTGCGAGGATGGGGGCATGCATCTCGTCCCTGCCGACCGCGCGGAGCGTCGCACCATCGACGGCCACCGGGTGTGCGACGCCATCGCGGCGATCGGGGAGCCCGGTCACGTCCGCGCGTGGGCGCAGCGCTTCTCGCTGCTGGCCGACCCCAAGCGGCTCGCCCTGCTGCTGGCCCTGCACCGCACCGGCCCACTGGCCGTCTCCGACCTCGCCGTCGCCACCGGCATGAAGGACCCGGCGGTCTCCCAGGCCCTGCGGCTGCTGCGCGCGGCGGGCACCGTGGAGGGCGAGAAGGAGGGCCGCGTGGTGCGCTACCGGCTGGTGGACGAGGACGTACGGCACCTGCTGGAGCACTGCGCGGCGGACACGGACTGACACCGCGGCGCCGGCCCGGCGGCCGGAGGGGCGCCGGGCCCGGGCACACGGCGCCCTCACCCGGTGCGACGGTGCCCCGCCCGGTGCGACGGCGTCCCCGCCCGGTGCCGCGCCCGTTCGGTGTCACGGTGCTCCCGCCTGGTGCGGGGCCCGTTGGGGGGCAGGGCGCCCCCGCCAGGCGCGCGCCACGCCGTCACCCCACCCCGCCCGGTCGTTCCCCTGTGCGCCGGTACGGCACGGCGTGTTGGCTTTTCCGGTGATCTGGACAGATTCTCTGTGTCGCTCCGCCGCACACAGAGGAGACCGCGTGACCGACCGCACCGACGACACGCCGCCCGACCTGTCCTCCCGAAGTCCCGACTGGTGGCGGCAGGCCGTCGTCTACCAGGTCTACCCCCGCAGCTTCGCCGACGCCGACGGCGACGGTCTCGGCGACCTGCGGGGCATCACCCAGCGGCTGACGCACCTCGCCGCCCTCGGCGTGGACGCCGTGTGGCTCAGCCCGTTCTACCCGTCCGAACTGGCCGACGGCGGCTACGACGTCGCCGACCACCGGGACGTCGACCCCCGCCTCGGCACCCTCGACGACTTCGACGCGCTGGTCACCGAGGCGCACCGCCTGGGTCTGAAGGTGATCGCCGACATCGTCCCCAACCACAGTTCGCACCGGCACCGCTGGTTCCAGGAGGCGCTGCGGGCCGGGCCGGGCTCGGCCGCCCGCGACCGGTACGTCTTCCGGGACGGGCGCGGCGCCCACGGCGAACTGCCGCCCACCGACTGGCAGTCCGTCTTCGGCGGCAGCGCCTGGCAGCGGGTGCCCGACGGACAGTGGTACCTGCACCTGTTCGCGCCCGAGCAGCCCGACTTCAACTGGGCCCACGAGGAGGTCCGCGCCGACTTCCGCACCACCCTGCGCTTCTGGTCCGACCGGGGTGTGGACGGCTTCCGCGTCGACGTGGCGCACGCCCTGGTCAAGGACCTCGACGAGCCGCTGCGCGACGTCGGGAACCTCGGCGCCACCGGCGAGGACGCGCTGCCGCGCGTCGAGCCGGGCAGCCACCCGTACTGGGACCGCGACGAGGTCCACGAGATCTACCGTGACTGGCGCAAGATCTTCGACGCCTACACACCGCCCCGCACGGCCGTCGCCGAGGCCTGGGTGCCCGACGCGCGGCGCGCCCTGTACGCGCGCCCGGACGAACTGGGCCAGGCCTTCAACTTCGAGTACCTGCAGACCGGCTGGGACGCGGACGCGCTGCGCCGGACCATCGCCGCCTCCCTGGACACCGCCCGGGCCGCCGGAGCCTCGGCCACCTGGGTGCTGTCCAACCACGACGTGGTCCGCCACGCCTCCCGGCTGATGCTGCCGCCGGGCACGGACGAGAACGCCTGGCTGCTGTCCGGCGGCCGCGCGCCCGCCCTCGACGCGGAGGCCGGACTGCGCCGCGCCCGCGCGGCGACCCTGCTGATGCTGGCGCTGCCCGGTTCGGCCTACCTCTACCAGGGTGAGGAACTGGGCCTGCCCGAGGTGGCCGACCTGCCCGCCGAGGTGCTCCAGGACCCGGTCTGGGAGCAGACCGGCCACGTCCGCAAGGGCAGGGACGGCTGCCGTGTGCCGCTGCCGTGGACGACGACCGGGCCGTCGTACGGCTTCGGTCCGGCCGGGGCCTGGCTGCCGCAGCCCGCGCACTTCGCGGCGTACGCCGTCCAGGCGCAGGACGGCGTGGCGGGCTCGACGCTGGAGCTGTACCGCACGGCCCTGCGGCTGCGCCGCAAACTGCTCGCGGGCGAGTCGCTGACCTGGGCGGAGGACACCCCGGCGGGTGTGCTGGCGTTCGCCCGCCGTGACGGCTGGCGGTGTGTCACCAACCTGTCGGACACGGAGGTCGCGCTGCCGCCCGGTGAGGTGCTGCTGAGCAGCGCGCCGCTGAGCGGACGCCGGCTCGCCCCGGACACCACCGTGTGGCTCGCCTAGCCCCGGCCCACGCACCGCCCGCGCGGGCCGGCCTCCGCCCGGCCCCCTCGTGTCCGGTCGGTCTCCGCCTGGTCCGCTCGTGACGGGCCGGTCTCTGCCTGGCCGTCCGCGCGGGGCGGTCTCCGCCCGGTCCGCTCACCCTGCCAAGGGGCCGGGGTCGGGCGCCGGTCCGCCGCCGTGCGGCGGGGCCCGGACGCCGGTGTGCTGTCGGGGGCTGGGCGCACGAGGTGGTGTCCGGCGGCGGGGGCCGGGGGCACGAGGTGGTGTCCGGCGGCGGGGGCCGGGGGCACGAGGTGGTGTCCGGCGGCGGGGGCTGGGGGCGTGGGGTGGTGTCCGGCGGCGGGCAGGGTGATGCCGCGCACCCGGGGCGGTCCCGCGGCGGCTCGCGTCCGGCGCGGGCGGTGGCCGAAGCGGCCCCCGGCTCCGGGCCGCCGGCCGCGGTGAGGACAATGTGCGGGCAAGCAGGTCCTCCGGCTGCCGCACGGCCTCGTGAGCACGCAGACGATCCCCTTCACCGTGGTCGTCGACCCGGAGGGCAGGGCCGCGGCCGTCCGGATCGGCACGACGTCCCAGGCGCGGACGGCGGAGATCCTCACGCCGCTGCTGCCGGGCACGGCGAAGGCGGCGGGCGGGCCGGAACACTGAACCGGGCGGACAATGACCGGGTGCACGGCATCCGTCCACAGGCCTCGTGAAGGGAACGACATGGCTGACCTGACCACCGGGACCCGGACCGTCGGTGTGCTGGGCACCGGCATCATGGGCGCCGCGATGGCCCGCAACCTCCTGCGTGCCGGACACACCGTCCGGGTCTGGAACCGCACCCCCGCCAAGGCCGGCCCCCTGGCCGCCGACGGCGCGCAGGTCGCCGGCTCCGCCGCCGACGCGGTCCGCGACGCCGACGTGATCCTGACGATGCTGTACGACGGCGGCACGGTGCTGGAGGTGATGCGCGAGGCCGCGCCGGCGGCCCGCGCGGGCGCCGTCTGGGCGCAGTCGACCACCGCCGCGGTGGAGTCGGCCGGCGAACTCGCGGACCTGGCCCGCCGGTACGGCCTGCTCTTCTACGACGCCCCCGTGCTCGGCACCAGGCAGCCCGCCGAGGCGGGGCAGCTCACCGTGCTGGCCGCCGGACCCGCCGAGGGCCGCGAGGCGGTGACGCCCGTGTTCGACGCGGTCGGCGCGCGCACCGTGTGGACCGGCGAGGACGGCGCTGCGGCCGGTGCGACCCGGCTGAAACTGGTGGCCAACAGCTGGGTCGTCGCGGTCACCGCGGCCGCCGGCGAGACCCTGGCGCTGGCCAAGGGGCTCGGCGTGGACCCGGCGGGTTTCTTCGACCTGATCTCCGGCGGCCCGCTCGACATGGGCTACCTGCACGCCAAGGCCGGGCTCATCCTCGACGGCGGGCTGCTGCCGCCGAGCTTCGCCGTGAGCACCGCGGAGAAGGACGCCCGTCTGATCGTCGAGGCCGGTGAGCGGCACGGTGTGCGCCTCGACGTGGCCGCCGCGAGCGCGGAGCGCCTGGCCCGCGCGGCCGCCCAGGGGCACGGCGGCGAGGACATGGCCGCGGCCTACTTCGCCAGCTTCGACGAGCCGGGGCCCGCCGCCGGCTGACCGGGTGTCAGCCCAGGCAGAGGACCAGCAGGCAGAGCTGCGGGGACGAGGGGGAGGACGGGGACGCCGGGTCCGTGGCGGCGGGGCCGGCCGGCGCGGTGCCGGAGGAGGAGCCGCCCGCCGTGCCGGAACCGGACGACGGATGCTGCGCCGTCGTGCCCGAGGAACCGGCCGGGGCCGCACCGCCGGTGCCCGAAGCGGAGGACGATCCGGAGGAACCGGAACCGGAACCGGAACCCGAGCCCGAGCCCGAGCCGGGGGCCGTGGCCGTGGACGTGCCCGCCCGGTGGTCCTGGCCGGTCGCCGGGTGCGTGGAGGGCGGCCCGGCCGGGTCCGCCGCCGCGTGCGGGGCGGCGGTGTAGGGGCGGACGCCCTGCTGCGCGGTGGCGTCGCGGGAGGTCCCGGCGGACGCGGACCGGGTGGGCGCGGGGCCGGCCGCGGAGGTCCGGGCGGAGGATGCGGGCTTCGCGTGCCGGGCGCCGGGGGAAGGGACCGTCCCGTCCGGCCGGGCGGGCTGCACGGCCAGGCTGTCCGGGTGCAGGTCCTTGGGCGCGGGGGCCGCCTGGGCGCGGTCGGCGGTGTGCCGGTCCATCGAGGCGACGGTCAGACCGCCGCCGACCAGGGCCACCGCGGTGGCGACCAGAGCCCGGCGCTGGGTCTTCTTCCAGCGGGCCCGCTGCCGGCGCCGCGCCGCCCGTCCCGGCCGCTCCCGCACCGGCGCCGGCGACAGGTCCTCCGTCACCGGCAGGTCCAGGGAATCAGGGCCGCCATGAGCGGCCGGGCCCTTGGCGGCGAGGGGCGCGCCGGGCTCCGCGAACGGCTCGTGAGCCGGGTCCGCCGCCGGGCCCGGGGCGAACGGGACCGCCGCGTCGGCGGTGGCGTTCGGGGCTATGTCCGGCGCGTACGCCCCGCAACCGGGGCAGACCAGAGCACCGTTGAGGTGCCGTCGGCATGTGGAGCAGTAGTCCATGCGGGTCTTCCTGGGTCGGCTGCCGGGCGGCCAGTCACGCTAACAAGCGTCCCGGGGCCCTGTGTGGAGCCTGTGTGACACTCCTGCGCGGATTCGGCGCCCGGTCTCGTCCGCCGGAAGGATGTGACACCCCCTCATGATCCCCGAGGATGACGGGGACATGCTCGGACCCGAGGGAAGGGAAGCCCCTTGCGCATCCGCAGGATCGCCGCAACCGCCGTCGCCGCCACCGTCCTGTCACTGACCCCCGCCGCCGCCCCCGCGGCCTTCGCCCACACCTTTGCCGCCGCGCCCGCCGCCTCGGCACCGGCCGCCTCCGCTCTGGACCCCGCCGCTCTGGGCGGCGCGCTCGGCGCCGTGCACGACGCGGGCATGTACGGCATCTACTCCTCCGTCCGCGACGGCGGCCGGCGCTGGGCCGGCGCGTCCGGCGTCGCCGACGTGGACACCGGCCGCCCGGTCCGGCCGGACATGCGGCACCGGGTGGGCAGCATCAGCAAGTCCTTCGCCGCCGTCGCCCTGCTCCAGCAGGCCGAACGCGGCCGGATCCGGCTGGACGCGCCCGTCGGGGACTACCTCCCCGGCCTGATACCGGGCGAGCGCGGGCGGCGGATCACCGTCCGCATGCTGCTGAACCACACCAGCGGCATCGGCGACTACGTCGTGGGGGCCTTCCCGTCCCTGGCCAAGGGCTCGACGGCCAGCCTCGACGAGGAGCGGTTCCGCTCGATCAGCCCCCGGGAACTGGTCCGCCTGGGCCTCGCCGCGCCCGCCACCGGAGCGCCCGGCTCGCTGCCCGGCCACTACTCCAACACCAACTACGTCATCGCCGGACTGCTCCTGGCCAAGGTCACCGGCCAGGACCCGGAGGCGTACATCACCCGCCACGTCATCGACCGGGCCGGCCTGCGCCACACCTCCTACCCGCGCACCCCCGCGCTGCGGGGCCCGCACGCGCGGATGTACGAGAACTTCTACGGGCTGATCGACCCGCCCCGCGACTACAGCGTCTACGACATGTCCTGGGCGTACACGGCGGGCGCGGTGGTCTCCACCACCGACGACCTGAACCGCTTCTACCGCGCCCTGCTCACCGGCCGTCTGATCGGGCCGGCCGCGCTCAAGGAGATGCAGCGCACGGTCCCGGTGGACGGCATGGCCTACGGCCTCGGTCTCTACGCCGTCGACATCCCCGGCTGCGGACGCTTCTGGGGCCACGACGGGGCGGTGTTCGGCGCCGGGACCATCGCGCTGTCCAGCCCGGACGGCCGGCGGCAGGTCGCGGCCGGCTGGAACCTGATGAAGTACGAGCGCCTGAACGCCGACGGCACCGGCTTCGAACCGAGCCCCGTCGACGACGCCCTCAACCGTTACGTCATCGGCGCCCTGTGCGGGCCGTCCGCGTCCGCGCCGCAGGTGAGGGCCGCCGCCCGCACCGTCCTCGACGGCGCCGACCTCTCTTCACCCGCCTGGGCTAGGGTGCTGCGCTGAACCGCACCCGGCCGATCCGCATCTGACGGGGCGGGCAGGTGACGGAAGGACGGAACGTGCGGAACGGCGAGAGAGCGGCGAGCACGGCCGGCGGCGGTGGGCGGCTCGGCCGCTTCGGCCGCTACCCCCTGCGCCGGCACACCGCTCTGCTGACCGGGTGGACGGTCTTGTGGTTCCTGGTGGCCGAACGGCACGGGGCCGTGTCCTGGCACTATCTGAGGAGCGGTGAGGAACTGCTCTTCAACCAGGTGCCGGGCGGCGGCCTCGCGCTGTACGCCCACCACCCGGAACTCCAGATCGGCCCGGTCTCCTTCCTCGTCGCCGCGCTGTTCGGGCCGTTCCCGCCCGCCCTGGGCGAGAACCTCGCCGAGGCGTTCATGTCCGGCCTGGGCCTGTACATGCTGGTGCTGATCGGCCGGACGGCCGCCGACTACGGCCTGGGCACCGGGACCAACCACAAGCGCCTCCAGCAGCGCGTCCTGGTCGCCGGTGCCGCCTTCATCCCCATGTGGGTGGAGGTCTCGGTGCGGTTCGCGCACCTGGACGACGTACTGGCGCTGTTCTTCACCACCCTGGCGGTCCGCGCCCTGGTGCGCGGCAACGCCACCGCCGTCGGGGTGTTCCTCGCGCTGGCCGTGGACTCCAAGCCGTGGGCGGTGGGCTTCCTGCCGCTGCTGCTCGCCCTGCCCCGGCCCGCGCGGCTGCGCGCGGCGGCCTGGACGGTGGGTCTGGTGGCCGCCGCCTGGCTGCCGTTCTACCTGACCCACCTGGAGACGTTCGCCGCCGCCCGGTTCACCATCCCCAACCAGCCGGCCTCCGCGCTGCGCTGGTTCGGGGTGAACGACCCGGCCACGCCCTGGTGGGACCGGCCCGCCCAGATGGGCCTCGGGATCGCGCTCGGCGCGCTGGCGGTGCGCCGGGGCCGCTGGGCGGCCGTGGTGGTGCTGGCCGCCGACGCGCGGATCGTGCTGGACCCGAGCGTGTACACGTACTACAACGCCTCCGTGCTGCTCGGCACGCTCATCTGGGACTCGGTGGGGCAGCGGCGGCTGGTGCCGTGGGTCAGCTGGATAGCGCTGATCTCGCTGTACGGCAGCGCCCTGCTGGTGCCCTCGGACTCCGCGCAGGGCCTGATCCGGCTGGCGTTCGCGGCCGGTTCCGCGCTGTACGTGCTGTTCTGGCCGCAGCGCAGGCCGCGCCGGGGGCAGGGGTCCGCGGCCCGCCCCCCGCACCTGCCGGGCCAGCGCCGCGCCCCGGACGGCTCTCAGGCCCGGTCGGTCAGCTCCTCCTGAACGGGACGGGCACCCGCCGCGTCCCGTTCGTCCCTCACCCGGCCTCCCCCGGCGCGGCCGCCCGGCACCCGCTCGCCGTGGAGTGCCGGTGCCGTGTCCGCGTACCGCGGCACGGGCCCGGGACGGACGACGGCGGCCCGCGGGGCGGCGGGCGCGGCGGGGGCGGCGGCGCGCAGGCCGCGCGGCGACCGCAGGCGGCGCCAGGCGCGTTCGTGGACCAGGGCCAGGACGATCGCGGCGGCCACGGCGATGAGGTGCTCGCGGCCGGCCAGGTTGGGGCGGACGACCGACTCGACGACCATCGAGCCGCCGGTGAGGAAGAAGACGACCGGGGCGCGGCGGACCACGGAGAGGTAGGTGAACAGGCCCACGACGGCCGCCGACGGGCCGGTGTCGAGGACGTGGCCGGTCTCCGGGGGCAGGCCGAACCCCCACCAGCCCGGCCCGATCGCGATCATCACGCGCACGGTGAAGGTGCCGGCGAGGGTGGCGGCGTAGGAGATGAACAGGGTGCGGGCGCGGCCCAGGGTGAGTTCGGCGAGGGCGAAGGCGAGGAAGAGCTGGGTGATGCCCGCCCAGACCGGCAGGTCCAGGGCGGGCACGTAGAGGGAGACGGGGGTGCGGGCCAGGGCCAGCCACAGCGGCAGGTCGGCCTGGACGCCGCCGGCCGCCCGGACCGCCGCCTCACCGGCCGGGTGCTGGGCGACCGCGTGGAAGAAGATCACGCCGAAGGCGGCCACGAAGGCGAGCACCAGGCCGGACAGGCCGCGGCGCAGCAGCTGCCGCACCGGGTCGACGACCATGGCGTGCCACTCGCCGCGCAGGGTGCGTACGACGAACAGCGCGAGCCGGGACACCGTGTCCCGCCCGCGCCGTCGGGCGTCCGGCCCGCCGGGTCTCACATCATCGCCCTGTCCGGCTCCACCGGGCTTCCGTTCCGTTGCACCACCGCTCGGCTCCTCGAAGCAGTTCCCACGCAAACGTGCGCACAACCGTATGGACCGGAATCCGGCCCCGCGCGTTGCCCGGCGCCGGGGTGATGTGTCTCAGCGCACGGGCGCCCGGCCCGGCCGGCGCCCGGCCAGTGTGCCCCGGCCGGCCCCGCCCCGGGAGCGGTACACGACGTAGGGGCGGGCCAGATAGCCGAGCGGGGCGGCGAAGGCGTGCACCAGACGGCTGAACGGCCACAGCGCGAACAGGGCCATGGCCAGCAGCGCGTGGATCTTGTAGACGAGCGGGGCGTGGGCCATGGCGGTGACGTCGGGGTCGAGGGTGAACAGGCTGCGGAACCAGACGGAGACGCCGAGCCGGTAGTCGTAGGGGTTGGCCGCCGAGGAGACGGTGGCGGTCAGCCCGGCGAGCAGGACGAGGGTCAGCAGCGGGTAGGTCAGGCGGTCGCCGCGGCTGGTGGCCTGCCGCACGGGACGTACGCGCAGCCGCCGGTACAGCAGCAGGCCGAGTCCGGCCACGGCGGCGACGCCCGCGGTGCCGCCCATGGCCAGGGCGACCGCGTGGTACTGCTCCTCGCTGACCCGCAGCCGCCGGGTCAGCGCCTCGGGGACGAGCAGGCCCATGACGTGGCCGCCGATGACCAGGAAGAGGGCGTAGTGGAAGAGCGGTCCGCCGACCTTGAGCATGCGGGACTCGTGGAGCTGGCTGGAGCGGGTGGTGAAGCCGAAGCGGTCGTAGCGGTAGCGCCAGGCGGTCCCGGCGACCAGCACGACCAGGGCGAGGTAGGGCAGCACGCCCCACAGGGCGATGTCCAGGTGCTGCGCGTGCAGGCGGGGAGGGTTCATCAGCGGCGTACTCCTTCGTCGCCCGGCGCGTGCCGGACGGGGTACGGCACGGGCAGGAGCGGGGAGTCGGGCGGGGGGAAGGGCAGCAGGTGCGGCCCGGCGGCCGGGTGCGCGGGGCGCGCCGGCGCGGGCGCGCCGGCGGGCAGGGTGGTCAGGACCGCGCGGACCACGTCGGCGTAGGGGCTGTGGTGGGTCTCCAGGCCGTGGGCGAGCAGGGCGATGGCCGGGCGGTGCTCCCGGAGGAGGCCGGTGCCGGGGTCGGGGCAGCGGGCGGCGAACTCCAGCAGGGAGGGCAGGTGGTCGGGGAGTTCGCCGGGCGGCGGCTCCCAGCCGTGCTCGCGGTAGACGGCCTTGAGCGCGGCGAGGGCGGCGCCCCGGCGGCGGGTGTCGCCGTCGGTGTAGTGGGTCAGGTGCAGGGTGCGGCGGCGGGTGCGGTCGAAGGTGGCGACGTAGCCGGCGGCCAGGTCCATCGGTGCGGTGCCGGCCGCCCACCGGCAGAAGCGCAGCAGCAGGGCCGGGGCCTCGCCGGGCAGCGGGCCGATCGCGCCGGCCACCGTCTCGCGCCGGTGCGGCCAGTCCTCGCCGGGGTGGTCCAGGAGCAGGGCGGCGGCCTGGTGGACCGCGCGGTGCAGGTTCATCCCTCGGCGCTCCCGGTGGCGGACCGGTCGGGGAAGAGGCCGCGGGGCCTGCCGCGCCCGTTCCAGTTGAGCAGGTTGACCCGGCCGCGCAGCGCGGACCGCTCGGCCGGGGCGGCGGCCGGGACGGGGGAGGCGTGGAAGGCCCCGGCGCCGTCGGTGCCGTACATGCCGGGTCCGCCGTCGCCCTCCAGGCTGCAGCCCGCCTCGTGCGGGCCGCCGGCGCCGCCGTCGGCGACGTACGTGGTGGGGATGACGTACCGCTCCTCGTACTTGGCCAGCGCGAGCAGCCGGTACATGGCCTCCAGACCGCGTTCGTCCATGCCGACGCCGCGGGCGATCGCCGGGTCGCGGTCCTCGCCGAGGTTGACGCGGCGCATGTGGGCGCGCATCGCGGCCAGCCGGCACAGGGCGGCCTCCACGGGGGCGGTGTCGCCCGCGGTGAACAGCCCGGCCAGGTACTCCAGCGGGATGCGCAGCGCGTCGATGGCGCCGAACAGGGGGGCCGGGTGCTCGCCGTCGTGGCCGCTGCGGGTGAGCGCGTCGACCACCGGGGAGAGCGGCGGGACGTACCAGACCATGGGCATGGTGCGGTACTCCGGGTGCAGGGGCAGGGCGATGCGGTACGTCGTGATGAGGTCGCGCACGGGGGAGCGGCGGGCCGCGGTGATCCAGTCGTGCGGGATGCCGGAGTCCTCGGCGGCGCGCACCACCTCGGGGTCGTGCGGGTCGAGGAAGCAGCCGAGCTGGGCCTCGTAGAGGTCCTTCTCGTCGGCGACGGAGGCGGCCTCGCCCACCTTGTCGGCGTCGTACAGCATCACGCCGAGGTAGCGCAGCCGGCCCACGCAGGTCTCCGAGCAGACGGTCGGCTCGCCGGCCTCGATGCGCGGGTAGCAGAAGGTGCACTTCTCGGCCTTGCCGGTGCTGTGGTTGAAGTACACCTTCTTGTACGGGCAGCCGCTCACGCACATCCGCCAGCCGCGGCAGCGGTCCTGGTCGACGAGGACGATGCCGTCCTCGATGCGCTTGTACAGCGCGCCGGAGGGGCAGACGGCCACGCAGCTCGGGTTGAGGCAGTGCTCGCAGATGCGCGGCAGGTGGAACATGAACGCCTGCTCGTACTCCAGCCTGACCCGTTCGTTCATCGACTTGAGCACGGGGTCGGCGGACAGGTGCTCGGGGCCGCCGCCGAGGTCGTCGTCCCAGTTGGGACCCCAGGTGACGTCGGTGGGGCGGCCGTCGATCAGGGAGCGGGGGCGGGCGGTGGGCAGGTCGTCGCCGAGCGGGGCGGAGATGAGGGTGTCGTAGTCGTAGGTCCAGGGCTCGTAGTAGTCCTTCAGGGAGGGGAGTTCGGGGTTGGCGAAGAGGCGGGCGAGGCGGCGGGCGCGGCCCCCGGAGCGCGGGACCAGCCGGCCCCGCCCGTCCAGCCGCCAGCCGCCCTTCCACCTGTCCTGGTCCTCGTGGCCGCGGGGGTAGCCCTGGCCGGGGCGGGTCTCGACGTTGTTGAACCAGGCGTACTCGGTGCCGGTGCGGTTGGTCCAGGTCTGCTTGCAGGTGACCGAGCAGGTGTGGCAGCCGATGCACTTGTCGAGGTTCATGACCATGGCGACCTGACTCAAGACGCGCATGTCAGTACTGCACCTCCTGGGCGCGGCGGCGGATGACGGTGCGGGCGTCGCGCTGGTTGCCGGTGGGCCCGTAGTAGTTGGGGGCGAAGGAGAGCTGGGCGTAGCCGCCGATGAGGTGGGTGGGTTTGACGAGGATGCGGGTCAGCGCGTTGTGCACGCCGCCGCGCCGGCCGGTGGCCTCCGAGCGCGGCACGTTCACCAGGCGTTCCTGCACGTGGTACATGAACACCGTGCCGGCCGGCATGCGGTGGGAGACGACGGCGCGGGCGACGACGACACCGTTGGGGTTGACCGCCTCCACCCAGTCGTTGTCGGCGGCGCCGATCGCCTCGGCGTCGGCGACGCTCATCCAGATCACCGGGCCGCCGCGGGCCAGGGTCTGCATGAGCAGGTTCTCCTGGTACTCGGAGTGGATGGACCACTTGGAGTGCGGGGTGAGGTAGCGGACGCCGACCTCGCGCTCGCCCGCGACCGATTCGGCGCTCAGGTCCAGCGGCGGCCGGTAGACGGGCAGTTGCTCGCCCAGTTCGGCCATCCAGTCGTGGTCCAGGTAGAAGTGCTGGCGGCCGGTGAGGGTGTGCCAGGGCTTCTTGTGCTCGGTGTTGACGGTGAAGGGCGCGTAGCGCCGGTCGGGTGCCTCCTTGCCGGACCACTCGTAGCTGGTGCCGACCTGGACGGGCCGCTGCTGGGTGTCGGAGAAGACCACGCGCCGCTCGTGCACGGACTCGGCGAGCGTCTCGAACCCGGCCTCGGGCCCGCAGCGTTCGGCGAGGCGTTCGAAGCCCTCCGCAGCGATCCGGCCGTTGGTGGTGCCGGACAGGGCGAGGATCGCCTCGCACAGCTTCACGTCCGTGTCGAGCAGCGGGCGCCCCCCGGCCGGCCCGGGGCCCGCGGCGGTGCCGCAGCGGGCGCCGAGCCAGCGCACCTCGGGACCCGGCCGGACGGTGACGCCCTTCACGGTGACGCCCTGCTCCTCGCACAGCGGTCCGAGCGCGGCCAGCCGGTCGGCCACGGCGGTGTAGTCCCGCTCCACCACGGTGAACTGCGGCAGGTCGCGGCCGGGCACGGGGGAGCGCCCTTCCTCGCGCCAGTCCCGCACGGTGCCGCCGGGCTGGGCGGTCTCGCCGGGGGTGTCGTGCTGCTGCGGGGTGGCCACCAGGTCGTAGGCCACGCCGAGGCGGCCGGCGGCCAGTTCGCTGAACCTCTGGGCCAGGGCGTGGAAGATCTCGAAGTCGGTGCGGGCCTGCCAGGGCGGACTGATCGCGGGCGAGAAGGCGTGCACGAAGGGGTGCATGTCCGTGCTGGACAGGTCGTGCTTCTCGTACCACGTGGCGGCGGGCAGGACGAGGTCGGCCATCAGCGTGGTCGAGGTCATCCGGAAGTCGAGGGCGAGCAGCAGGTCGAGCTTGCCGCGCGGCGCCTCCTCGTGCCAGGTCAGGTCCCGGGGCCGGGCCTGCGGCGGTGCCTCGGCCGCGTGCGCGTTGTCGCTCGCGCCGAGCAGGTGGCGCAGGAAGAACTCGTTGCCCTTGGCGGAGGATCCGATGAGGTTGGCCCGCCACACGGTGAGCACGCGCGGCCAGTTCTCCGGGGCGTCCGGGTCCTCGCAGGCGAACGACAGCTCCCCGGCGGCCAGCCGGGACGCCACCCACTCGCCGGGCTCGTGCCCGCTCTCGCGCACCGCGCGGCCCAGGTCGAGCGGGTTCGCGGAGAAGGCGGGCGCGGACGGCATCCAGCCCAGCCGCGCCGACTGCGCCACCAGGTCGGCGGTGTGCCGGCCGGCGAACAGGCCCTTGCCGGTGGACGCGGCGAGCGTGTCGGCGCCGTGGCCGTCGTAGCGCCACTGGTCGGTGTGCAGGTACCAGTACGGGGTGCCCGCGACCTGCCGGGAGGGGCGGACCCAGTCGGCGGCGGACTGGAGCTGCTGCCAGCCCGCGTAGGGCCGCACCTTCTCCTGGCCGACGTAGTGCGCCCAGCCGCCGCCGTTGACGCCCTGGCAGCCGGTGAGCAGCAGCAGGGTGAGGAAGGAGCGGTAGATCGTGTCGGAGTGGAACCAGTGGTTGGTGCCCGCGCCCATGACGATCGTGCAGCGGCCCCGGGACTGCTCCGCCGTGCGGGCGAACTCCCGAGCCACCCGCACCACCGCCGCGGCCGGCACCGACGTGATGGCCTCCTGCCAGGCGGGCGTGTGCGGCTGGGAGGCGTCGTCGTAGCCGTCGGGCCACTCGCCGGGCAGTGACTCGCGGGCGACGCCGTACTGGGCGAGGAGCAGGTCGAAGACGGTCGTCACCCGGCGTCCGCCCACCTCCCGCACCGGCACGCCGCGCACCGAGCAGCCACCGGACCCCTGGCCGTCGAAGCGCGGCAGCAGCACGCGGGCGCTGTCGCCGCCGCCCCCCGGCCGGTGGAGGGTCAGTTCGGGCTCGACGTCCCCGAGGTCCAGGTTCCAGCGGCCCTCGCCCAGCTTGGACCAGCGGTCGCCGAGGGTGCCATGGGGGACGACGGGCCGTCCGGAGACCGCGTCGAGGAGCACCGGCTTCCACCGGGCGTCCTCCCCCGACTCCTCGTCGAGGCCGAGCATCGCCGCGGTGACGAACTTGCCCGGCACGAAGGACCCCGGCCGGCGCGGGTCCTCCTCCAGCTCGATCAGGAAGGGCAGGTCGGTGAAGCGGCGGACGTAGTCGGTGAAGTACGGGACCCGGCGGCGCACGAAGAACTCGGTGAGGATCACGTGCCCCATGGCCATCGCCAGCGCCCCGTCGGTGCCGGGGTGCGGGTGCAGCCACTCGTCGGCGAACTTGGTGGCGTCCGCGTAGTCCGGCGAGACCACGACGACCTTCTGGCCGCGGTAGCGGGCCTCGGTCATCCAGTGCGCGTCCGGGGTCCGCGTCACCGGCACGTTCGATCCCCACAGCATCAGGTACGCGGCGTCCCACCAGTCCCCGGACTCCGGTACGTCCGTCTGGTCGCCGAAGACCTGCGGGGAGGCGATCGGCAGGTCCGCGTACCAGTCGTAGAACGACACCATGGGCGCGCCGATCAGCGACATGAACCGGGCGCCGACCGCGTGCGAGGCCATCGACATCGCCGGGATCGGGGAGAACCCGGCGATCCGGTCCGGCCCGTGCGCGGCGATGGTGTGCACATGGGCGGCGGCGGCGATCTCCAGGGCCTCGTCCCAGCCCACGCGCACCAGGCCGCCCTTGCCGCGCGCCGCCTGGTAGCGGCGCCGCTTGTCCGGGTCCGAGGTGATCTCGGCCCAGGCGGCCACGGGGTCGCCCAGCCGCTCGCGGGCCTCGCGGTACATCTCCAGGAGCACACCGCGGGCGTGCGGGTAGCGCACCCGGGTCGGCGAGTACGTGTACCAGGAGAACGAGGCGCCGCGCGGGCAGCCGCGCGGCTCGTACTCGGGCCGGTCGGGGCCGGTGGAGGGGTAGTCGGTCTCCTGGGTCTCCCAGGTGATCAGCCCGTCCTTGACGTACACCTTCCACGAGCAGGAGCCGGTGCAGTTCACGCCGTGCGTGGAGCGCACCACCTTGTCGTGCGCCCAGCGCTCCCGGTAGGGGGCGTCGTTGACGCCCTGGTCGGTGCGGAAGACCGCCCGCAGGTCGGGAGTGGTCACGGAGCGTCGCAGTATGCGCCCCGCCTGAAGCAACTGATCGGCGGCCAGGGCCGCCATTCGTTCCGCTTCCTTTCGTGCCGCGCGCCGTCCCACTGCGCTCACATCCCCTATGAAGTCGGCGGCACACCGGCCGCGGGTGGTCATGCCCGGACGACCGGTGCTGGTGGGGCCAGCCTTACGCATCGGAACGGTGCGTTCCCATAGGGCTACGCAGAGTTGAGCATAGCTATACAGGGGCTTTCTTTGCCTTTTGCAATAGTTGCACCCAGCAAGGGTCCGGAAAGCTATGTTTCGGATCGCTTCCGGCCGGGCATGCTCCGCCGACCACGGCCGTGCAGCGCGACCGCGGCGGGGACGGCGGTGAACACCGAGGAGTACGTCCCGACGGTGAGCCCGACGAGCAGCGCGAGCGCGAAATCGGCCAGGGAGTCCCCGCCCAGGACGGCCAGAGAGCAAAGAATGAGCAGGGCGCCCGTCCCGGTGTTCACGGTCCGGGGCAGCGTCTGCACGACCGCCAGATCGGCGAGGCGGTCCAGCGGCGCCCGGGGCTCGCGCCGCAGCAGTTCCCGCAGCCGGTCGAAGACCACGACCGAGTCGTTCACCGAGTAGCCGATCACGGTGAGCAGCGCCGCCAGGAACACCGCGTCCAGCGGCTTGCCCAGCCAGGCGAAGACCCCCACGAGGACGACCACGTCGTGCGCGAGGGCCACGACCGCCGCCGTGCCGAACCGCCACCGGAAGCGGACCCCGAGGTACAGCAACTGGGCGCCCAGGGCCACCGCGAGCGCGATCAGGGCGCCCCGGCGCAGCTCCTCGCCCAGGCTCGGCCCGATCAGCTCGTCGCGCACGGGCACCGCGCCCCCGCCCAGCGAGGCGAGGGTCCGCTGCACCCCGGCCGCCTCGGTGTCGGTCAGCTCCCCGGTGCGCACGGTCAGCCCCCGCTCCCCCAAGGACTGCACGACCGCCCCGCCGAGTCCCGCGCCGGCCAGCGCGGCACGGGCGCGCTCGGGATCCACGGCCCGCACGGTCTCGTACGCGATCATCCGGCCGCCGGTGAACTCGACGCCGAGCTGCGGGCCGCGCACCAGGACGCCCGACCCGGCGAGCACCAGCACCACGGCGGACACGGCCAGCCGGCGGCACGGCCGGCGCGTCAGCCGCGGCGCCCGCCGCACCAGCGCGTCGCGCACCCGCCCGGTGGTGGCCAGCCCGGTGGCCGAGGGGCGGCGGCGCACCCACCGGCGGCCGACGGTGAGGTCGGCGAGCGCCCGGGTCACCACCAGCGCGCTCACCATGGACGCCAGGACACCGATGCCGAGCGTGACCCCGAAGCCGCGCACCGGACCCGAGGCCAGGAAGAACAGCAGGCCGGCCGCGATCAGCGTGGTCACGTTGGAGTCGGCGACGGCGCTGAAGGCGTTGCGGAACCCGGCGCTCAGTGCCGAGCGGACGGTGGGCCGCTGCCGGGCGGCGTACTCCTCCCGGGCACGTTCGAAGACCAGCACGTTGGCGTCCACCGCCATGCCGATCGCCAGGACGAAGCCGGCCAGGCCCGGCAGGGTCAGCGTGGCACCGAGCATCGCCAGGGCGGCGTAGGAGATCAACCCGTAGGAGAGCAGGGCCACCGCCGCCAGGACGCCCATCAGCCGGTACGTCACGACGATGAACAGCGCGGTCAGCGCGGTGCCGACGGCCGCGGCCCAGGCGCTCGCCGTGATGGCCCGCGCGCCGAGGGCCGGGCCGACGGTGTGCTGCTCCACCGTCTCGACCGGCACGGGCAGGGCGCCGCCGCTGACCAGCAGGGCCAGTTCGCGGGCCTCGCGGTCGCCGAAGGAGCCGGTGATCTGCGTGGAGCCGCCCGTGATGCCCGTGCCGCAGCCGACCGGGGGACCGACCTGGGGTGAGGAGATGATCCGGCCGTCCAGCACGATCGCGACCCGGCGCGCGGGGTCGCCCGCCGGCCGGCACGCGGCCCGGCCGGTCAGCTCCGCCCAGCGGCCCCGGCCCGCCCGGTCGAAGTCGACGGTGACGTGCCATCCGGCGCCGCTGTCCGCGTCGAACCGGGCGTCGGCGCCCCGTACGTCCTTGCCGGTCAGGGCGGGCGCGGCGAGCCGCAGCCGCTGCCCGGACTCGTCGGGCAGGACCTGTTCGCCGGCGGGGGCCGCGGCGGAGGGGGGCGCGCCGGCGCCGGCGCCGGCCGGGCCGAGGACCGGGTGGAAGGCCAGCTGGGCGGTGCGGCCCACCACACCCGCCGCCTCCTTCGGGTCCTGCACGCCCGGCAGCTCGACGATGATCCGGTGCGCGCCCGAGCGGACGAGGGTCGGTTCGGCGACACCGAGCGCGTCGACCCGGCCGCGCAGCACCTCCAGGGTGCGGTCGGTGGCCGCGCGGCCGGCCTCGGCGGCCGGTGTGGACCGGGTCTCCAGCACGATCTGGGTGCCGCCGCGCAGATCGAGTCCGAGACGGACGGGCACGGTCAGGGTGATGTACAGGGACACGGCGACGACGGCGAGGGCGAACAGCGCCCTCACCCGGGCGGAGCGGATCAACGGATGCCTCCGGCGGCACGGAAGGGGTGAGTGGAGCGAGGGGTCAGGTGCCGGAGGATGCGGGCGGGGCGCGGTCCCGGCCGGGGACCGCGGGGGCGGGGCAGACGGCGGCGGGAGCACGGGACGGCGGGGCGCGTCCCGGGCCCGGCGCGGGGACCGCGGTGACGGGGGCGGCGATGGCCGGGTGGCCGGGTGCGGCGGGACGTTCGCGCTGCGGCTCGGGCCGCGGCCCGGCGTGCGGGACGCAGGCGGTGGGGCAGGGGGTGGTGACGCGGGGGGAGGTGTCGCCGCGGGGGCCGCCGGTGCGCGGGGCGGGGGCGGCGGTGCCGCGAGGGTCGCCGGTGCGCGGGGCGGGGATGTCGCGGGGGGCACCGGTTTGTGGGGCGGGGGCCGGGACGGAGACGGAGCGGGGGGCGGTCGTGCCGTTCGCCGCGCCGAGCGGGACGGAGACGGACACGGAGGGGTGCGCGGTCGTGGCGGCCGGCCGGTCCGCCGTGGCCGGCGCGTCCGCCGCGAAGGCCCGGAGCACGGACGGCAGGAGCAGCAGGGCGGCCGCCAGCAGGACGAGGAGCGCCGGGGCGGCGCTGCGTGCCACGCGGTGCATGCGCCGTTCCCCTTCCTGCGGGCCGGTCGGTGGCGGTCGTACCCGCTTCCGCGGGCGGGGCCGGTGGCGGTCGTTCGTACCCGTTCCCGGGGGCGGGTCGGTGGCGGTCGTACCCGGGACCCCGGCCGGGGAGTGGCGGCCGGGGTCCCGGGTGGTCGTGGGGGTGGCGGCACCCGGCCGTACCGGGACGGGTGCGCACCGGTGCGGCGGTCAGGGTTCGACGAGTCCGGCGCGGATGGCGTACCGCGTGAGTTCGAGGCGGTCGCGCAGGCCCAGCTTGTGCAGCAGGTTGGCGCGGTGCCGCTGGACCGTCTTGACGCTGATGAACAGGATCGCGGCGATCTCCTTGGAGGAGTGGCCCTCCGCCACCAGCTTGAGGACCTCCTCCTCGCGGGGGGTCAGGACCTGGTCGGGGGTCTCCTCGCCGTGCCGGACCCGGTCCAGGTAGTTGCGGATCAGCGCGGTCACCGCGCCCGGGTACAGGAACGGTTCGTCGCGCATCGCGGCCCGGCAGGCGGCGACCAGATCGCGGTCGGCGACCGACTTCAGCACGTAGCCGCAGGCGCCGGCCTTCAGCGCCTGGAAGAAGTACTGCTCGTTGTCGTGCATCGTGAGCATGAGGATGCGCAGGTCCGGCTTGAGGGAGGCCAGTTCACGGGTGGCCTGGAGACCGGTCAGCCGGGGCATGGCGATGTCCAGGACCGCGAGGTCGACGTCGTGCGTGCGGGCCATCTCGATGGCCTCCGCCCCGTCGCCGGCCTCGGCGACCACTTCGAGGTCCGGTTCCTGGTCGAGGATGAGCCGCACGCCGCGCCGGACCAGCGCGTGGTCGTCGGCGAGCAGGATGCGGACGGGCGCCGGGGCCGTCGCCGGGGCGCGGCCGTCGCCGGTGCCGGTACGGGGGCGGGCGGGCCGGTCGCCGGGCACGGGCGCGGACGCGGGCGCGGGAAACCGGTCGTCGGGCAGGGGCACGGGCATGGTCAGGGTCGCTTTCCGGGGACGGGCGCGGTGAGCCGGACACGGGTGCCGGGACCGCTCGCGGGGCCGGCGGCAGGCGCCGGACCGAGGGCGTCCACCGGGCTCGGGAGACCGGCCGGGCGTGCGGCGTCCGCAGTCCCGGCGGTGTTCGCGGGGCGGCGTGCGGTGTCCGCCGGGCGGGCGGTGGCGCCGGCTGCCGGGTCGGCCGCCGGGCCCGCCCCGCTCACCGGGCCGGGGGCGTCGCCGATGTCCAGGGCGGCCCCGATGAGCAGGGCCCGCTCGCGCATCCCGCGGATGCCGGCCCCCTCGCAGGCCGTCCTGATGCCGCGGCCGTCGTCGGTGACGGCCAGCACCACGGCGCCCTCGGTGCGGCGAAGGCTCACCTCGACGCGCTCGGCCTCCGCGTGGCGGGCGGCGTTGGTCAGGCTCTCCTGGGCGACCCGGTAGAGGACCAGTTCCGTCTCGGGCTCCAGGGCGGGCAGGCCGGGGTCGAAGCGGCGTACGACCTCCAGGCCGGTGTGGGTGGCGAAGTCCGAGGTGAGCGAGGTCAGCGCGCTGATCAGGCCGAGGTCGTCCAGGACACCGGGCCGCAGCCGGCGCACCAGCCGGCGCACCTCGTCCAGGCTCTCCCGGGTGATCTCCCGGGCCTGGTGCAGCTCGTCGCGCAGCGGCGGACCGGCCTGGTCGGCCGCCCGCTTGAGCGCCAGCAGGGTCGCGGTCATGCTCTGTCCCACCTCGTCGTGCAGTTCCTGCGCGATACGGCGCCGCTCGGCCTCCTGGGCGAGCAGGACCCGGGCGCTGCTGGTGGCGCGCTCCTGTTCCAGCCGGTCGAGCATGGCGTTGAACGTGCGGATCAGCTCGGCGACCTCGCCGCCGCCCGCGGCGGGCAGCCGCTGGCCCGGCCGCAGCAGGTCGACGGTGGTCATCAGCTTCGTCAGCCGGTCCAGCGGGGCCAGGCCCCAGCGCAGCAGTGCCGCGTTGGCGACGAGCATGACGACGAGTCCGCCGACCAGGATGACGGCCTCGGTCAGCACGACCGGTACGGAGACGGTCACCGGAGCCCACAGCAGCAGCGCGGTCGCCGAACCGAGCACCACGGCGTTGAGCCCGAAGATCCGCCAGAACAGCGACACCGGGGTCGTTCCTCCTCACCTGACGCGGCCCGCGCACCTGACGCGACCGACGTGGCCTGTACTCCTCCACTGTCGGCCATCGCACGTCGCGGTCGGGCCGCGGCCCTGTCCCGGTCGCCCTGCCCTGCCGTACGCCCTGGGCAGGGGCGTACGCCTTCCGTGGTGCCGCACGCCCGTCGTGGTGACGCACGCCCGTCATGGTGACGCGGTGCCGTGGTGCCGTACGCCGTCGAGCCTGCCGCCTCCCGGGCGGGCGCGTCGATGGGTCGTGGCGCCCATTTCGCGGGGCACGCCCCACCCATGTCCGCCCGACCGCCGGTCCGGTCCGACCGGTCCGCCCGGTGTGGATCCCGCGACCCCGCGCAAATGGGTTCCGGGACCGATGGCCGCGGGCCGCCGCAGGCGCCAGGCTGATGAATGCGCGCCCCGTCCCCGCCCCCACCTCCTCCTCCGGAGAAAGGATCCGCCATGCCCTCCGACGCCACCCGGACCGCACCCCGCCTCGAACGCCTCACCGCCGAGGAGGCCCGCCGGCGGCTCGAACACGCCCGGGGCACCCGGCTGGTCCAGCTCCAGGCGCTCACCGACAGCGGGCAGAGCGCGGACGACCACCTGATGTCCGCCCAGCGCGACGCCATCGGGCGGGTGCTCAAGGAGATCGACGCCGCCTTCGCCCGCATCGAGGACGGCACCTACGGCACCTGCGTGGCCTGCGCCGCACCGGTCCCCGCCGAGCGCCTGGAGATCCTCCCGTACACCAGCCACTGCGTCGCCTGCCGGCGCGGGGCGGTCTGACCGCCCGTCGGCAGGCCCTGCCCGCACTCGTCTCCCGCCCTGCCCGAGGGGGGCAACCGGTGAACCACCAGACCATCGCCGACCACGGCACACGACCGCCGCGCCGGACCCCGTCCTCCGGCGCGCCGCACTCCGGCGCGCTGACCGCCGAGGACCTCGCCGCGCTCCGCGAGAACCTGCACGAGCAGCGCCTGTTCCGGCGGGAGCAGTTGCAGCAGATCACGGCCGCAGCGGTCTCCCGCGCGGACGCCCTGCTCGAGCAGCGGGCCGCCGCACAGGTCGAGGTCCGCGTCCAGCTCGCCGCCTCCGCCCGGATGGTCCTGGCCGACGTGGAGGCGGCCCTCGCGCGCATGGACGACGGCAGCTACGGCGCCTGCCACCTGTGCCGGGGGCCGATCGCGCGCGAGCGCCTGGAGATAGTGCCGCAGGCGCGCTACTGCGCCCGCTGCCAGCAGGTCAGGGAGGCGGACCGGTGACGCTGTCCCGCAGGCCGTGGCCGGTGCGCCTCCCGTGGCCGGTACCCCGTCCCTGCTTCGGCGTCGCCCTCGACCTGGGCAGTGCCCGCACCCGGGTCTGGGTGGCCGGCCGGGGCCTGGTCCTGGACGTGCCGACGGTGACCTTCCCCGGTGCCGGGGCCGCGTACCCGATCCAGCGGGGCACGATCGTCGACACCCCGGGCACCGCCCGCATGCTGTCCCGCCTGCTCGCCCACCGGCTGCCCCGCTTCGGCCGCCCGCTGGTCGTGATCACCGCGCCCGTGCTGGACGGCGTCGCCTTCCGTGCCCAGGCCCGTACCGCCGTGCAGGTGCTGCGCCCGCGCGGTGTCCTGACCGTCCCCGGCGCCCGCGCGGTCGCCCTGGGAGCGGGCGCCGACCTGTCCCGGCCGCTGCTCGTCGTAGACGTCGGCGCCCAGCTCACCGAGGTGGTGCTGCTGGCGGACGGCGCGGTCGTCGACGCGCGCCGCACCGCGCTCGGCACCGGTGACCTGGACACCGTCGCCCCGGCGGAGATCGGCGAGGCGGTGGCCGCCATGGTGAGCGCGATGGAACGCCAGGACCGGACCACGCTCACCGCGGACGCCCTGCGCCGGGGCGCGCTGCTGGCCGGCGGCGGCGCCCTGCGCCCCGAGATCGTCCACCGGCTCACCGGCCGCCTGCACACCCCCCTCGTCCCCGTGGCGGCCCCGCACACGGCGGCCGTCCGGGGCGCGGCCACCCTCCTGCGAGCGGCCCGCACCCATCCGTCGGCGGGCGGCCCCGTCCCTCTTCGCACCCCTCTCCGCCGGCTCCCTCGGTGACGTCCCTCGCGGGGGCCCGAGGGGCGGAGCGCCGGCGGTGTCCTCCCGGCCGCCGCCGGCCGCATCGCCCGACGCCCTCACCGGGCCGCGCCCCGGCACCGCTCCCCGAGATCTGGCGGGCAGGGGGTGCCTCCCAGCCGCGTCGTCGCATCGGCCGAGTACGTGCAGTACGAGGGCGGTGCTCCGCCCGGCCACGGGTGCGGTTCCGGCATGGAGGCAGGGGCGAAGACTGCCGGGAACCGGCAATGCGCGACGCGCCTGTACGCGGGCATGATGGCGCCAGGGGAGCACTACGGACGGTTTCCGATGCCGGGACCCGGCAGCGTCGGACCGCGCCGGGAACCGTACGGGGGAGAGGAACGGGGGAGAGGGGGATTCACCTGCGCGGCCGTCACGGCCGCCGGGGGGCCGCGCAGGTGAGGGCCGTCCGGGACCGCACCGCCGGGACAGCCGGCCGCCAGCCGCCCGCAACCGGCCGAGCCGGGCGCGGGAACGGCCACCGGAACCGGTCTTCGTACGCGGGGGACCGGAGCCGGGACCGGTCTTCGTACGCGGGTGCCGGAGCCGGGACCGGTCTTCGCGCTTCGTGCGGGGAACGGACCCCGGAACCGGCCGCCGTACGGGGGGACGTACACCGGAACCGGCCGCCGTACGCGAGGACGTACACCGCAACCGGTGGCGCGGGCGGGCGCCGCGGGAACGGACGCGGAAAGCGGTGCGCGCGGAGCAGGAACCGGGACCGGCGGCCGGGCGTCGATAGCTGACACCGAGACACCGGGCCCGCCGACCGGGTCCGAAGTCGCCGCCCGCACGCCACAACTTCGTTACTCCAGGGGACGTTTGCCATGGTTGTCATCGGCGCGCTCGTCGCGGCCATCCTGATTCTCGTACTGCTCGCGCTGTTCGCCTTCTCCCGGCTGTTCCGCAAGGTGGAGCAGGGCAAGGCGCTCATCGTCTCCAAGACCCGCAAGGTCGACGTGACCTTCACCGGGCAGGTCGTGCTGCCGGTGCTGCACAAGGCCGAGGTGATGGACATCTCGGTGAAGGCCATCGAGATCACCCGCTCGGGGCGCGACGGGCTCATCTGCCGGGACAACATCCGCGCCGACATCCGCATCTCGTTCTTCGTGAAGGTCAACAAGACCGCCGAG
This sequence comes from Streptomyces sp. NPDC006743, assembly GCF_040703815.1. Lineage (NCBI taxonomy): Bacteria > Bacillati > Actinomycetota > Actinomycetes > Kitasatosporales > Streptomycetaceae > Streptomyces > Streptomyces sp. NPDC006743. The sequence continues at coordinate 28,886 of NZ_JBEYJA010000010.1, read as the reverse complement.
GACGTCATCAAGGTCGCCCAGGCCGTCGGCACCGCGCGCGCCAGCCACCAGGACACCCTGCAGGAGCTGTTCCACGCGAAGTTCTCCGAGGCGCTGAAGACCGTCGGCAAGCAGATGGACTTCACCGACCTCTACACCAAGCGCGAGGAACTGCGGTACCACATCATCGAGTTGATCGGTGTCGACCTCAACGGCTACCACCTGGAGGACGCGGCGATCGACTACCTGGAGCAGACGCCGCTGTCCCAGCTCGACCCGGCCAACGTCCTCGACGCGCAGGGCATCCGGAAGATCACCGAGCTGACGGCCGTCGAGCACGTGCGCACCAACGAGGCGCAGCGCACCGAGGAGAAGGAGATCACCCGGCAGAACGTCGACGCGCGCGAGACCATCCTGGAGCTGGAGCGCCGGCAGGCGGACGCCGAGATCAAGCAGAAGCGGGAGATCGAGACCTCCCGGGCCCGCGAGGAGGCCGAGACCGCCCGGGTCGTCGAGGAGGAGCGGCTGCGCGCCCAGAGCGCCTTCCTGCGCACCGAGGAACAGCTCGGGGTGCAGCGAGAGAACCAGGCCCGCGAGGTCGCCGTCGCCGCGAAGAACCGCGAGCGGGTCATCGCCGTCGAGAACGAGCGCATCGAGAAGGACCGCATGCTGGAGGTCATCGCCCGCGAGCGCGAGACCCAGCTGACGAAGATCTCCGCCGACAAGGAGGTCGAGGCGGAGAAGCGGGAGATCGCCGAGGTCGTGCGCGAGCGGGTCGCGGTGGACCGCACCGTCGCCGAGCAGGAGGAGTCCATCAAGAAGCTGCGCGCGGTCGAGGAGGCGGAGCGCGAGCGGCAGGCGGTCATCATCGCGGCCGAGGCGGAGGCGCAGGAGAAGCTGGTCAAGGACATCAAGGCCGCGGAGGCCGCCGAGCAGGCCGCGACGCACCGCGCCGCCGAGTCGCTGACCCTGGCCGAGGCCCGGCTGAAGTCCGCCGACCTGGAGGCCCGCGCCAAGCTGCGGATGGCCGAGGGCATCCAGGCGGAGGCCGCCGCCGAGGGGCTGGCCGCGGTGCAGGTCCGCGACAAGGAGGCCGAGGTCATCGAGAAGGCCGGGCGCGCGGAGGCCGAGGCCACGCAGGCCCGGATGCTCGCGGAGGCCGAGGGCACCCAGGCCCGGATGCGGGCCGAGGCCCAGGGCACCGAGGCGCGGCTGCGGGCCGAGGCCGAGGGCGCGCAGGCCAAGGCGCTGGCCGAGGCGACCGCGATCGGCGAGAAGCTGAAGGCGGAGGCGGCGGGCCTGACCGAGAAGGCTGCGGCGATGGCCGCCCTGGACGAGGCCTCGCGCGGTCACGAGGAGTACCGGCTGCGCCTCCAGGCGGAGAAGGAGATCCGGCTCGCCGGGCTCGACGTGCAGCGCCAGGTCGCCGAGGCGCAGGCCACGGTGCTGGCGACCGGCCTGGAGAACGCCGACATCGACATCGTCGGCGGCGACTCGGTCTTCTTCGACCGGCTGGTGAACGCGATCTCGCTCGGCAAGGGCGTCGACGGGTTCGTCGAGCACTCGGGGACGGCGCAGGCGCTGGCCGGGCCCTACCTGGACGGTTCGGCGAGCCTCGCCGACGACCTGGGCCGGATCCTCGGCTCGGTCTCCACGGCCGACGTGCAGAACCTGACCGTGTCCGCACTGCTGATGAAGCTGATGAACTCCGGCGGCACGCACGCCGGCCGGTTCCAGCAGCTCCTGGACCGCGCGGGCGAACTGGGCCTGGCCGACACCCCGGTCACCGCCCTCGCCGTCAACGGCACCACCCGGGTCTGACGGTCCAGGGGGCCCGGCTCAGCCGCCGTACGGGGGGCGGCGGCTGCGCCGGGCCCGCGCTCCCCACCATCCCGAGCCTTCGAAGGGACGCACGTCCATGGCAACCGCCCAGCAGCCGGGTCCGTACGGCGCCGTGGACAGCGGCACCTACGAGGTGCTGCGCGACCGGCTGGCCGCGCAGGCCGCGGAGCTGGCCCGCGGCGCCGAAGCGCTCAACGCCCGCCGGGCCGCGGAGTTCGGCGCCACCCGGCTCGACCTGACCGGCACCGGGCGGCTGCGCACCGAGCACCCGAGCGTCCCCCGGGACGTCGTCGCCGTCGGGGACCGGCTGCTGTTCGGGTACAACGGCGCGCACGCCGGCCCGGACGACGGCACCCGGCCCGAGCCCCGCGTCGGCGACGTCCTCGCCCTGTACGACCGGGACCTGGAACCGCTGCCCGAGGACGCCGTCCCCGGCCTGCTCGACGACCCGGCGTTCGTACGGGAGTTCGCGGCCCTGCACCGCTACTACCGGCAGGCCCGGCTGCTGCGGCTGCACCGGGTGGAGGGGCGGCTGCTGGCCGTCTTCCGCACCGGTGAGAAGGCCGGTGACATCCGCGTCCTGCGCTGGAACCTGACCGGTGACGGGCGGGCCGCCTTCCTCGACGCGCGCGGCGAACGCGACCACGTGCTGCCGCCCGCCCACGACTTCACCTGGACCGAGGCGACCCGCGAGGACCAGCGCCTCGGCCGCCACCCGCACGTCGCGGTCGCCGGCGAGATCTACGTCTCCACCGTCGGCGGCACCCTCACCGTCAAGACCGAGGACGACACCGAGAGCGGCGAGGGCGTCCACAGCGAGCCGGTGGACGAGCCGCTGCAGGCGCTCGCCGACGCCGAGATCGCGCACGCGCGCGTCGGCGCGCTGATCCTGCTGCGCGTCCGCCCCTACAAGGAGGACGCCCACCGCCACCTGGTCTTCAACACCCTCACCCGCTCGGTCGTCCGCCTCGACGGCATCGGCCGGGCCTGCCGCCGCCTGCCCGAGGACCAGGGCATCGTCTTCCCCGGCGGCTACTGCCTGGCCACCGGGGCGCACAAGACGTACGAACTGGACACGAGCGGCCTGGAGTTCGAGCGCGAGGTGCGCTCGCCCTACGGCGAGGACGTGCTGTACGCCTTCCACGCGCCCGCCGAGGGGCGCGCCCTGCTGCTGTCGTACAACACCATCCGCGAGGAGGCCGCGACCCCGCTGACCTGCCACGGCTGGGCGCTGTTCGAGGACGGCGCGCTGCTCGCGCTGCGCGCGGAGGCGGCGGGCACGGCCCCGGAGCCGGCCCGGGTGCACCCGGCCCAGCGGTGGACCTCCCCGTACGTCTCCGACACGCACGCCGCCGCCACCGCGGGCACCGGCCCCCTGGCCCGCGTCGGCAACGCCGACCTGGTGCGCGGCATCTCCGACTGCCTGTCCATCAGCCGCGCCGTCGCCGAGACCACACCGACCGTGGAGGTCTACGAGGCGCTGGCCGCCGCCTGCGTGCGCGCCGCCGACACCCACCACTGGCTGGGCGAGGCCGGCCTCGGGGACCTGCGCACCCCCCTGGAGGCCGTACGGGCCACCGCCGAGCAGGTGCTGGGCGAGTTCCGCACCGTGCGGGAGCTGACCCGGCGGGCGGCCGAGGCGCTCGAGGAGGCCGCCGAACGGCTCGCCGCCGTGGTGCGGCGGCTGCGCGGCGAGGCACCGCGCGGCGCCGCCGCCTGGGTGAGCGGCCTGACCGAACTGCGCCGGGCCCAGGGGCACCTGCTCACCCTGAAGGAGATGCGCTACGCCGACACCGCCCGCATCGACGAACTCGCCGCCGGGGCCGAGAGCGACCTCGCCGCCTTCGGCAAGCGCGCCGTGGCCTTCCTCGCCCGCGAGGACGCCTTCGCCGACCACCTCCGGGAGGTCGGACAGCTCGCCGCGGACGCCGGGGCGATCGAGTCCGTGGCCGCGGCGCGGCCGGTCGCCGCCCGGCTCGACGACCTGGCCGGCACGCTGCGCACGGTCACCGAGGTCGTCGCGGGCCTCGACATCGGCGACGCCACCGTGCGCACCTCGGTCCTCCAGCACGTCGCCGGGGTGCTCGGCGGGGTCAACCGTGCCCGCGCCCTCCTCGACGCCCGCCGCCGGGAACTGGGCGAACGCGAGGGCCGCGCCGAGTTCGCCGCCGAGTTCGCGCTGCTCGGACAGGCCGTCACCGGCGCGCTGGCCGCCGCCGGCAGCCCCGAGGCGTGCGACGAGCAGCTGTCGGGCGCGCTGGCGCGGCTGGAGGACCTGGAGTCCCGCTTCGCCGAGTACGACGACTTCCTCGGCGAGCTGACCACCAAGCGCACCGAGGTCCACGACGCGTTCTCCGCCCGCAAGCAGGCACTCCTGGACGCCCGCGCCCGCCGTGCCGGACAGCTCGCCGAGGCCGCCGGCCGCATCCTGCTGACGGTCGCCCGGCGCGCGGCCGGCCTCGCCGACGCCGACGCGGTCAGCACCTACTTCGCCTCCGACCCGATGGTCGCCAAGGTCCGCCGCACCGCCGCCGAACTGCGCGAGATCGGCGATCCGGTGCGGGCGGAGGAGCTGGACGGCCGGCTCAAGGCCGCCCGCCAGGAGGCCGGCCGGGCGCTGCGCGACCGCACCGACCTGTACGACGACGGCGGCCGGACCATCCGCCTGGGCAGCCACCGCTTCGCCGTCACGACCCAGCCCCTCGACCTCACCCTGGTCCCCGACGGCGACGGCCTCGCCTTCGCGCTGGCCGGCACCGACTACCGCTCCCCGGTCACCGGCCCGGGCGCCGCCGCGCTGCGCGCGTACGCGGACCGGCAGCTGCCATCGGAGTCGCCGGAGGTCTACCGCGGCGAGTACCTGGCCGCCCGGCTGCTGCGCGAGCACGGGCCGGCCGCGCTCGCGGCCGCCGACGACCTGCCGGGACTGGTCCGCCGGGCCGCCGAGGAGGCCTACGACGAGGGGTACGAGCGGGGTGTCCACGACCACGACGCCACGGCCGTCCTCACCGCCCTGCTCCCGCTGTACGAACGGGTGGGCGTGCTGCGCCACGAACCCGCCGCCCGCGCCGCCGCCCAGTTGTTCTGGGCGCACGGCACCGCGCCGGACGCCCGCGCCGCCTGGACCCGGCGGGCCCGCTCCCTGGCCCGGGCCCGAGACACGTTCGGCCCGGCGGCGGCGGGCGCCGTGACCGAACTGGAGGAGGAACTCGCGGAGGCGATCGTGGGATGGACGGCCGGGGCCGCCGCCCGCACGGACGGGTGGGGGCCCGTCCCGGGCGAGGGCGCCGGGACCGGTGGCGCCCAGGACCGGGGGGCCGGGCTTGCGCGGGCGGCCGGCGGGGGGCCGGGGGCGTCCGGCGGGGGCGGCCCGGAGGCCGCCGGCGAGCGGCCGGACGCGCACCCCGCCGGGGACACGGACGGCGCTCGGGAGGCGGCGCGCGCCGCCGCCGCGTACCTCTTCGAGGAGCTGACGACCGGTCCCGACGGCTTCGCCGTCGCCGCCGCCACCCGCACCCTGCTGGACAAGTTCCGCCGGACCGTGGGCGGGTCGGCCTACGACGAGGACCTGGCCGCGCTCGGTGACCTGGCCGCGCGCCGCCAGCTCGCCGGGGCGTGGCTGTCGGCGTACGCCGACTCCACCGGCAGCGAGGTCACGGCCGGGGACCTGGCCGAGGCGGTGGCCGCCGAGCTGTGCGCGGACCTGCCGCGCTACGAGTGCGACGCCTCCCCGGTGACCGTGGCCGAGGGGCTGCTCGGCACCCACCCGCGCATCCACGGCCGCTCCCTTGCGCTGCGGCTCGACGAGTTCCTGGCCCGCACGGACCGCTTCGCGCGCCGTGACGTCCCCGCCTTCCGGGCGCACCAGCGCCGGCGCGCCGAACTGGTGGCGGCCGAGCGCGCGCGGCTCCGGCTGGACGAGCACCGCCCGCGTTCCCTGGCGGCCTTCGTCCGCAACCGCCTCATCGACGAGGTGTACCTGCCGCTCGTCGGCGACAGCCTGGCCCGCCAGATCGGCACCGCGGGGCAGGACAAGCGGACCGACACCGGTGGTCTGCTGCTGCTCGTCTCCCCGCCCGGCTACGGCAAGACGACGCTGATGGAGTACGTCGCCGACCGGCTGGGACTGATGATGGTGCGGGTCAGCGGCCCGGCCCTCGGCCACGCGGTCACCTCGCTCGACCCGGCCGAGGCCCCGAACGCCACCGCCCGCCAGGAGGTCGAGAAGATCAACTTCGCGCTGGCGGCGGGCAACAACACGCTGCTGCACCTGGACGACATCCAGCACACCTCACCCGAGCTGCTGCAGAAGTTCATCCCGCTGTGCGACGCCACCCGCCGCGTCGAGGGCGTGCGCGACGGCGAGCCGCGCACCTACGACCTGCGCGGCAAGCGCTTCGCGGTCTGCATGACCGGCAACCCGTACACCGAGTCCGGCGAGCGCTTCCGCGTGCCCGACATGCTCGCCGACCGCGCCGACGTGTGGAACCTCGGTGACGTGCTCACCGGCAAGGAGGACGTCTTCGCGCTGAGCTTCCTGGAGAACGCGCTCACCGCCAACCCGGTGCTCGCGCCGCTGGCCGGCCGCGACCGCCAGGACCTCCAGCTGCTGGTCCGGCTGGCGCAGGGGGACCCCGCGGCCCGCGCGGACCGGCTCGCGCACCCCTGCGCCCCGGCCGAGCTGGAGCAGATCACGGGCGTGCTGCGCCACCTGCTCACCGCGCGGGAGACGGTCCTCGCGGTGAACGCCGCGTACATCGCCTCCGCCGCCCGCTCGCAGGAGACGCGCACCGAGCCGCCGTTCCGGCTCCAGGGTTCGTACCGCACCATGAACAAGATCGCGCAGCGGCTGCGGCCGGTCATGAACGAGGCCGAGGCGGCCGCCGTCGTCGTGGACCACTTCACGGCCGAGGCGCAGACCCTCGCCACCGGGGCGGAGGCCAACCTGCTGAAGCTGGCCGAGCTGCGCGGCACGCTCACCGCGGAGCAGGCGGAGCGCTGGGCGGCCCTGAAGGCCGCGTACGCCCGCGGCCGGGCGCTGGGCGGCCCCGCCGAGGACCCGCTGGTCCGCGCGACCGCCGCCCTCGCCCTGCTGGCCGACCGCCTGGCCGCCGTCGAAGCGGCCCTCACGGGCGGGACGGCTCGGCCCGGCGGTGCGGCGCACCCCCGGCACGCGGCGGCCCCGGCCGCGGGGGCCGGGGCCGGGAACGCGGCCGGGGAGGACGCTCAGGGCGTCTGAGCGGCGAGCAGCGGGCGCAGCGCCCCCGCCCGCAGGCGCTGCACCAGCGGGGTGCAGAACCGGAAGGCCAGCAGCACGACGAGGACGGAGACGAGGCTGCCGACCACGGCGCCGACGGCGACGTCGTGCGGGTAGTGGGCGCCGACGTAGACCCGCGAGGCGCCCATCGCCACGGCGGCGAGCAGCGCGATCGAGCCCAGCCACCGGCTGACGATCAGCAGCGCGACCGCGAAGGCGAAGGCGACCGTGGTGTGGTTGCTGGGGAAGGCGTAGTCGTCCACCGGGGGGCACGCCTCGATGAGGAAGTCGTGCGGCAGGGCCCGGCAGGGGCGGGGCTCCTCGAAGACGTCCTTGATGCCGGTGTTGGCGACGTAGGAGATGACGACGGCGAACGGCGTCGCCAGTACGGCGGTCATCACCGAGTTCCCCTGCCGCCGGGCGCCCCACCAGGCCGCCAGCAGCAGGACCACGAAGACGCCCATGCCGACGGAGGAGTAGGCGGCGGCCGTCCCGTTCAGCCAGTGCGTGTGGCGGGCGAAGTCGGTGACGTCGGTGTAGAGGCCGCCGTCGATGGACGCGCCGTCGAGCGCAAGGGCGGTCGGGGAGGAAGTCGTCATCAGGTGGATCTCCGGGCCAGGTTCTCTAGGGCGGGAGCGCCGCGGTGAACGCTCGTGGGTGCAGGAGTGGAATCCTCGTGAAGTCGGGTTGTCCGACAGATGAACGTCTACAGGTTGGTAGACGTTAGCAGCCGGAGGTGTGGTTGCCCGGACGGCCGGGTCGGTGCCGTGAGCCGGGGCACGCTCCGGGGCGGGGAGCGCCGCGGGTGGCCGGGGGCGCGCGGGCCGCGGTCGTGCGCGGGGGGCGCGGAAGAGCGCGGCGGGCGAGGCCGTACGGCGCCCGCACGTGCCGGACGGCGGTGACCCGCTGCGCGGCGGACGAGACCGTCAGGCGGGGGACGGGGCGGCGCCCCGCTGCTCGGCGAGGACGGCGTCCACGTACACGGCGATGGCGTCCCGGCTGCGCACCAGGCACTCGATCCGCCGCGTCATCCGGTCGCGCTCGCGCTCCAGTGTGGCGATCGTCTCCGGGGTGGCGTCGGCGACCTGGATGGACCGGGGCTTCTTCAGGCAGGGCAGGATCTGCTTGATGACCCGGGTGGGCAGCCCGGAGTCCAGCAGCCCCCTGATCTGGAGCACGCGGTCCACGCTGCGCTCGTCGTAGTCGCGGTAGCCGTTCGGGCAGCGTTCGGAGGTGAGCAGCCCCTGCTCCTCGTAGTAGCGCAGCAGCCGGCGCGGGGTTCCCGTGCGGTCGGACAGCTCCCCGATGCGCATGTGACCCACCTCACACCATGTCGCGTTGACCCTCACATACATGTGAAGGTTGAACTCTAACAGGCATGTCGATGTCGCAGATGTCCGAGCCCGGACGCCCGACGGACGTCCCTGCTGCCGGACCCTCCACCGCGCCCCCGCCCGGCCAAGAACGCGGCGGGCTCCCGCTCTCCCCGCTGCTCGCCCTGGCCACGGCGGCCTTCATGGCCATTGTCACCGAGGCCCTGCCGGCCGGTGTGCTGCCCGAGATGGCCCGCGGCCTCTCCGTCGGCGAGTCCGCCGCCGGGCAGACCCTGACGGTCTACGCCGTCGCCACCGGCCTGACGGCGCTGCCCGTGACCGCGGCCACGGCTGCCTGGCGCCGCAAGCGGCTGGTCCTGGCGGCCGTCGTCACCTTCGCCGTGGCCAACACGGTGACCGCGCTCTCCTCCGACTACCTGCTGACCATGGCGGTCCGCGCCGCCGCCGGGGTCGCCGCCGCCGTGGTGTGGGCCGAACTCGTCGGGTACGCCCGCCGGTTGGCGCCCCCGCACCTGGTGGGCCGGGCCATCGCGATCACCATGGCCGGAGTTCCGCTGGCGCTCTCCCTGGGCATCCCCCTCGGCACCCTGCTGGGCGGCCTGGTCGGCTGGCGGGCGACGTTCGTCCTGGTGAGCGCGGTCTCGGCGGGGCTCGCCGGGTGGATCGCCGTGTCGGTCCCGGACCACCCCGGCCGGCGGTCCCGGACCAGGGAGCCGGTGCTGGGGGCGCTGCGGCTGCCCGGAGTGGTCCCGGTGCTGTTCGTCGTCGCCGCCTACGTCCTGGCGCACAACATCCTCTACACCTACGTCGCCGCGTTCCTGGACGCGCGCGGCATGGGCGGCGCCCGGGACACGGTCCTGCTGGTGCTCGGCGTCGCCTCGGTGGCGGGCATCGCCGTCACCGGCGCCCTGGTCGACCGCCTGCTGCGGCCGCTGACGCTGGCGAGCACCGCGGCCTTCCTGACGGCCGCCGCGCTGCTGGCCGTGCCCGGCGGCGGCGCCGCCCTGGTGTACCCGGCGGTGGTGCTGTGGGGCCTGGGCTGGGGCGGGGTGTCCACCCTGCTGCAGACGGCGGTGACCGGGGCCGGCGGCGACCGGGCGCAGCCCCTGCTGGTGACCACCTGGAACTCGTTCATGGCCGTCGGCGGAGCGGCGGGCGGCCTCCTGCTCGACGCGGCCGGGCCGGGCTCCTTCCCGTGGACGGTGCTGGCCCTGCTGGTGCCGGTGCTGCTCGTCGTGGCCGGGGCGCGCAGGCACGGCTTCCCCGCCCTGCGCGCCCCGGAAAAGCGCTGAGGGGTGCGGGGAGAGGAGGTGTCGCTCCTCTCCCCGCACCCGCTCGGGCGGCCGACGGGCCGCGGGACTCAGCGCAGGCGCAGGGCCTCGCGCACGGTGGTGAACAGGTCGGTCTGGTCGGTGACGCCGAGGACGCGGTAGGCCTGCGGTCCCTGGGCGGCGATACGGACCTCGGTGCCGGTGTGCTCCTGGGACTGGCCCGGCGTGTTGGTCGAGTAGTTGACCTTCAGCTGCCGGCCCTCGTCGGTGACCAGGGTGGAGGACAGCCCGGGCGGGGTGGCGTCCACCGGGACGATCTGGCTGCTGTGGCCGTGGTCGGCGGTGGTCACCACGAGCGTGTCGGGGTGCTTGGCGGCGTAGTCGCGGGCCACCTCGACCGCCCGGTCGAAGGCCGCGGTCTCACCGATCTGGCCGCACGGGTCGGCGGCGTGGTCCTGCTTGTCGATCGAGGCGCCCTCGATCTGCAGGAAGAAGCCCTGCTGGGAGTGGCCGTGCCGCTGCTTGGCCTCCAGGAGCTGGATCGCCTTGGTGGCGGAGTCGGCCAGGCTCGGCGTGCTCGCCGGGCGCTGCGGGTTGGAGGTCACGCACCGCTGCGGGGCGGTGCCGCCGACGGCGGCCGCCTTGCCGGTCCACTCCACCGGCACGTTGCCCTGGGCGAACAGGCCGAGGACCGGCCGGCCCGGCTTCGCCGCCTTCATCGACGCGGCGTCGGTGACGACCTGGTAGCCGAGCTTCTGCGCCTGCTGGGTGACGGTCAGTCCCTTGTACTTCCCGTCGGTGACCTTCTGGTCGAAGCGCTGCCTGCCGCCGCCGAAGAGGACGTCCACCTTGTGGTTGACGGACTGCTCGGCGATGGAGCCGGGGCCGCCGGCCCGGAGGGTGTCCGTGGGGCACTTGGCCATGTCGGCCGGTCCCTGGCAGGAACGGTCGGTGGCGTGCGAGGCGAGCACCGCCGGGGTGGCGTCGGTGAGTTCCGCGGTGGTGACGCTGCCGGTCGCGTAGCCGTTCTTCTGCGCCAGCTCCAGGATCGTGGGGACGGCCTTGTCCGTGTCCGGCGTCTTGGAGATGCGGCCGTTGACCGTCTTGCGGCCGGTGGCCCAGCCGGTGCCGCTGGCGGCGGAGTCGGTGACGTAGTCGGGGGTGCCGTCGGCGTGCACCGCGTACGTCGTGTAGGCGCCGGTGAGCGGGAACCGGTCCATGTTCAGACGGCCGGCCGCGCCCACCGTGTAGTCCCGGGCGAGGGTGATCTCGGAGTCACCCATACCGTCGCCGATCAGCAGGATGACGTTCTTCGCCTTGCCGCCCTGGACGGCGTGCCGGGCGTGCTGCGCGGTGTCCGAGGCGCCGGCCACGGTGGTGGCGGTCAGGGCGGCCGCGGTGGCGGCGGCCAGCGCGGTGGCGATCGTGAGCTGGCGACGGGTGGGTCTGTGCATGGGAGCGACTCCTTGGAACGGCCGTACGACGGGTGTGGCGTACGGATGCCTTGCGGCTGCCGACGGAGTGCAGCCCACCAGTCCTTGGTGAACCACGGGGAAAGACCTGACCCGGCCTTGGTTGCGCGGGCATGACGGCCGCCGTGCCCGCAGGGGCGGGACGGTGGCCGTGTCCGTACGGGCGGGACGGCCGCGGTCGCGCGGGCGGGGCGCCTGTTCCTCGGCCGTGAGGTTCTCGGCGAGCGTGACCGGCTGCGGATGCGCGGGTGTGACGACTGCCGGATGTGCGGGTGGACCGGCCGCCGGGGGCGCGTCGGGTGGGCAGGGCGACAGCCGGTCGGGCGGGTGCGAGGGCCGCCGGTCGGGCGGATGTGACGGTCGCCTCCACGCGCGAGCGCGCCGCCCGGCGGCCGTCCGCGGTCAGCCGTCGCGCTCCGGCCCGGTCGGTCCCGCCAGGACGAGCTGGGTCAGCGGCGTGTCGTCGCCCGAGTCGAGCGTGACCCGGTACAGCCCCGGCGACGGCACGGTGACACGTCCGGTGACGACCTCGTCGCCCCACTCCCCGGCGCCCCCCGCGTCCCCCGCCTCCTCCACGTACTCGGCGTACAGAGCGGTGCGCGCGCGGAAGCCGCCCGGCGCGCCCACCTCCTCGACCGTGCACTCCAGCCCCGCCGGGCCGTCCGCGCCGTGCACGTGGACCGGCCACGGCGTGCCGGGCGCGACGAGGTCCGGCACCCGCAGCCCCAGGCCCGCCGCGGCCTGCGGCGGGCCGAGGTGCTCGTCCTCCTCCAGGAACGAGGTGACCGCGTCCAGTGCCGCCTGCCCCTTGGCCAGTGCCCCGTGCTGGAGGGCCAGCGGCACCGTCGCCCGGGTCAGGGAGGCGGACTCCTTGTGCACGGTTCCGTCGCCCGCCACGTCGAAGCGGCGCGGCACACCGTCCGCGTCCCGCATCAGCTCGCCGTCGCTGTGCTGCCGGTAGCAGTGCTCGAAGGGCACCACGACGCCCTGGCGCAGCGCCAGCGACTGCACCGTGCGCTGGCTGATGCCGGCCACCGCCCGGTGCCCGGGCAGCGTCCGGCCGCGCAGCCGCTCGTGGAACGCCCGCGACTGCTCGGCGAGGTCCTTGTCCCCGCCGAGGTCGGCGACGTCGACGGGGGTGAGCGCGCGGACGTCCAGGCCCTCGTCCAGGCACGGGAACGTCGGCAGCAGGTCGTGCAGGCCCGGCAGGGTCGTCGCCAGGTCGCGCAGCCGCCCGTGCGGCAGCGGCACCGGCGTGCCCCGGCCGGTGTTGAGGATCAGCGCGGCGGCGGCCGACCCCTGGAAGGGCGTACCGAGCGTGAACACCCCCCGGGTGTCCGCCGCGAGGTCGCCGTCCGGGCCGTCGGTGAGCGCGGCCAGGGTGAGCAGGCCGCCCATGGAGTGGGCGACGAACACCAGCCGGCCCTCGCGCTCGTCGACGCGGTGCCTGCGCGCCGCCGCGTGCGCCGGGTGCGCGCGCCACCGTTCGAGATGCGCCCGCGCCGCCGCGGCGAGCAGGCGTGCGTTGACGGCCACGGGCAGCCGCCAGTCGTAGGGGAACTCCAGCACCGCCGCCGGGTCGGCCACGCTGCGCGTGACGGTCGCGACCAGGTCGGTGTACGGCTCCACCCCGCGCAGCACGGGACTCCAGGCGGGCGTGGCCAGCAGCCGCCGGGCACGGATGCGGCCCAGCCGCCCCTCGCGCTCGTCCGGTGTCAGGTGCAGCGGGCGCAGGCCCCCGGGCGTGGTCCAGGCGCGCAGCAGCCAGCCGGCGTCCGCCAGCCCCCAGACCACCGCGTCCCGCTCCACGTCGTACAGCTCGCTGCCCATGATGCCGGGGACGACGACCACGGCGTCCTGGGTGGTGTTCGGGGACAGGCCGGGCAGGTGATAGGGCCGTTCGGGTGCCGGATACTGCTGCGACGCTGGGCTCATGACGGAAGAATAGGGAGCATGCAGCGGGGGGCGGGCGCACTTGCCGGAAGAGGGAACACGCCGTCGGGCGAGCCGCCGGGCGGACCGGGCGAGGGCGGCCGCGGCCCGGCCGGAGAGCCGGCCGAGCGCGTGCTGGTGACCGTCGCGGTCCGCGACTACGGCGACGACGCGGGCGAGTTCGCCGACGGCATCGACGAACAGCTCGCCGTCCTCGACGAGTGGTGGTGCCCGCCGGGCGCCGCGGAACCCTTCCACAAGGTGCCCCAGCCCGAACTGCTCGAACGCCACGACGTGGAGCGGTTCCTCCACGAGGCCGGGGTGCGCGAGACCCGGGGCAAGGCACTGGTCCTCTTCGTCACCGGACACGGCAGACTGGGCGCCTCGGGCACGCACTTCTTGCAACTGCCGAGGACGGAACCCCGCCGTCAGCTCGCCACGGCCGTGCGCACCAGCGAGATCGTCGCCGCCGCCCTGGACTCGCACGCCGAACACGTCCTGGTCATCGTCAACACCTGCTACGCCCGGGGCGTCGCCGACGAACTGGTGCGGCTGTGCCGGGAGATCGGCCCGAAGCGGCGCCACGGCGGGTCCCTGGAGGTGATCGCCACCTGCGACCACGACCAGCTCGTCCACGTACGGCGCTTCCCGTCGGTGCTGCGCCGCGTCCTCGACCGGCTGCGCACCACCGCGCAGATCACCAGCCCGTGGCTGAGCGTGGCCCACCTGATGACCGAGTTCGAGAACGAGCTGGGCTCCGACGCGGAGCGGCGCAAGCACCGGCTGCACCGGATCGTCGAGGGCGCCGGGCAGACCACCCTCACGCCGTGCCTGCCCAACCCCGGGTACCGGCCGCCGCGCGAGGTGGTCGCACCGGCGCGCCGCCAGGTCGCCACGCCCGCCGACGACATCGACGTGTGGCTCGCCCGGGCCAGCGGACGCCCCCAGGAGGACGACCCGGGCTGGTACTTCAGCGGACGGCGCCGGCTCAACCGGGAACTGACCGCCTTCCTCGGCCGGCCGGGCGGTGTCCTGCTGCTGACCGGCACCGCCGGGAGCGGGAAGTCGGCGGTGCTGGGGCGAGCGGTGACGCTCAGCGACCCGCTGTTTTGCACCCACCCCCGCTACCGCGACGCCGTCGGTTCGGCGCCGCCGGGGACCGTCCCCGCGCCGGACGCCGTCACGGTCGCCGTCCTGGCCCGCCGGCACTCCGCCGCCGACGTGCTGCGGGAACTGCTCCTGGGGCTGGGCGTCGAGCCGGCCCCGCCCGGCCCCACGGACGACCCGGTGGAGCGGTGGACCGCCCTGCTCGACGCCTACCTCGCCGAGCCGGGCGACCCGGTGACCGTGGTGCTGGACGGGCTCGACGAGGCGGTCGAGCCGTTCCGCATCGTGTACGGCGTCCTCGCCCCGCTCAGCGCCCACTGCGCACCCCCGCCCGCGGCCTCCCTCCCGGCCCCCCGCCGCCCCGCCTCCGCCCGGCGGCGCCTCAGCCTGGTCATCGGCGTACGCAGCAGCCGGCCGCCTGCCGGGGAGGAGACCGCGGAGACGGTCACGGGGGGCGCGGAGACGGAGGGGCCGGGCACGGGCGGCTCGGGCACGGAGGGCCCGGCGGCGGGGGGCGTGGGCACGGAGGGCCCGGTCACCGAGGGCCGGGCCGGGGGCGGGGCGGCGAGGGAGGGTGCGGCCATGGAAGGTGCGGTCGCGGGCGGCGCGGACGCGGCGGACCCGGCCGGCGGCGGGCAGGTCACCGGACAGGCGCGGGCCGGGAGCCAGGACCCGGGGCTGCTCTCCGCGTTGCGCGAGGTCTTCCCCTCGGCGACGGTCCTGCGCACGGACGGGCCCGGCAGCCGTGACGACATCGCGGACTACGTGGAGGCGCTCATCGGTCCGGGCCCCGACGGCACCACTGCCCCCGACGGCACCACCGGCTCCGCCGTCCGGGCGGGCGTGCGCGAGGCCGCCGTGACGGTCGCCGACGAGGTGTGGCCCTCGTTCCTCGACGCCCGGCTCGCGGGCGAGCAACTGCGGACCGCCGCCGATCCGGCGGCACTGGTCGCCAGCCCCCGGTGGCGCGAGCTGCTGCACGCGGGGACCACCGGACTGCTCCGCCGCGACCTGCTGCTGGCGGAGGCGGAGGGCCTGCCCGCCGAGGTGGCCCTCGCCCTCCTGCGCTCCGGCGCGTTCGCCCTCGGCGCGGGCATCCCCTGGTCGAACGTGTGGCCGACGGTGGCCGGCGCGCTGTTGGGCCGGCCGATCGAGGACCCGGACCGCATGATCGCCACCCTGCTGCGCGGCGGCCTCTCGGGCTACCTGGCCCACGACCACGAGGACGACCGCCTCGTCTACCGCCCGGCCCACGAACGCCTCGCCGAGATCCTCCGCGACCCCCGCCAGGACCTCCTGGCCGGCCCGCGGGACGGGGACCCGGCGCCGGGCGGGACGGCCGCGCCGGGCGAGGCGGCCGCGCAGGTGGGGGTCCCCGCGCAGGGCGAGGCGGCCGCGCAGCCCGTGGCCGGCCTGCCGGGTGAGGGTCTCCCCGCGGGGAGCGGCGATCCGTCGGACGAGACCGTGCCGTGGCGCGGGACCGTGCCGCCGGGCGGGACCGCAGCGGGGAGTGAAACCCTTCCCGCCCCTGTGGCCCCGCCACCCCCACCCACCCCGCCGACCCAGCCGGCCCTCCCCGCCCCCGCCGCTCCGGCCGCCTCCCCCGAGCACACGAGCCCGCGGGAGCAGCCGGCATGACCAGTGCTGACACGGGCGCCGGCGCCGGGCGCTGGGGTGCGCCGGGCGAGGCGCACCGGCTCATCGCGAAGGCGCTGGCCAAGCTGGTCGCACAGGACCCGGCCGTCCCGCCGCACCCCTATCTGAGCCGGCACCTCGCCGACCACGCCGCGCGGGGTGACGTACTCGACGACGCGCACGTGCCGCTCGCCGTGCTGCCCTGGGAGTCCAGCCGGAAGGTCCGCACGCTGCTGCGGCGCACGGGCGACGCCGGGCAGCGGCAGGAGTGGCTGGAGGCCTGGGCTGGGATCGAACCCTTCCTCGGCGACGCCGGCCCCGGGGCCCGGCTGACGAGCCTGCACCTCGCGCACCACGCCGCGACCCGCCGCCGTACACCGCTGTCGGCCGTGCCCGCGGCGGCGCGGCGGCTGGCGGGTTCGCGCCTCACCCCGCTGTGGAGCGACTGGAGCGCCCCCGACAACGTCCTGGCGGTCACGGACACCGTCATCGAGTCGCTGGCCCACACCACGACGTCGGACGGCCGGCACCTGCTGGTCACCGGCGACAGCCACGGGACGCTGCGCAGGTGGGAGACGTACGGCGCTCCGGTCGGCGCCCCGTCGCACACCCACGGCGGCGCCCTCCAGCACCTGCTGCCCCTGCCGGACGACCTGCTGCTCTCCGGCGGCACGGACGGCACCGTACGGGTGTGGAACAGCGCCCGGGGCCAGCTGCTCTCCGAGGCCGTCCACCGCCCCCGCACCTGGGTCAGCGGCCTCACGCTGCTCACCCCGGCGGACGGCCCGCCCCGCGTGCTCGTCGCCCACAGCGACGGTCACCTCACGGCACTGGATCCGGTCACCTTCCAGGTCGTCGACGACGGGGCGGCCCGGCTTCCGTCCCTGGAGGCCGCACCGGCGATCGTGACCGGCGTGGGACTGGCGCGGGCGCAGGGCACGGCGCTCGCCGTCGCACAGGGCCGGTCCGTGCGCCTGTGGCGGCCGGGCCGGGACATCGTCGAGGTGGGCGAGCACCCGGACGAGGTGCGGGCCGTCGTCGACCTGCCCGCCCCTAACCAGTTCGTGACCTGCGACGACTCGGGACACATCGGGTTCTGGGACGCGACGGCCGAAGGCGGCACGGTGACGGCGGCGCCGTCCCCCGCCCGGTCGCTCACGGCTCTGGTGGCCGTCCCGGTGGACGGCGAGCCGGCCGTGGTCTCCGCCGGAGCCGACCACGTCCTGCGGGTGTGGAGCACCGGCACCTTCCGCACGGTGGGCGGCCCGCTCGAAGGACACACGGCCGCGCCGCTCGCGCTGACCGCCGTACCGGGCGACGCGCCGCTCGTCGTCTCCGCGGGCGCGGACCGGACCCTGCGCCGCTGGAGACTGGCGGGGCACGGCAGCCGCCCGGCACCGCAGGTCCGCCGGTCGGTGACCGCCGCGGCGCTGCCGGGCCGGTCGGTGACCGCCGGGCCGCTCCTGGTCGCCGTGGCCGACGAGGAGGAGGCCGCGCTGTGGAACGCGGACACCGGCGCGCGCGTGCCCCTGCCCGCCGGCGACACCACCGTGACGGCGTTCGCCTGGACCACGGCCTCGGACGGTCCCCTGCTGGTCACCGCGCACAGCGACGCGGGCGTGCAGATGTGGTCGGTCGGCCCGCGCGCCGGCCTCGATCTCGCCGACGCCCCGGCGCGCCGCGGCACCCTGCTCAGCCACAGCCTGCCCGTGCAGACCATGGTGGCCTTCCCGGACGGCGGCCGGACGCTGCTCGCCACCGGCGGCGCGGACGGCACCCTGAGCCTGTGGGACCTCGGCCGCCAGAGCCGGCTCGCGTGCTGGGACGACCACATGCTGAGCGTCCGGGACCTGGCCGTGCTGGAGACCGGGCGGGGGCCGCTCGTCGTCTCGGCCGGGGCGGACGGGACCCTGCGGCGGTGGGACCCCGCCACCGGGCCGGTGGGCACGCCCGTCCACTGCGGCCAGCAGGGGGTGCACGCCGTGGCCGTCGTACCGGCGGCGCCCGGCGAGCGGGCGCTCGTGGCGTCGGGCGGCGAGGACGGGACCGTACGCCTGTGGGACGCCGGGACGCTGCGGCCGGACGGTGACGCGCTGGACGCCGCCGACGGGCCGGTCACCGCGCTCACCTGCTTCCCCGGGCCCGACGGCCGGCCCCACCTGGCGGCCACCGGGCCCGGCGGGACCGTCCACGTGTGGGACGTCACCGCCCGCGGCCGGGTGACCCGCATCGTGACCGGCAGCCCACTCGGCGTCCTGCAGGCACGGCCGGCCGACGGTACGGACCCGGACGGGCACCCCGTGCTCCTGGTGGCCGGAAAGGCGGGTCTGAGCGTGTTCGAACTGAACCTGGGGGATTACTGAGGTTCGAGCGCCTTTGCCGACCCCCGGCCCACCCCGGCGGCGCTCCCAGGGCGGACGTGCGCCCTCCGGATGCCTCCGCGCCTCCCCCACGCGCCCCCGTGGGCGGGCCGAAAACCGCCCCCGCGGACAGCCGTTGCGGGACAATGATCGCTCGAATGTCCCGTCGGCACATGCACCGGAGCATGGACCGGGCGCGCACCGGAACATGCGCCGGACACCCCCGCAACCTCCGGCGGGCACGCGGGTGGACCACACGGGGCACGTACTGCGCCGGCCGGCGCCCCGCGCACCGGCGGCGCGGCCCGACGGCAATCAGCGGCCCAGCAGCGAGGGTGTAATGAACGGCACTTCCCCGGCGGCGACCACCGCCGCCCCCCGGACGTACCCTCCCGCAGGCCGCCCGCCCCGCCGTACCGCGCCCGCCGGCGGGGGAAGGGCGACCGCGTGACGCGGCACGCCGACGAACCGCCCGTGACCCTCGTCCACGGCCCGGAGCGGGGCATGTGGCGCCTGGGCAAGAGGAGACAGCCGCTGGCGTACAACCGGCTGGAGCCCGAGACGAGCCAGGGCTCCAGCGCCGGCCGGTTCAGCCTGGCCACCTACGGGATGCTCTACTGCGCCACCGACCTGGCCGGCTGCTACGCCGAGGCGCTGGCGCGCTTCCGGGTCCACCCGAGGATGCGCGGCCTGATCGGCAACGACTGGGACCGCCGGCCCAGCACCATGCGGCTGGGACACCTGGCCTCCGGCTGGCGCGAGGACCACGTCCTGGTCCGGGTCGTCCCGCCCAAGGACGCCCGCTTCCTCGACGTCGACGCGACCGCGACCCGCGAGGTCCTCATGAAGGAACTGCACAGCGAACTGAGCGCCTGGGGAGTGGAGAACCGGCTCACCGACGAGCACATCCACGGCGGTGACCGCAGGATCGCCCGCCAGATCGCCGCGTGGACGGTGGCCCAGCGGGACCGGACCGGGCACCGGCTGGCCCAGGGCATCGCGTACCGCTCCGGCTACGGCGGCCGCCAGTGCTGGGCGGTCCTGGAGGACGTCGACCTGGAGGACGCCGAACGCCGGCCCGTCCGCCTGGAGGACCCGGCGCTCCAGGAGATCGCCACGGAGTACGGCCTGAGACTCTTCTGACGGCCGTTCACCCCGGCCCGGGACTGTTCCGACGGCCGTCCACCCCGGCCTTCCCGCCCCGCGGCCGGGCGCGCCCTCACGCCACGTGGCCGTCGCCCGAAGGAGTGGCGCGGACAACACGCAGCGCCCCCCGTCCACCCGCTTCCTACCCACCACCGGACCGGGCAAATCCCCTGGTCACCCCTGAATCCTCCGGCCCCCGGGCGTGCGCACCCCGGTTCTCCGGGACGAGGGGTGGTGGGATTTCCGGGGGGTTTCCGGGGGGAAAGCGGTGGAGTAGCCGGCGGGAGCGAGGGTAGACTTCCCTCAAGACACCCAGGGGGGAGCGATGTTGACCAGGCGTCCGTTACCCACCGACGCGCCGCGGCCGACCGTCGACCGGCCGGTCCGCGTGCCCGCGCCGGCGTCCGCGACCGCCGTCACCTCCTCCCGCTCACCGGTGTCCACCCGCCTGCGTGAGCCCACCGGCTCACGTGTGCCCACGCGCCTGGCCGCACCGCGGCTCGCGTCCGCGTGTCCCGGGGCGGCGTCACTCACCACCCTCCGCCGCGGTGTCCGGAACACCGGCCGGTGTGCCGAGGAATCGAGGAGATCATGCAGACCCTGACCGACCCGGACAGCCGGACCGACCGGGAGACCGAGGCCACCGCCCACGCCGGTACGGTGCAGGCCTCCACCGCGGCCATCGCGCGCTTCCTGCAAGACAACTTCGGTCAGCGGCTCACGGCGTTCATCGCGGGCATCGAGGACCCCAAGCAGGTCGGCAAGTGGTGCAGCGGCCAGAACAGTCCGCGCATCGACTCCGAGCTGCGCCTGCGCGCCGCCTACCAGGTCTTCCAGATGATCACCCTCGCCGAGAACTGTCACACGGCGAGAGCCTGGATGATCGGGATGAACCCGCAGCTGGAGGACGACTCACCGGTCCAGGCCATCGCCGAGGACCGGCACAAGGACGCCATGGCGGCGGCGCGTTCGTATCTCAAGGGCGATCTCTGACCACGCGGGCAGGGGGCAGGTCACCGCGGTGACCTGCCCCCTGCCCCTGCCCCTTGCTACGCCTCCACCTCCTCCTTCTCCTCCTCCTTCTCCGCGGCGGTCTCACCGGCGGCCTCTCCGGTGACGATGCGGCGGATCGTCTCCAGCGGCAGCTTCGGTGAACCGTCCGAGAAGAGCAGGCCGTTGGTCTCCTGCGCGGTGTCCATGTACTGCGTGTAGCAGAAGCCGGCGACGACCCGGCTGGAGCGCAGCGCACCGAACAGGCCGTCCAGCAGCGCGGCGTACTGGGTGTCGGAGCCGGTCCGGGTGTAGGAGAAGTCGCCGTCACCGGCGCGCACCGACAGTCCGCCGAACTCGGTGATCATCAGCGGCGCGTCCCCCGCGGCGTACCGCTCGCTCTGCCGCTCGGTGACCGAGAGCACCCGGCCCTGCGGACCCGGACCGGCCAGCACCGCCTCGAAGGCGGCGGCGTCACCGTAGCGGCGGGTGAGTTCCGCCGGGTCGCCGCAGTAGTCGTGCACGCCGAGGATGTCGCTGTCGGTGTGCTCCCAGCCCTCGTTGGACAGCACCGGCCGGCTCGGGTCGAGGGCACGGGTGAGGTTCGCCAGGGCGATGGAGTAGTGCCGCTGCGCCGGGTCGTGCGGGATGTCCGACGCGCCCCAGCTCTCGTTGACCGGCACCCAGGTGACGACCGAGGGGTGACTGCGGTCGCGCCGGACCAGATCCAGCCACTCCCGGGTGAGCAGCTCCACCGCCTCGGTGCCGAACTCGTACGCGGCGCCCGTCTCGCCCCACACCAGCAGACCGAGCCGGTCGGCCCAGTACAGGAAGCGTGGGTCCTCGGCCTTCTGGTGGATCCGGACCGCGTTGAAGCCCATCGCCTTGATCAGCTCCACCTCGCGGCGCAGCTCGGCGGTCCCGGCGTTCGCGATCAGGGTGTCCGGGCGGTATCCCTGGTTGAGCACGGAACGCACGTAGTAGGGGCGGTCGTTGAGCAGGAAGGCGCCGCGGCCGACACCGGCGCTGCGCAGGCCCACGTAGCTGTCCACCGTGTCGAGGACCGCCGAGGCGGCCGCGTCGCGCACGGTGACCCGCGCGTCGATCAGGGTGGGGTGCTCGGGGCTCCACAGCAGGTCCTCGCGGTCGATCCCGTTGCGCAGGGCGGGGACGGCCACGTCGATGCGGCTGCGCGGGGTGCGGACCTCGGTGGTGCTCCGGGCCAGCACCTCGCCGTCCAGGCTCAGCACGATCTCCACCGTCAGCGGGGTGGCGGGGGGCGTGGCCAGGGTGATCTCGGCGCGGACACCGCGCGTGGGGTCGGGGATCCAGGCCAGGTCGGTGACGCGCTGGGCGGCCACCGTCTCCGTCCACACGGTCTGCCAGATGCCGGTGGTCCGCTCGTACCAGACCGCGTGCGGCCGGTCCTGCCAGTCCTGTTTGCCGCGCGGCTGCGCCAGGTCGGCCGGGTCGTCCTCGGCGCGCACGACGAGCACGTGCGCGTCGGCGCCGGGCCGCAGCGCACCGGTGACGTCGGCGGTGAACGGGCTCTGTCCGCCGACGTGTTCGGCCACCAGGCGGCCGTCGAGCCAGACCTTCGCGCGGTGGTCGACGGCGCCGAAGTGGATCAGGGCCCGCTCGCCGCCGCCGGCGGCGAGGATCTCGTGGGGGATGCGGCGGCGGTACCAGACGACCCGGTGCGGCGCGGTCTCGCCGATCCCGGAGGCGGGCGCCTCGGGCGGGTACGGGACGGTGATCCGCCGGTCGAAGCCGCCGGCCGCCTCCCCGTCGAACCACGCGTCGCGCTCGCCCACGTCACCGTCGTCGTACCCGAAGTCCCAGAGTCCGTCGAGGCTGTGCCACCGCTCCCGCCGCAGGATCGGCCTCGGATACGTCCCGTCCTGCTCGCTCGCCCTCACGGATCCTCCTTCTGCCTTTTCGGCATGCCGCAGGCCTTTCCGGCAGGCCCGGCGTCGGCGTCTTCAGCGTTCCTATAATCGAAGTGCTGCCATCATGAGTGATCGTTTGCATCGATGCAAGAGAGGCAGGAGCCCGGTCGGGGCCCGTCGGAGTGCGGCGTCCGCCCACCGCCGCCCGTGCGGCAGACTCGGGGAGCCGATTCGACGGGAAGGAGCCCCTCCAGTGGCCAGAGTGCGGATGCGGGACGTGGCCGAGCACGCCGGGGTGTCGGTGCGGACGGTGTCGAACGTGGTCAGCGGCTACCCGCACGTGAGCCCGGAGACCCGGGCCAAGGTGCAGCGCTCGCTGGACGAACTCGGCTACCGCATGGACTACATGGCCCGCGGCCTGCGGTCGGGCCGCACCGGGTTCATCGCCCTCGCGGTGCCCTTCCTCGCCGAGCCGTACTTCGCCGAACTGGCCCAGGCCGTCATCCGGGCCGCCGGACGGCGTGGGATCACGGTGCTGGTCGAGGCGACCGCGGGCGACAGCGAGGTGGAGCGGAGGATCCTGGAGGGCGGCCTGACCAACGTGGCCGACGGGGTGCTGCTGAGCGCCCTGACGCTGCCGGCCACCGACGGCGCCGCGGCGGCTTTGGACTTCCCGCTGGTCATGCTGGGCGAGCACAGCGTCGGCGACCAGTTCCCGCGGGTCGGCATCGACAACGTGGCCGCCGCCCGCACCGCCGTGGAGCACCTGCTGGAGCAGGGCTGCCGCCGGATCGTCGCGCTCGGCCGCAACGGCAGCGAGAACGGCCGCCAGCGCACCGAGGGCTACCGGCAGGCGATGTCGGCGGCCCGGGTGCGCCGGGTGAACTGGCTGGTCGCACCGGTGGACGACTGGACCAGGGAGCAGGGCTACGCCGCCGTACGGGAGTTGCTGGAGGGCGACGGCCCGCTGCCCGACGCGATCTTCGCGTTCAACGACGCGCTGGCCGTCGGGGCGCTGCGGGCCCTGGACGCCTCCGGCGTGCGCGTGCCCGAGGACGTCGCGGTGGCCGGCATCGACGACATCCAGGAGTCGGCCTACACCCACCCGCCCCTCACCTCCGTCGCCCCCGACCTGGACGTCATCGCCGAACGCGCGCTGACCCTGCTGGAGGAGCAGACCGGACGGCGGCCCGGGGCCCAGGGCGCCGACCGGCCCGGGCCGGAAGGCGCCGAGGCGGCCGGTGCGGGGCCCGTCACGGCGAGACAGGAGGCGACCCCCTTCAGGCTGGTGGTCCGCGAGTCCTCCCGGCGGCGGCCCCCGGCGCCCTGAGCGGCCGTCCGCGGGGTGGGAAAGACGCTGGATCACCGGGCGGCCCCGCCCTACGGTGGTCCCATGAGCGAGCACCCGCAAGCGCCTGTCCTGCCCGTCGCGGCCCATGAACCCCCCTACTACGTGGCTGTCTTCACGACGGTGCGCACCCAGGACCAGAGTGGCTACCGCGAGACCAACGCCCGCATGGAAGAGCTGGTGAAGGACATCCCCGGGTTCCTGGGGATGGACCACGCGCAGACTCCCGGCGGACTGGGCATCACCGTCGGGTACTTCCGCGACGCCGACGCCCTCACGCGGTGGCGCGGCGACGAGGAGCACCGCGCGGCGCAGCGGCGCGGGCGGGACGAGTGGTACGAGCGGTACACCCTGCACGTCGCGAAGGTGGAGCGGAGCCACGAGTTCACGCGCGCGCAGGGCCCGGAGCGCCGGAACAGCCCCGAGAGCCCGAACAGCCCGCAGAGTCCGGACAGCCCGCGGAACCCGTCGGGAGGCTGACCCGCCCGAGCCGCCCGGCGGGTGCCCTTCGCCCCGCCGGACGCCCTCCTCGTCCGGCGGATGCCGTTCGTCGGGCGGGTGTCCTCCACCCTGCGGGCACTCTTCGCCCCGCCTCGCGCGCGTCCTCGGCCCCCCGCCGGAGGTCTTCGCCCCGCGGGCGTCCTCCACCCCGCGGGCGTCCTCCACTCCCGCCACGCGAGCGTCCTTCGCCCCCGCCGGAGCTCTTCGCCCGGCGGCCGCTCTTCACGGACGTCCTCCGTCCCGCGGGCGTCAGCACCTTGCGGAACCCGTCCGCAAGGCCACTTTCCGCCGATCTATTGCATCGTTGCAAATCGTGTGTCAGGGTCTGCGCCATCGAGTTCACACCGACGTGACGAGGTGAATAACCCTATGAGCGCAGCGATGGCGCGCCGGCGGTTCCTGGCCCTCGGCGGCGGCCTTGCCCTGACCGGAGGGCTCGCGGCGTGCTCCTCCCCGCTCGCGTCCGGGCTGACGGGCTCGCAGCCCGACACCGCGGACGTCATCTTCTGGAACCTCTTCACCGGTGGTGACGGCGCCAACATGGTGCTGATGGAGGACGCCTTCCGCAGGGCCAACCCCGGGACCTCCCTCGAAGCGACCATCCTGGGCTGGGGAAACCCGTACTACACGAAGCTGGCCCTGGCCACGGCGAGCGGTACGCCCCCGGACGTCGGCATCGCCCACCTCTCCCGGTTGCCGCTGCTGGCCGCGGCCGGTCTGCTCGAACCGGTCGAGCACACCGGGATCGGTGAACTGGGCGTCACCTCGGACCGCTTCACCCCGGCGGCCTGGAAGAAGGCCACCGTCGACGGGACGACGTACGCGGTCCCGCTGGACACGCACCCCTTCGTGCTCTTCTACAACGTGGACCTGGCCCGCAAGGCGGGGCTCCTCGCCCCCGGCGGCGACGGCCTCGTCCCGCTCAAGGGCAAGGAGGACTTCCTGGACGCCGTCAAGGCGATGAAGGAGGAGGGCGGCGCCCAGTACGGGGCGGTGATGTCGATCACCGCCGACCCGTCCACGGCGTGGCGGTACTTCAGCATGATCTACTCGGGCCTCGCCGGCCCCCTCGTCACCGACTCCGGCACCCGCATCAGCATCGACGAGGAGGCGATGCGGGAGACGTTCGCCTTCATGCGGAGCCTCACCGCGGGCGGTCTGATGCCCAGCAGCCTCAACGGCTCCGGCGCGAACGCCCTGTTCAGCACCGGCAAGGCCGGATTCCTCTTCGACGGCGAGTGGCAGATCCCCTCGTACCGCATGGTCAAGGGTTTCCGCTTCGACGTCGTGCCGTTCCCGGCGCTGCTCGGCCCGAAACCGGTGGCGTACGCCGACTCGCACGCGCTGGTCGTCCCGCGCAACGCCGGCCGCTCCGCGGCCCGCACCCGCGACGCGGCCCGGTTCATCAAGAGCCTGCTGGACGACAGCGCCGTGTGGGCGCAGGGCGGGCACATCCCCGCGTGGCTGCCGACCCAGCGCAGCAAGGCGTTCCTCGACCAGTCCCCGCAGCGCAACTACGTGCGGGCCGCCTTCGACGCCCAGTACGACCCGGCTGCCTGGTACACCGGCGCCGGCTCGGACTTCCAGTCCACCGTGGGCTCGACGATCATCGACGTCCTCTCCGGGCGGACCAGCCCCAGGGGCGCGGTCGCCGGCATGCGCGCCGACCTCAAGCGGTACACCACGGCCCGACCGCCGGTCACGATGAAGTAGGAGGCAGCCCCATGACGACCGCCGTCCCCACGCGACCGGCACCCACGGCGTCCGCGGTACCCCCGGCGCGTGAGCGGCCGCCCCGCTCCGAACGCCGGGCCGGTGCGCTGCTCAGCGCGCCCTTCCTCGTGATCTACCTGCTGTTCCTGGTCGGTCCGCTGCTCGTGGGCGTGGTGCTCAGTTTCTTCAACACCACCACCGTCAAGGACGGCCTGGGCGACTGGGTCGGCCTGTCGAACTACTCCGAGGTGGTCGGCGACCCGCTGTTCTGGGACGCCCTGTGGCACTCGGTGCTCTTCACCCTGCTGACCACCCCGCCGCTGGTCGTCCTCGCGCTGGCCGTCGCCGTCCTGGCCGCCCGCATGCCGCGCGGGCGCACCTTCTACCGCCTGGCCTTCTTCGCGCCGTACGTGGTCCCGTCGTCCGTGGTCGCGCTGATCTTCCTGTGGATGTACACCCCGCAGATCGGACTGCTGCCCAAGCTGTTCGGCGCCGTGGGGCTGCCGGTGCCCGACTTCATCGGCAGCACCGCCGGCGGCTGGACCGCCGTGACGCTGATGACGCTGTGGTGGACCTTCGGGTTCAACTTCGTCCTCTACACCGCCGCGATCCAGGACGTCCCACCGGAGGTGTACGAGGCGGCGGCGATCGACGGGGCGGGGCCCTGGCAGCAGATCCGGCACATCACGGTGCCGCTGCTCGGCCGGACCACGAGCCTGGTGCTGATCCTGCAGATCCTCGCCTCGCTCAAGGTCTTCGACCAGATCTACCTGCTCCTGGGGGGCGGCCCGAGCCAGTCCACCCGGCCGGTCATCGAGTACATCTACGACACCGGTTTCACCTCCTACCGGGGTGGCTACGGCGCTGCCGCCACCATGGTCTATTTCGTCATCATCGTCGCGGTATCGGCGGCCTGGTACGGGCTGCGGCGGCGCCACGCGTCCGGCTCCGCGGCCTGAGTGGAGGACCCCTTGAGCAGCATCACCCAGCCGCGGGCCACCACGACGGCTCCCGCGCCCGCGCTCGACCGCGGGAAACTCTTCAACCGGCTCTGCGCCGTCTGCCTGACCCTGTTCGCGCTGATCTGGCTGGTGCCCTTCGCCTGGGCGCTGATCACCTCACTGCGCTCCGACGGGTCCATCACGCAGGACCCGACCTCCCCGTTCGCCGGCGGCTGGTCCCTGCACGCGTACTCCTACGCGTGGGACCACTACCCGATCGGCAGCTGGTACCTGAACAGCCTGGTCATCTCGTCCCTCGCCGTGCTCTTCACGGTGGGCTTCTGCTCGATGGCGGGCTTCGCGCTGGCGCTGCTGCGCTTCCGCGGCCGGACCGCGGTGCTGGCCCTGGTCGGTGCCGGGCTGATGCTGCCCAGCGAGGCGCTGGTGCTGCCGCAGTTCATCGAGTACCGCTCGCTCCACCTGCTCGGCACCTTCTGGGCCCTCATCCTGCCCTCGGTCGCCGCCCCGGTGTCCGTCTTCGTCTTCCAGGCGTTCTTCCGGGGCATCCCCCGGTCGCTGATCGAGGCCGCCCGCCTGGACGGGGCGAGCTGGTGGCGGGTCTACGCCACGGTCTGCATGCCGCTGTGCCGCCCGGCCGTCTCCACGGTCGCCATCCTCACCTTCATCACCTCGTGGAACGCCTTCCTGTGGCCGCTGCTGGTGCTGAACCAGACCAAGTCGCAGACCATCCCGGTCGGACTGGCCTCCCTGGTCAACAACACCAACATCCAGTACGCCGAGGTCATGGCCTCCTCGGTGCTCGGCTTCCTGCCGCTCGTCGCCGTCTTCCTGGTCTTCCAGCGGCAGATCGTCCAGGGCATCGCCACGACCGGCATCAAGTGACCGGGACGGCGCGGGAGAGAGGGCGGTCCGGGCCCGGACCGGACCACGGCCCGATCCCGGGGTGGGACCGGGCGGTCCGCTGAATACAATCGCCTCCATGCCGAACGCTGATGAGCTGCTCACCGCCGTCGCGGCGATGGTGGAGGCGCAGCCGAGCAACCAGATGTCGCTGACCGTGGTCGTGGACGGTGCCGTCATCACGGGCCGACTGGCCCCCGAGAGCATGTGGCGCGAACGTGTCTCGGAGGTGCTGAGGACGTCGGAGCGGCTGAGCCCGTTCTCCGACGTCTTCACCAGCCACCGGGGAGCGCGGCCCGACCGCGGCGGGGCGCCCACGCACCTGCACTTCCACCTCGCGCGGATCCTGCAGGGCAGTCTCGGTATCCCGGAGACGGGCGGGATGTACCGCGTCGCGATCAAGGACGTCAGCGCGTGGACCGTGGGCGACCTCAGCTACTCGGAGCAGTGACCGGCAGCCACGCGGAGCGGTGACCGGCCCGTTCCCCGGGTGCTGACGGGACTCTCCCCCGGGCCGGGCCGCTGCTACGGGCTGACGGCTTTTCCCCACGCCGGACCGCTGCTCCGGGCGTTGACGACGGGCTCTTTCCCAGGCCCGGCCGCTGCTCCGGGCCCTAGGAGGTTTCCGCCGGGCGCGGTGACCGGGTTTTCCTCCCCCAAGCAGCGGTCCGGCGACTACTCGGAGCGCCGGGCGGGCTTGTCCGTGCGCCGTGCGCCGGTGCCGGGGGCGGACTGCCGCCGGTTGCGGTCACCGCGGCGCGCGGCCTCGCCCGCCGGGCGGCCCTTGCCTGCGCCGCCGCGGCGCCCCCGGGACGAGGAGCCTGCGGCACGGCGCGGGGCGGACTCCGCCGCGGGCTCGGTGATGGTGGTGGGGGTGCCGGGGGGTGTGCGGGCGCCGGTGATGCGGTGGAGTTCGGTGTCGCCGGCGTGGATGGGGGTGATGTGGGGGGTGATGCCGGCGGTGGTCATGAGGCGGTTCATGTCGCGGCGCTGGCTGGGGGTGACGAGGGTGACGACGCTGCCGGACTGTCCGGCGCGGGCGGTGCGTCCGCCGCGGTGGAGGTAGTCCTTGTGGTCGGTGGGGGGGTCGACGTTGACGACGAGGTCGAGGTGGTCGATGTGGATGCCGCGGGCGGCGACGTTGGTGGCGACCAGGACGTTGACGCGGCCGTCTTTGAACTGGGTGAGGGTGCGGGTGCGCTGGGGCTGGGTTTTGCCGCCGTGCAGGGCGGCGGCGCGGACGCCGTT